>CAZLEO010000018.1:6806-54876 GCA_964558555.1 uncultured Rickettsiales bacterium | reverse complement strand
CGCGGCAGGAGACGACGACGACGCCTCCAGCGACGACGACGACGCCTCCGGCGACGACGACGACGCCGCCACCGACGACGACGACGCGGCCGATGACGACGACGCGGCCGACGACGACGACGTCGTGGACGACGACGACGCCGACGGCTGCGAGTGGGACGGCGAGTACGAGGGCATCACCCTGATCGACATGGGGTACTGGGAAGAGGAATGCGAGACCTGGGCCGCGATCGTCGACTGCAACATCGAGGGCATGATCGTGTGCGAGATCGGCTGGGACGTGTACGAGAACCAGATCGTGGGCGAGGCCGACGAGAATGGCGACGCCAGCGGCACGCTCTCCGGTGAGTTCTGGGGCGAGGTCTACTCGGTGGAGTGGCGAGGCACGGCCGGCCCGAGCACGCTCACCGGGGCCTTCGAGATCGACATGGGCTGGACCCTCCCCGGCGAGTTCGTCCTGCAGGAGATCTAGACCTCGACGCCTTCCGCGACGCCCCCGGACGCCCCTTGAGCCGCGCGAGATCGTCGATCCACCGCGCATCGGCTATCCTCTGAATCCATGGTGGAAACCCCACGCTGGATGCGCGGCGGCGCCGGGCTGCTCAAGGTCTCCCTGGCCCGACGGCGCGTCCCCATCGCCGTGCAATGGAACACCACGTCGCGCTGCGTGTACCGCTGCCCGTTCTGCGACTGGTGGCGCCTCGAGCACGACGAGCTGCCGTTGGAGGACGTGCGACGCATCCTCGAGCAGCTGCGGGAGCTGGGCGCGGTGATGCTGACGTTCTCCGGCGGCGAGACGCTGCTGCGGGAGGACGCCGGCCGGATGTTCCGCGCGGCCGCGGATCTCGGCTTCGAGGTGGCGCTGTCCACCACGGGCGAGGGGCTGATGGACCGCTTCGGCGACATCGCTCCCGTGGATCTGGTGCAATTCAGCCTCGACGGCCCGCCCGAGACCAACGACCCCTACAAGGCCGAGGGCGCCCACGACCGCGTGGTCGAGGCCATGGAGGCCTGCGGGCGGGCGGGCAAGACCGTGTGGACGACCACCGTGCTGCATCGCCACGGCTGCGACGGGCTGGAGCACGTGCTGGCCCTGTCGGCGCGCCTGGGCAGCTGGACCTCGTTCCGGCCGTTGACCGAGGACCTCGCCGATCCCGCGGTCCAGGGATTCATCCCCGAGCGGTCCGCCTACCTGGCCGCCCTCGACCGCATCGCCGATGCCAAGCGCGGCGGCGCCCGCGTGGTCAACTCCCAGCGGGCGCTGGCGTTCATGCGCCGCTGGCCCGACGCCACGCCGCCGGACACCTGCTACGCCGGGCGGGCGTCGGTGGCCCTGGACGAGCGCGGCGTCCTCTACCCCTGCTCCCTGCTCATCGGCGAGCCCGGCTACCCCAACGCCGCCGAGATCGGCGTGCGCGCCGCCATGGATCGCCTGGGTGAGCCGCGCTGCGACCGCTGCACCTCCTTCGAGAACGTGGACTTCAACGGATTGTGCCGGCTGCGTCCTTGGGCCATCCTCAACACCCTGGACCTGATGCGGAGGCGCTGATCCCTTGGCCGACACGCGCGAGATCTACGACACCTTCCCCTACCCCAAGTGCCGACTCGAGCTGCGCGACCGCGCCGATCTCGAGCAGCTCAGCCGCTTCCGCATCCTCTCCACCGGGCTGCAGCCGGCGGACTTTGCCGGGCGCAGCGTGCTCGACCTGGCGTGTGGATCGGGCGAGTTCACCGCGTCCATCGCGTCGTGGGGGACCCGGCGCGCGCTGGGCGTGGACCAGAGCGAGCGGGCCATCGGCTTCGCCCAGGAGCTGTCCGGGCGCTGGGGGATCGAGGGGCTGCAGTTCCGCACCGGCGACATCACCGCCGACCTCGACGTGGGCGCTCCTTACGACTTCCTCTTCGTCATGGGCGCGCTGGACATCCTCGACGACCCCTACGACGGATTCGCCCGCGCCCTGCGGTACCTCAAGCCCGGCGGGATGGTCACCATCGGCGTGTACAGCAGCTACGGCCGCCTACCCCTGCGCCTGCGTCGCGTGCTGCTCGACCGCGTCGCCCCGACGCCCGAGGGCAAGCGCCGCCTCTTCGAGCGTGTCGTGCTGCGCCGCCCCCTGTCCCATGACGAGCTCGTGGAGGTCATGGAGCGCTACTACCACGAGGAGGTCCACTTCAGCGTGGACGACATCCTCGGCTGGTTCGACCGCAGCGGCGTGCGCTTCGTCGGTGTCAATCCCCCGGTCTCCCCGTCGGCCAACGTCCGGCTCGCCGCGCGCCTGGTCGCCGGCCTCGGCGGTGTCCTGGGCGGCCCCGGCACCCTGGAGGAGCGCCTCCAGACCTGGCTGGCCGAGAACCCCGCCGGCGAGAGCGCCTCGAGCCACCCCGGACGGCTCCTCACCCAGCTGGGCTGGGTGCTGACGCCCCTGTGCACCGAGTTCAAGATCTCGGGAAGGCTGGAGGACCGAAGCTGAGCGACGACCGCCCATTCCGCGCCGTGGTCATGTTCATCTGCCGCTCCTGCGGCGCCAACGCACCCCCGACCCGCAGCACCTGCCACGTGTGCCGGACCCGCTTCGAGGACAACAAGACCGTCGTGTACCCGCGCGACGACGGGCTCTACTTCGCCAGGACCGCGGTGGAGATGCGGTGCCGCCGCTGCGGTTACCTCACGTCCGCCGGGCGGTTGAAGACCCGCGACTCGTTCACCTGCGCCCACTGCGGCCAGGACCAGGCCATGTACGGCGGCTACTGGCGCGACGCCCTCGCCGACGCCTGGTGCCTCGCCGATCTCAACGGCGAGCACGCCCGCGTCCGCGACGACGAGTCGGGCGTGGACCGCCAGGACTCCAGGGACTTTCACATCTCCGCCATCGGCCGGACCGGGTCCACGGTGCGCTCCCTGTTCGGCCCCGAGGACGAGGACTTCCGCCAGCGGATGGTCGTCACCCCCGGCCACCCGGTCTGCGAGTCCTGCGGACAGGCGCTTGACGTGGAGGTCGCCGGAGGCGGCCGGACGCTCGTGCGTTGCCGCAAGTGCCGGGTCGACGAGGAACACGCCATCCCCGAAGGGGCGCTACACGTACCGCCGGGGCTGGTGGGCGTGATCGGCGTGGCCCACCGGGCGGATCTGCCGCACGCCTCCACGACGCGCGACGGTGAGATGGAGGCCCTGCACTGCCCGTCGTGCCGGGCGGCCCTGGACCTGGGCGGCACCTCCCGTGCCGTGACCTGTGATCACTGCGGTACCACCTCGCTGCTCCCGCTGGCCGCTCGCTGCCAGGTCGGCGACGACCACGGCAGCCGGGAGTGGTGGTGGCTGGTGTTCGAGGGGTGGTCGCCGGAGCGCAAGCGGCTGATCCGCCTGCGGGATGCGCCCGAGCCGGAGCCGCCCCGCCCCGCTCCGAAGCGCAAGCGGCGCGGCGGCTGCCTCAACGTGATCGTCTACACGATCTTCATCTCCTTCGGCCTTTGCATGATCGCGGCGAGCATCCTGCTCGTCTTCGCCATGGCCCAGGACTTCTTCTAGCCGCGGGGTGGCCTCGCTCGAGGCCAGGGTCCAGACAAGCAGGGTGTCCTGCCGCGCGCCCGCGATCACCTTCCTGCCCATCGTCGCGGCGCCGTGGCTGTCGTCGGGGTGCTCGGGCGAACTAGTCGACGGCGGCGTACCTCGGCAGGGCGTCGGCGCGGTGGTAGTCGAAGATCAGCGCCGTGTTCACGTGGCCGACCTCCTCGCGGGTGGAGAACTGGGTCATGGCGAGGTGGTGCAGGTGGTCGGTGGAGCGGACGGCCACGTGGACCATGAAGTCCTCGGCGCCGGCGAGGTGGTAGACGGCGACGACCTCGGGCAGGGCGCGCAGGTGGGACTCGAAGGACTCGAAGGCGCGGGTCGAGTGGACCTGCAGCCGCACCGAGATCATGGCCTGGAGCACCACCCCGAGGGCGTCCGCGTCCACGTCCGCGTGGTAGCCGCGGATCACGCCCGCGCGCACCAGCCGGCGCACGCGTTCGAGGCACGTCGAGGGCGCGAGGCCCACGTGGGCGGCCAGCTCCTTGTTGGATAGCCGAGCATCCTTCTGCAGGGCGTCGAGGATCTCGAAGTCGATTCGGTCGAGGGCTCGATCTGACGTCATATTCCGAAGTCTATTCGGTTGTTTGGCGACTGCAAGACATTACATTCTAGATGTCAACGACAACCACGAACTTCATGCAGGCAGCCACCATGATCGCCCCGGTCCAACCCCTCCCCCTACGCAGCAGCCGCTCTCCCGAGCGGTTCGTGCTCGCCCTGGGTGCGGCCCTCCACCGCGAGGGGATCCCCGCCCACCGCCTCGAGGCCGCGCTCACACAGATGGGTCGCCGCCTCGAGCTGGAGGGGCAATACCTCTCCACGCCCACCTCCCTCTCCGCGGCGTTCGGCCCGCAGGGGGACCAACGGCTGTCGCTGATCCGCGTGGATCCCGGCGAGATCCACCTGGAGAAGCTCTCGCTGCTGGACCAGGTGACCCAGGCCGTGCTGGCCGACGAGCTGGACACGGACGAGGCGACCCGCCGCATCGAGGCCATCGTCGAGGCGCCGGACCGCTACGGCCCCGGTCTGTTCACCGCGGCCTTTGCCGTGGTGTCCGCGTCCGCCGCCCTGCTGTTCGGCGGGACCTGGGTGGACATCGGCGCGGCCCTGGCCGTGGGTGCCGAGGTGGGGCTGCTGCTGGTGCTGGCGGGCCGGTACCCGTCGGTGGGACGCGTCGTGCTGCCGCTGGCCGCGGCCGTGGCCGGGGCGTGGGCCGCGATCCTCGCGTCGTGGACCGGCGCGGTCGCGGTGCACGTGGTGACCCTGGCCGGGCTGATCGTGCTGGTCCCCGGGCTCACGCTCACCGTGTCGGTGAACGAGCTCTCCACCGGTCACCTCGTGTCCGGGACGGCGCGGATGATGGGCGCGCTGGTGGTGTTCCTGCAGCTGGGGTTGGGGGTCGTCCTGGGCAGCCAGCTCGGTGGCATGGTCCCGCCCGCGGCCGAGCCGATATCCGCGGTCGCGCTGCCAGCGTGGGCGATGTGGCCGGCGACGCTCGTGGCCGCGGTCTGCCTCACCGTGCTGTTCCGCGCGCGGCCGGCGGACCTGCCGCTGGTGGCCGCCTCGTGTCTGCTGGCCATGGTCGGCGCGCGCCTCGGGGGCGCGCTGTTGCCGCCGCCGGGGTCGGCCTTCGTCGGCGCCCTGGTCCTGGGCGTGTTCGGCAACCTGTTCGCCCGGATCAGCGGCCGGCCGTCCATCATCCCCATCGTGCCCGGCCTGCTGCTGCTGGTGCCGGGGAGCGTGGGGTTCCACAGCATCTCGGCCATGCTGCGCGACGACGTGATGTCCGGGGTGCAGACCGCCTTCCTCGCGGGGATGTCGGCGGTGGCGCTGGCAGCAGGGCTGCTGCTGGCGAACGCGGCGCTGGGTGCGCGAAAGCCCTACTGAGCGGCGCTCAGAAGGAGAACGAATGGGTGTCGGCGGTGGACATCCAGATGTCGCCGTCGTGGCTCAGCGCGTCGTCGGCGCCGCCGCCGAAGGGGTAATACACGCCATCGCCGGACGCGCCGCAGCCGTAGCACTGGTACCAGTCGCCGGCCGGATCGTTGACCGTCCAGCCACCCGAGTCGTAGCCCGTGATCACGATGATGTGCCCCGCCCCGGTGAGGAAGGTGTGCACGAGCACGGGCCGCCCGGCGTCGATCTGGTCCTTGATCTTCGACCGGGTCCCCCCGTAGGTGGATGCCCCGTACAGTCCCTCGTACTCGTACAGCTGCTCCAGGCCGCCGGGTGACTGGCCCTGGCCCTTGCCGTAGGTCGTGTACAGGTGGTCGGGCGTCTGCGAGCCGGGGTCGAAGTAGTCGAGCAACATGGCCGCCGAGGTCAGCCCGCAGGTGGCGCCCGGCTCGTACGCGTTGTCGTACTGGTAGAAGTACGGCACGTTCAGCGGATTGCCGCCCCCGCCTCCCTCGTCGCCCGACCCCTGGAACGAGATGGTGATCTCGTCCGTGCCCACCACGTGGCCGTGGTGATCGTAGCCGGTCAGCACCACGTTGCGCGGCGTGGCGGTGTAGTTGAACTCGTAGGTGATCTCGCTGCTGACCTGCGGAGACCACTCGTGCATCACCCAGCCGTCCGCGGCGATCTTCACCGTCTCGGCGCCGGGGGCGTCGATGCGGAAGGTCACCGGGTTGTGCACCACGTCGCCGTCCGACGGCGCGAGGATGGCCACGTCCGGACTCTCGACGATGATCGTGATCTTGTGCTCGGCCACGACCCGGTCGAGGTGGTCGAAGCCGGTCAGGGTCATGTAGCGCGGCACACCCACGCCATTGAACTGGTAGGTGAACGTGTCGACGTGGTCGGGATCCCAGGCGTCGCCCAGGTGCCACCCCTCGGCGTCGATGGCCACCTTGGCCACCCCACCCGCGGCCACCTTGAAGACGACCGGATTGGTCACCACGGAGCCATGAACGGGTTGAACGAAGCTCACCCACTCGCCGTTGAGCCCGGCGCGGATGACCTCGCCGTCGTCGGCGCCATCGGGCCCACTGCGGCCGTCTTCGATGGGTACGCCGCACCCCGCGAGGATCACGAGGAGAAGCGTGAATCCCGTACCGACGAACCTACCCTTTGCAGTCATGCTCCCTCCTCGTACACTGGGCAAAGCGTTCGGCTAGGCCACCTATCCGTAAACGCTTTACATGGTTACGTAGATTCTTCTACACGCTCGAGGCGGGATGCAAGACAAAGATGAGTGAAAAACTGCGCATCAGCGATCTGGTCGAGCGTACCGACCTCTCCAAGGAGCTGATCCACCACTACCTGCGGCTGGGGCTCATCCCCCGGCCCGCCGAGCGCGGCCACTACTCCCACGAGCAGGTCCGCCTGCTGAGCCTGGTCAAGCGCATGCGGGAGGACTTCCACCTCCCCCTCGAGGTGATCCGCCAGATCTTCGACCTGTTCGGGTTCGACGCGGACCGCATGGATCCGCTGGTCCAGGTGGAGTCCGTGGCCCAGCGCCTGACCCGCCTGGCCACCAGCGTGGACCTGGGGCTGTCCAACCTGCTCAGCGCCGACGAGGTGGTGGCCCGCGCCGGGGTGGACGTGGCGACCCTGGACCGCTTCGTGGACGCGGGCGTGGTCACGCCGGTCCCTGGCGAGGAGCCCCCGAAGTTCACCGACTACGACGTGCACGCGGTGTCCCTGTGCGAGCGCGGCATGCGCCTGGGTGTCCCCTTCGACTCGTTCCGTACGGTCGCCTCGTACGTGCAGGTGGCGTTCGAGCTGGCCCACCGCGAGTTCATCGACGTGGGCTGGCGCAGCGACGTCCCCGCCGAGCAGATGTTGGGTGAGGTGTTCGTTCGCCGCGAGATCGTCAGCAGCTTCGTCCACAGCGTGCTGCAGGCCCAGCTCGCCGGCCGCCTGCGTCAGTCCCTGGCCCAGCGCAGCAGTGGGCGCACCGCCATGGACGACGTGGTCTACCGACCCAGCAGCGACTTCCTGTCGCGCCACGGCCTGAACCACCTGATGACCCACTACAAGACCCAGCTGAGCGAGAACCCGGACGACGAGTCGCGCTGGAGGCGGTCCGCGGAGCTGTTGATGCACGCGGGTAGCTACCGCGAGGCTGCGTTCTTCTTCGAGCAGGCCATGGAACGGTGGCCCTCCATGGCGTTGCAGGGCCGCCTCGGCATCGCCCTGGTCCTCGGCGGCGATCCCGAGCGGGGGACGCAGCTGCTGCAGTCCGTTCACGACACGCGCGAATCGACCCCCGAGAGCACCATCTACCTGGCCCTGTCGCGGTTCTTCCGCGAGGGCGGCGACCCGGCGGCGCTGGCCACCGAGGACGCCACGGCAGTGTTGAACCTGGTGGAGCAGGCGCTCTCCACGGCGACGCGCGGCGTGGTCGCCATCCACGTGCGCTGCTTCGGGGGCTGGCTGCTGACCGCCCTGCCGCCGACGTTCCGCAGGCTGGAGCGGGGCCGCCAGATCCTCATGGACCTCTACGAGGAGCTCCGCGGGGGGGCGGTCACCCAGAGCGTCTTCCCCGGCCTGCGGGAGCGCTACCTGCTCAACGCCGCCTGGCTGCTCTTCGAGAGCATCTCGCGGTCCGACGCGCCGCCGCCCCACGCCGCGCCATCCTCCGAGGGGCTGCGCACCCTCATCTGCCGCCTCGACCCGAGCAGCGAGTTCGCCCGGCAGGTGTTCCTCAACACCGAGGACACGATCGTCTAGTCAGCTGTTCGTTTGCGCCCGGATCGAAACCACGCACGGGTCAGGGGCAGTCCATGTCGCCCGCCTCCGTCAGGTGGACGGTGTTCCCCTGGACCTGCGCCGTGGCGATCGTCCAGACGCAGTCCTCGTCGGTGATGGGCTCGCTGAACGTGTCGGCGAGCACGCCGTTCACGTAGACCTCCACCACGGCGGCGTTGGGGGAGTCGTAGACGGAGCCGGAGTAGTCGTGCGCGGCGAGGGTGTACACGCCGTCCTCCGGGGCGGCGCTGGCGGTGATCTCGGGGCCCCTGCCGTAGATGTCGTCCTCCTCCAGCCAGGGGTTGTCGTCCACGACCCCGGGCGCACCCCAGTCGAGGATCGGCGTGGCCCCCTGGCAGTTGGCGTAGTAGCAGTCCCCGTTCGTCTCCAGCGAGCCGCGGGTTCTATTCGGTGGAAAAGCCGAGGGGAACGACGCTGGGGTCCCGCGCCGTCAGCCGCCGGTAGGGTGCCACGCACAGCGGAAGCCCACGCGGCAGATGATGTGATCGGTGTCCGGGGCGTACCCCATGCCCAGGGCGTAGATGCCGTTGTTGCACGCCCCGTGCATGAAGTTGCCGCCGCGCATGGCCGTGCCTGCGTCGTCATCCACCGACGTGGGGTGCGAGCGGCCGACGCGGTTGGCGTTGATGAGCTCGTTCATGTCGGTGTTGAGACTCTTGAAGCTCTCGTCCGGCATCGCGTCGGTGGCCTCGCAGAGGTTGATCTCGACGAAGTCGTCGGTGATCTCCCCGTCGGGGAAGGCGCGATCCTCGGCCAGGGGCACGTACCAGTCGACCCACTCCCAGACGTTGCCGGAGAAGTCCCAGATCACCGCGCCGTCGGCGAGGTAGAAGGTGCGTCGGTAGGCGTTCCAGCCGTTGGCGTCCAGGATCGGGGCCTCGTCCTCCCCGCTGATGGGGAAGTAACCGTAGCATCCCTCGTCGTCGTCGACGGAGGCGGGGAGGCCCTCGCCGGAGTGGGGGAACTGGTCCATGCGGCACTGGCTGCCCAGGGTACCCACCCGGCAGGTATGGCCGACGTTGAGCTGGGCGTCGGTCGCGCCGCTGGGATGGGCCTGTTGGTCGCTCCAGTTGAGGGGGTTGGCCTCGATGGACCGGGCGATGGTCATCCACTCCTCGTTGGTCAGCAGCGCGAACCCCTCCCCGAGGGCCTCGCATTCGGCCTTGGCCTGGACCTGGTTGACCCACTGCCAGGGGATTCCCGACGCGCGACTCTCCGCCTCGTGGGCCTCGTCGTACTCCACGTCCCCGTCGTCGCGGCCGACGATCTTCATCTCGTACTTGGCCACGTAGAAGTCCTGGTGGGTGCCGACCGAGGGGTCCGCGGTCACGAGGACGAAGTTCGCTGGCGGCGGTTCGGCTGCGTCGTCGTCGTCGGCGGCGGCTGAGTCGTCGTCGTCGCCGGGCGTGGTGTCGTCGTCGCCCACGTCGTCATCGTCGCCGCAGTCGTCGTCCCCTGCGATCACGTCATCGTCCCCCTCGTCACACGGCTCCCCCTCGCACGAGACCAGCCCCAGCAGCAGCCACGAGGCCAGCGCCCAGACGCACATCATCCTGTAGTCCATGTTCCCCTCTCCTCCGTTCCACCGAGTTCCAGCATAGTGCACAATCCAGCTCTTGTATCGCCGCGCTGCAACGGCGAATGGGGAGGTGACGATGGCGACGATTCTGGTGCTGGGGGTCGGCCTGCAGGGGCGCGCGGTGGTCCACGATCTGGTGCGCGTGCAGGGTGTGGAACACGTGGTGGCGGCGGACGTGGACGCCGGGATCGTACGCGACGCGCTGCCGCCGGAGGTGGCGGAGCGGATCACGGCGGTGGGCGTGGACGCGGGCGACGGCGACGCGCTGGCCGCCTTGCTGGCCGAGCATCGGCCCGACGCGGTGATCTGCATGTTGCCGCCTGCGCTGGGGCCGCAGGTGGCGAGGGCGTCCCTGGAGAAGGGCGCGCACTACGTGTCCACGAGCTACACCGGACTGCTGGCCGGTCTGCACGGCCTGGCGCTGGAGCGCGGCCTGACCGTGCTGCCGGAGATGGGGCTCGATCCCGGCATCGATCTGGTGCTGGCACAGCTCGCCGTGTCCCACCTCGACGAGGTGCACGGCCTCGACGTGTTCGGCGGGGGGCTGCCCGCTCCCGACTGCGCGGACGCCAACCCCATCCGCTACAAGGTCAGCTGGACGTTCCAGGGGGTGCTCGACGCATACGTGCGCCCCGCGCGCCTGCTGCGCGACGGCGAGGAGGTCTCGGTGCCGGGAACGGGGATCTTCCACCCGGACCTGGTGCGACACGAGGACGTGGACGGGCTGGGTCTGCTGGAGGTGTACCCGAACGGCGACGCCATCTCGTTCATCGACACCTACGGCCTCGGCCCGGAGCTGCGCCACATGGGGCGCTACTCCCTGCGCTGGCCCGGCCACTGCGCCTTCTGGCACGACATGGTGCGGCTGGGGCTGCTCGACGGTGAGCCGCCCGTGGCCGACGGCCTGGCCCCACGTCAGCTGCTCGCGCGCATGCTCGAACCCGGGCTGCAGTTCGCACGGGACGAGCGCGACGTGGTCGTGCTGAGGGTCCGGGCGTGGGGGCTGCGCGACGGCGCGCAGCGCGAGGAGACCTTCGACGTGGTGGACTACCGGGACCTGGACACCGGCCTGTTCGCCATGAACCGCACCGTGGGGTTCACAGCGGCCATCGCCGCGCAGTTGCTGCTGGACGGTACGGTGTCGGCGCGGGGGGTGATCTCGCCGGCGCGGGACGTGCCGCCGGATCGGTTCGTCGAGGAGCTTGGCAGACGGGGGATCCGCGTCAGCAGCGACGCGGCGGGGGACGGGACCTAGCTCAGGGCTTGGCCGCCGCGACGGCCTCCCAGTAGTTGGGGATGTAGTCCGAGGGCACGGGCTGGGCGGCGCCACCCACGAAGGAGATCTCGGGCTCCTCCTCCTTGTCCGCGCCCTTCTTCTTCTTGCCCTTGGCCTTCTCTTCCTCTTCCTCGGCCGCGGCCTCCGGCTCGGCGCCGGTGTCGTGGGCCTTGGTCACGGTCTCGTCGGTCTCGGCCTCTTCCTCGGTCTCGGCCTCTTCCTCGGCCTCCTCCTCGGCCTCTTCCTCGGCCTCGAGGTTGGCCGGAGAGAGGTGGTGGGAGCACACCTGCAGCCAGATCTCGTCGTGGGGCAGGTCGGACCAGGGGATGGTGATGACCATGTTGGTGCCGTCGAGCTCGGCCTGGATCAGGTCACCGTTGCCCTCCCACGCCTTCTTCTTCTTGTCGTTGAGGTTGCTGCCCGGCACGTACTCGGTACCCGTGGTCAGGCTGCCGTCTTCCTCCAGCGCCACCGTGTAGACGTTGGGGTAGAAGGTCTTCCAGCCGGCCTTGGCCACCTTGACCGCGACCCTGGCGTGCTGCGGGTCGGGGATCTCGGCCCATGCCGTGTAGGTCTGGACGTGCAACTCCAGGTTCTCGGCCGTGGTCACGACCTCGAGGCGCTCGAAGTCCAGCTCCTCGTCGGCGTCGTGGCCTCGCTTGTCCGCCACCACGCTGCCTTCCACCAGCTCCAGCTTCTTGGACTCGGTGGCGCCGGGGAGCGCAATCATCAACGCCATTGCGGCGATCGCTGCCATCGTCAGGGTTCGCTTCATCACTTCGTGATCCTCCTCGTGGGGAGCTTTGGGCGCCGATTGTGCCAGAAGCCGCGCGCCCGCGAAACTCCCTATCCTCCGAGCATGCCGCGCTTGAGTTTTCCGTGGACCGGATCCGGACCCAGCCAGATGCGGAAAACGGCCTTCTTGAACTCGAAATCGTCCGCCCCGCCGCGGTACACGCCGTTGAGCAGGACACCCAGGCCCTCCCCCGGCAAGTAGTAGATATCCACCACGTCGTCGACGGCCACTTTCTCCACCGAGGACGTCAACATCTCCAGATCTTCGGCGAACGGTGCGGTGTCCCCACCCGTGGCCTTGCGGAAGCCTTCCTCGATGGCGCCGACCATCTGATCGCCGGTGAGGCGGCCGTAGACCATGTGCATGCGGATGGCCATGGGCTGGTCGCCCTCGCAGATGGCCTCGGGGTCCGAGGACTTTTTTGTCAGGTACAGTCCGCCCACGTAGATCGGGATGCGGAACCTGGTGCGGACGCCCGATCCGTTGAGCACCAGGTCGTGTCCGTTCACCGTCAGCGTGTCGGGCAGCTCCACCCCTTCGACCTCCTCGGCGGACGCGGCCGGGGCCAGCGCCAGCAGCGCCACGATCAGTCCGATGATCCGCGCCATGGTCCTACCTCCCCGCGACCCCATTTGACCGCCCCGAGACCCATTGCCTAGGATCCAGACCTTCCGGGACTCCTCGACGACGGGTGATACGGATGACAGTGCAGCTCAATCTCGTGCAGACCTGTGCGCTCGCCCTGGGCGTGCTCATGCTGGGTAGCCTGCTCAACCGCTTCATCCCGTTCCTGCGCAACAACAACATCCCCGAACCGGTGGTGGGCGGCATCGTCTTTGCGGTGTTCAGCATGATAGCCCACTCACAGTTCGGCTTCTCCTTCGCCTACGACATGTCTCTCAAGACGCCGCTGATGCTGGTGTTCTTCACCACGGTGGGTCTGGGGGCGTCGATCAAGCTGCTGATCCGGGGCGGCCCCAAGGTGCTGCTGTTCCTGGGCATCGCCACGATCTACCTGATCCTCCAGAACGCCACGGGCGTCACCCTGGCCTGGGCCACGGACATGCACCCGCTGGTGGGATTGCTCGCCGGCTCCATCACCCTGTCGGGGGGCCACGGCACCGGCGTGACCTACGCCGAGATCTTCACCGACGTGCACAACATCCGCGGCACCATGGAGCTGGCCATGGCCTGCGCCACCTTCGGGCTGGTGCTGGGCGGGCTCATCGGCGGGCCGGTGACGAAGCGGCTCATCGACAAGTACAAGCTCAAACCCGGAGAGGAGTATCGCCACGACCGCAAGACCGAGGAGGTCACCTACGACCTGGACGAGGAGGACGACGTCACCCCGCGGAAGATGCTCGAGACCATCACCATCATCGCCGTGTGCATGGTGCTGGGCGACCTGCTCTACCGCTTCCTGATGGACCACGGCCTGACCGTGCCGTCGTTCATCTGCTCGCTGTTCCTCGGGCTGGCGATCACCAACCTGTTCGACGTCACGGGAATCTACCGGATCAACAAGGAGACGGTGGACCAGTGGGGCACCATCTCCCTGTCCATCTTCCTGGCCATGGCGCTGATGTCCCTGCGGTTGTGGGAGCTGCTCAACCTGGCCGGGCCGATGCTGCTGATCCTGCTGGCCCAGACCGCGGTGATGGTGCTGTTCGCCACCTTCGTGACCTTCCGGGTGATGGGCCGCGACTACGACGCGGCCATCATGGCCGGCGGCCACTGCGGCTTCGGCATGGGCGCCACCCCCACGGCGGTGGCCAACATGGAGGCGCTGGTCTCGCGCTACGGCCCGTCGCCGCAGTCGTTCCTGGTGGTGCCCATGGTGGGGGCGTTCTTCATCGACATCGCCAACGCGCTGGTGATCCAGCTGTTCTTCATGGTCCCGGGGGTGAGGTGACGTGATGAGAGCAGCACGCTGGCTGATCGTACTCGCGGTGCTGGTGGCCCTGGCGGGGTGCCGCCGCGGCCCGGACGCGGGGGAGCTGCAGACCGAGATCCAGCAGAGCCTGGACCGCGACTACGTCGAGGGGCTGTTCGAGGTGTCCGACCTCTCGCGCAAGGGGGTGTTCCCCTACAAGGTCGACGGCGACGAGCGGGACCGGCTGCTGGTGTACTACGACGCGGACCTCGAGTTCGCGCGGGACCACAAGCTCACGGACTGGGAGGCCATCGGCGTCGGCTCGTTGCTCGGCGTTCTCGGCGCCACACCCCGGGGCGTCGCCGGCGTGGAGCCCGATGGGAACCGCGCGGGCGATACCCTGGTGATATTCGGAGCTGCGCCCTATGCCCGCGAGGGTGACGCGTGGGTGCGCGCCGCCGACGCCGGCGCCGAGGAGCTGGCTGCCGGCGAGGTGACCCAGCCCGCGGACATCCACGAGGCCCTCGACCACACGCCGCGCCAGCGGCGGTTCAAGCGCCTCGAGCAGGTGGGCGCCGCCCTGGATCGCGGCAAGGAGGCGGGTTCAGCGGGGCGGTTCGACGTCGAGCTCGAGCGCTTCGTGGCGCTGCAGGAATGCCGACTGGCCGCGTCCGAAGGCCGCGTGGCCCTGGCGTCGGGGCAGACCTTCGGGGAGTACGCGGTGCTGGGCGCAGCCCTGGCCGACGTGCTGTCCACCCCCTCGACGCAGCCGTGCCTGCTGCCCACGGCGGGCAGCGTGGAGAACTGCCGACGCCTGGCCGCAGGCGACGTGAACTTCGCCCTGGCCCAGGGGGACGTGGCCGCCATGGCCCACGCCGGGACCGGCATCTTCGAGGGGGACGGACCGGCGCGGGACCTGCGGACGCTGTCGGCCCTCTACCCCGAAGCTGTGCAGATCGTGACCACCAGGGACAGTGGTGTTCAGAACCTGGACGACCTCCGCAACCGCCGCGTCGCGCTGGGCGAGGCCGGGTCGGGTACCCGGGCCAACGCGATCCAGGTCATGCGCGCGGCAGGGCTGTCCACCATCGACCTCGAGGCCGCAGACGGGCGGCCCACCGCCGAGGCCATCGAGGCCCTCGCCGCCGGGGAGCTCCACGCGGTGTTCGTCACCAGCGCCTGGCCCCTGGGCGCCCTGACGGACCTCGCCTCGACCCAGAATCTGCGGCTCGTCTCCCTCCCCCCGGAGGCCCTCGAGCAGCTCACGACACAGGATCGGTCCCTGGTCGAGGTGACGATCCCGGCCAACACCTATCCCGGGGAACGCGAGCCGTGCTCCACCGTGGCCGTGACGTCCCTGCTGATGTCACGCGAGGACGTGGACGAGGCCCTGGTCCACACCCTGCTCGACGCCATCTTCGGGCACGTCGAGCAGCTGGGCGGGCGCACCTCCCACGCCTGGTACGTCTCCCCGGAGACCGCCCGGTCGGGGGCCTCGGTCCCGCTCCACCCGGCCGCGGACCGGTATCTCTCCGCACCTTGATTCCCCGCGGTGTAACAGCCTCGTAGCGGTGTAACGCCTCCAGCGTAGCCCCCAACCGCCACCCTCACGGTCCATCCGACGACGACAAACGGCCGCGTCTCTCCAATCGGCCGAGAAAATCCCCAACTGATCCATTCTGGCACGCCCCATGCTTTGTCAGGGGGCAACTGAATTCACACGGGAGGAGACCCCATGATCCAGAAGGCGCACATGTTCAGGTACCTGACTTGCCTGCTCGCAATCCTGCTGCCGCTGTCGCTGGCTGCATGCTTCGACACACTCGACCCCAACGGCGGTGGCGGTGGCGGTGGAGGCGGCGGAGGCGGCGACGACGATGACGACGACGCCACTGGCGACGATGACGACGACGACGACTACGACGGCCCCATCGGTGTCACCGCCGAAGGCGAGGTCATCCCCAACGGCGGCACCTACTGCACGCCCATGAACACCTGCACCAACACCGTGCCCCTGTTCTCCGAGCAGCGCACGATGATGACCATCCGCAACAACGGCAGCTCGGACGTGACCCTGGTCAGCGTCAGCCTCGAGGAGTGGGCGGACAACGAGGACGAGGAGTGGACGCTCATCGACACCGAGCTCGTGCCCAGCCCCCTGGACGTGGACGGCACGGTGCTGGGGCCGGACGCATACGTGGACTTCTACCCGCGCTTCTACCCGGTCCAGTCGGGCGAGCGCGGGTGCACCGTCACCATCGAGACCGACAGCGGAACCTTCTCGTTCGACATCACCGGCCTGGGCGCATACGACGCGTACTTCTTCGACGGGGGTGAGACCCAGTTCGAGAAGCTGCTCGGCGGCACGAACTCCGACGAGCTCGCCGGCGGGATGGTCGTGGACGGGCTCGGCAACGCCATCTTCACCGCCAACGTCAGCGAGGTCATCGACACCTTCACCCCCGACATCCTCGTGGGCTCCATGAACTCGTCGGGTTCCCTGAACTGGGCCTACATCTGGAACGGCCCGTACCGCGACACCTCCACCGATCCCGGCCAGAACTCCGAGACCGGCGGCGGCGCGGACTCCATCGCCGTGGACGACGACGGCTACGTCTACGTGGTCGGCGCGACCAGCCCCACCAACTACAACAGCACGTTCTGGTCGCTGATCCTCAAGATCGACGCCAACGACGGCTCCCTCATCTGGGAGAAGGTCTGGTCCCCGGGCGGCGAGGTGAGCATCGCCAGCGACAGCTCCATGTTCTACGGCGTGGACGTGGTGGACGGTCTGGTCTACGCCACGGGTACGGCCCACGGCGAGGCGGACGTCTCCCTGGTGGTCTTCGACGCGGACAACGGCTCGGTCGTCTCCCAGTCCACCTTCGATCCCAACCCCACCTACAACGACCGCGGCTACACCGTGCGGGCCGACGGCTCGGGCAACGCGTTCATCGGCGGCAACGGCGCCGGCGACGCCTTCCTGATGCGCCTCAACAACGTGGCCTCGGCCAACCCCTCCGTGGACTGGGTCAAGGACGTGGGCCTGGGCACGGGCGGCAACATCAACTCCATGGACCTGGACAACTCCGGCAACGCCTACGTGGCCATGGACATCCGCGGCTCCCTCACCACCTTCGCCCTGGGCAAGGTCTCGGCCAACGGCAGCCTGGAGTGGGCCAAGGCCTACGCGGCGAGCGCCAACGACAAGAACAACATCCACGTGGTCCGCGTGGACAGCGGCTCGGTGTACGCCGGCGGCCGCATCGGCCTCGACCTCGTGGACGCGCAGATGGGCGACGGCCTGATCCTGAAGCTGGGTCTGGACGGCTCCGAGCAGTGGTCCGGCTTCTACTTCAACGGCACTGGCCCCGACGAGATCTCCGAGCACCGGGTCAAGGGTATGGCCGTGTCCGGCGGCGCCCTGTACCTGCTCACCCAGGTCTACACCGGCACCGCGAACGGCGACCGCTACTGGGGTTACTGGTACGACGGCACCGGCGAGCTGCAGGACCTCACGGTCAACCTGTCCAACGGCTCCGCGTCCGAGACGGACTGCAACGAGGGCGAGGCCTTCGACGCGTCGCCGTATCGCAACGGCTGGACCGACGCGCCCGGCTCGGTGGTCTGGCAGGACGCCGACGCCAAGCACGACGGCAACCCGCCCGACGCCGACGTGATGCTGTCCACCATCGGCATGTAGTCCCCTCCCCTCCCCCGCCCTGCTGGCCGACCTCCTCCTCCTGTCCGATCAGCTCGACGCCCCATCCCGCTCGACCAGGTCTGCACCCTGGAGATCCGCTCCCAGCCCGTACGTATCGAACGGGAGAACGGCCTGCGCGTGGAGCGGGTGGTCGTGGAGCTGGAGCCGCGCCGTGAGAAGGCTGCGATGAAGGCGATCCTCGCAGCGCTGGAGACGCTGGAGCTCCCCGCCGGGGTGTCGGTGGTGACATACTGATCCTCCTCCGGAGGTCACCGTGCGTTACTGGTCCGCTCTTCTCGTCATCCCGTTCACCGCCATCGGGATCTGTGGCTGCCTCTCCGAGCAGGAGAAGGCCCTCCGCACCCTCGAGGTGCAGGACGTGGAGTACACCGAGGACGCCTTCGTGGCCCGGGCGGCGGCGGGCGAGGCAGAGACCGCCCAGCTCTTCCTGACCGCGGGGATGGACGTCAGCGCCCGCAACACCGCCGGCGAGACCGCGCTGCACGCCGCTGCGGAGGCGGCGAACACCGAGGCCGTGACCTGGCTGCTGGACCACGGCGCGGACCTGAAGGTGGCGGACGGCGCCGGCAAGGCCGCGGTGTGGGTGCCGGTGGAGGCGTCGAACGCGGACGTGCTGGCGTTCCTGCTGGACAGGGGCGCGGAGGTGGACGCCCGCGACGGCCGCGGGCGAACGCCGCTGCTGGCCGCGGCAGCGTCCGACGACGTACCGATCGCGAAGCAGCTGCTGAAGGCCGGAGCCGACGTCAACGCGGTCACGGCCATCGGCGTCACCGCGCTGATGAACGCGGCCGTGACCGGCGGACCGGAGATGCTGGGGCTGCTGCTCGAGGCGGGCGCCGATCCCGCGGCGAGGGACACCAACGGCAAGACCGCGGCCGAGATCGCGCGCAGCTTCGACCGTGAGGACAACGCGAGCTTCATCGAGGGGAAGGTCGGCGGCGAGGCCAGCGAGGAGTAGGCGACTCAGGCCCGCCGCAGCACGATCAGGCCGATCTCGGGGTCCACCCCCAGGCGCAGCGGCGCCACCGCCATCCCCACCCCCCGCGAGACGATCACCGGCCAGGCCGGCCCCTGGACCAGGCCGCCGGCGTACTTGGTGCCGTATCCGCTGGGCACCACGGGCGTGCCGTGGCCCGGGACGCGGATCTGGCCGCCGTGGGTGTGGCCGGACAGCTGCAGGTCGTAGTGCAGCTCCGGGAAGCGGGTGGGGAACCGCTCGGCCACGTCCGGGTGGTGGGACAGCAGCAGGCGCGGACACAGCGGCGAGATGAAGCGCGTGGCCATCCGCGGCGCGGGCCGGTCCTCGGCGTAGTCGGCCATGCCCACCAGCGCCAGGCTCTCGCCGGGGACCTCCTCGTCGACGATCCGGTCGCCGACGAGGAACAGCGTGACGTTCTCCAGCAACGGGATGTCCAGCTCGGCGAACCGTTGCCGGACCGCCGGCGCGTCCACGAAGTGGTCGTGGTTGCCCATCACCGCCACGGTGCCGATGCGCGACCGCAGATCGGCGAACAGACCGATGCCGGTGTGGACCGCGCGGGGCGTGCGGTAGACGTAGTCCCCGGTGAGCACCACGAGGTCGGGCTGCTGCTCGTTGGCCAGCTCGATGGCGCGCTCGACGTGACCGCGGCTGACCAGCGGCCCGAAGTGGGTGTCCGAGATGTGCGCCAGCTTCACCCCGTCCAGGGCCGCGGGAAGCTCGTGGATGGCCACCTCGTAGGATCGTAACTTCAGCCGGTGGGGCACGACCACGGACGCCCAGACCGCAGGCGCGCCGGCCGCCGCCGCGGCCAGGGTCGCGCCGCCCCGGGTGATCACCTCGCGACGGCTGGGATCGCTGCCTTCGACCGGCGCGGAGTCGCCCCCGCGAACCGCGGGCCAGAAGAACGCCGGCCCCAGGCCGTAGAACACCGACGCGAATCCGAACCGCCAGGCGTGGTAGGCGAACAGGTGCTCCTGCCAGGGATCGCCGACGATGCGGTGGGCGAACGGCGCGGCCGGCGTGCTCGCGACCTCGGCGATGCGCAGGATCAGCCCCACGAAGCCCTGCAGCGGACCCCAGGGCCACAGGTACTCCGCCTGCACGAACAGCAGCATCCCCAGCCCCCACAGCACGGCCGTGGACACACCCCACCGCAACGCGAACGCCGCGGCGACCGATCGAACGGAGGGGGTCGGGGTGGGTTCGTCGTCCATCGAGGGCTCCTGCTCGCCAGCGATGCAGCGTAGTCCCGGTCGGACCAAATGCCAAACAGACGTTCGCGCTGCCCCGCGTCGTCTCGTCCGCCCGACGGGTGTACAATTGATCGTGCATGTGGAGAGAGAAGGGCCCAGGAGAGCGGCCCCTCGGAGGAAGAAGTCCCATGGAAGGACGCCTCGTTGTGGCGGCGCTGCTGGTCGGCTTCGTGCTGACCGCGTGCCCCACGAAGACCCAGGTACCCCCGGAGACCCTGCCCGCCGAAACCCCGACCGTCGTCACCCCCGAGGGAGAGGGCGTCCTGGGGCCGTCGGACATCGTCGAGATCCGCGTCTTCCGCGAGGAGGAGCTCAGCGGCGAGTACCAGGTGGAGTCCAACGGCACGATCAACTTCCCCCTGATCGGATCGGTGGACGTGGCCGGGCTGACCCCCACCGACGCGTCCAAGGTCATCGACTGGTTGCTGGAGGACGGCTACCTCAAGGACGCCCAGGTGACCATCCGCGTGATCGAGGCCAACAGCCGCCAGATCACCGTCCTGGGCGAGGTGGAGGAGCCCGGCTCGTTCCCGTTCACCGACGGCATGACCGTCGTCCAGGCCGTCGCCCTGGCCGGCGGGCTCTCCGAGAACCACGCCGCGTCACGCACGACCATCACGCGCGAGGAGGGGGGCGAGCAGGTGGTGCTCCGCGTCCCCTTCAGCGAGATCTCCAAGGGCCGCGCGCCCAACATCGAGCTTCAACCCAGCGACGTGATCTTCGTACCCGAGTCGCCCTTCTGAGCTGCGACGAGGGGCTGGAGAGGACAGGCGAATCCGAGAATCTCGCGCCGCGACGATCCTCCGCCGTTCCCTCATCGACTTCCCGTTCTCGCTGTACATCCTCGCCCTGGCCGTAGGCGCGCTGCTGGAGGTGCTCCTCGTCGCGGCGGGCATGCGCGACGCGTCGGGCTGGCTGGACCTGCTGGTCATCCTCGGACCGGCCGCGGCGCTGGTAGGCATCCGCCACCCCACGTTCGTGCTGCCGTTCTACTTCTTCATCGGCACCCTCAAGAGCCTGCCCCTGCTGCAGGCGTTCCCGGGCAACCTCTCGGTGGTGACCGGCATGTACGTGGCCCTGTGCTGCGGCGTGCACCTGCTGTGGACGCGGCGCCACAGCCTCTCGGCGGCGGCCTCGGTGTCCTTCGTGCTGCTCGTGGGGCTGATCCTGGCGGCCTACGCGCGGTCGATCATGCCGCAGATCGCCCACACCAAGATGATGTACCTGGCCACGTTCCTGGCCGTGTCGTTCCTCGCGCCGCAGATCCTGGTCAAGGACCGCAAGGGCATCGAGGAGCTGCTGTGGGGTCTGATCGTGGTCGGCGTGCTCGTGGTCGGGGGCATGGTCGTGGGCACCGAACGCGACACGTACATCCACGAGCGCATGGGCATGTCCGGCGCGTCCGCGATCACCACGGCCAACGCCCTGGTGCTGGGATCGGTGATCTCGTTGTTCTGGTGGCTGCCGCGCACCCGCAGCCTGGTACCCAAGCTCGCCGCGGTGGGCGTCGGCCTGGGCTGCCTCGGCGCGCTGATCGCCACGGGCTCGCGCGGGCCGTTCTTGTTCTATCTCGTCACCGCCGGGGCGGGCTGCCTCTACTTCGCGCGCGGGCTGGCGCGCAACGTGTTCAGCAGCGGCCTGCGCCTGGTGATCGTGCTCGCCTGTGTGCTCTGCGTGATCTACGGGCTCAAGGAGTCCCGCTTCTCCCAGGAGTTCGGCGGCTCCGAGCGGGCGCTGAGCATCGTCACCGAGGACTGGCAGCAGGTGGTCCGCGCCGACGACCGCTACTGGCTGATGCGCACCGCCGTGGAGATGATCCAGGAGAAGCCGCTGCTGGGCCACGGCCTCGGCGCGTACAACCGCCGGCTCAGCCTCGGGGACAACTGGGACTACACCTACCCCCACAACCTGGTCCTCGACCTGGGCTGCGAGGCGGGCCTGCCCGCGGCGATGTTGCTGGTGGTGCTGTACGTGATCGCCTTTCACGGCGTCGCCTGGCCGCTGCTCGCGCGGCCGCCCGGCGGATGGCTGGAGCGGGCGTTGCTGGCGGTGACCCTGGTGCTGCTGTTCAGCTTCCTCGAGGCCATGGTGTCCAACGACGTGTTCAAGGCCCGCTACGAGTGGGGGGCGCTGGGGCTGGCCTGCGCCGTGTCGGTGATGGCCAGGCGCGAACGGAGGGCCGCCGCAGCACCGGACGGCGGTGAAGCAGGTTGACGCGGTCGACGCTGGAAGGGTACTTCTTCAACTAGTACAGGAGCCATTACCTATGCCGGTCTTCGTCATCCACGCCATGGGCAAGGAGCCCCGCAAGGCCGTCTTCGACGGCAGCACGGTCCACGCCGGCCGGAACCAGGACAACGAGCTGGTCCTGCCCGGCGCCACCGTGTCGCGCCGCCACGCGGTGTTCACCCTCGGCGGGGACGGAGGCTGGACGGTCAGCTGCGCGTCGGAGACCAACCCCATCGTCGTGGACGGTCAGCTCGTGCGGGCCGAGGCGCCGGTGGCCGACGGCACCGAGATCCTCATCGGCGCGGAGTTCCTGGTGGTGTTCGTGCGCCGCGAGGGCGAGGCGTTCAAGTTCATGGGTGGCCGCAGCGTGTACGCGCGGTCCCAGTGCGACGACTGCGGCTGGAGCGGCATGCTGTCGGCCCTGCGCATGGCGCCCATCTGCCCGGCCTGCGGCAGCTCCAAGGTCAAGCGCCGCGACAAGTACGACCGCGGCGAGGCCCAGATGGAGGCCATGCGCGGCTCCACCGAGCACGTGGACGTGGGGGAGGTGCGCCGCCACCTCGAGCAGCTCAAGGCCGCCAAGCGCAGCCGCCTCGAGCGAGTGGACAACGAGGGGGGTCCGCGCAAGCTGGACCTCAACGAGACCGAGACGGTGCTCATCGCCAAGAAGGGCGGCGGGCCCATGAAGCTGTTCGGCATGATCATGGGCGGCGGCCTGGAGATCGCGTGGGACGGCCGCGCCTTCGTGCTGCTCAGCGACGTGAGCTTTCCGAGCATGAAGGTCAACGGGGAGAAGACGTCGCGGGTCCGGCTCAAGTCCGGCGATCTGATCGAGGTCGGCAAGAACCGCTTCCGCTACATCACCGAATGACATGAGTCCGGATCAGGACGAGGGGACCCCAGGCGCGCGCTTCGGCAAGTACCGGATCGTCGGCGTCCTGGGGGAGGGTAGCTTCGGTACGGTCTTCGAGGCCGTGCTGCCCGGGCCCATGGGGTTCTCCCGCAGCGTGGCCATCAAGCGCCTCAACGCCGAGCTGGTCCGCGACGATCCCACCGCCATCCGGTCCATGGTCAACGAAGCCTGCATCGGCGGCCTGCTGCACCACAACAACATCGTCGACACCCTGGAGCTGGGGCAGGTGGGCGACACGTACTTCCTGGCCATGGAGTACGTGGACGGCCTCAACCTCGCCGAGATCATCGACCTGTGCAAGAGCCGCGAGGTCTTGCTGCCGCGGTTCGTGATCCTCGGTCTGGCCATCCAGGTCTGCCGCGGCCTGCACTACGCCCACTGCCTGCAGGGCCCCGACGGCCGCGCCCTGCGGCTGCTCCACCGCGACCTCAAGCCGTCCAACATCATCGTCGACCGCGGCGGCACCGCGCGCATCCTCGACTTCGGCATCGCGCGCACCGCCTCGAGCCGGTTCCAGACCACCGAGGCGTCCGTGGTCAAGGGCACGCCGCGGTACATGTCCCCCGAGCAGATCACGGCCAAGTCGCGGCTCACGGCCCGGTCCGACATCTTCTCGCTGGGCGCGGTGCTGTACGAGCTGATCACCCACAAGCCCCTGTTCCCGGCGCTGAAGGTCACCGAGCTCATCGACCAGATCGTCTTCCAGGACGTGGCCGCCCAGATCGGCGAGGCCGAGATGCTGTTCCCCGGCGTCGGCCCCGTCCTCACCGGCTGCCTGGCCAAGGACCCCAAGGAGCGGTTCCGCGACGCCCGCGCCCTGTCCGACGAGCTGCGGGCGCTGGCCCGCGACTACCCGGCCGAGACCGACATCGCCGACATCATCAACACCCTGCTGCCCCACCTGGAGCGCCCCGCGGCGCGCCGGATCGACAACACCGAGGAGCTGGACCTCCCCCCGGACGAGCCGCGCCCGCTGTCCTACGATCCCGACGAGAACACCCTGCCCTTTGGCGCCGCACCCATGCTCGAGGACCTCGACGAGCGCCGCTGGGTCACCTTCAGCCAGGCCTTCGAGGGGATCACCCCCCGCCGCGCGCCCGACGACGAGACCTCGGTCGAGATCCAGGACCCCTGGAGGGACGACCCCACCGACGAGGGTGACGGCGACATCGTCTGGACCACCCAGTCCGACCTCGCCGCCCCGGGCAAGGGGGGCCGCCGGGCGGTCTACCTCTCCGTGGCTGCGGCCATCCTCGCGATCCTGCTGGCGTTGAGCTCGCTGCCGTGGATCCGGGGGTGTGGGGGCGGCTGAGGCGCCTCACATCAACATCATCACCAGCACGATCAGCCACTGCAGCAGGAACAGCGCATACGGCGCCGCAACCACCGTCATCGACACCCGATCCGCGGTCCGCGCGATCTCGGCCATCCGTGTCTCCGCCACCCAGGTCAGGGACTCGGGCAGGTTCCCGGACGTCTCCCCCTGGTGGAGAACGGCGCGCTCCGCGGGCAGCAGCGGGAGGTGGGCGGCGAGGGCCTCGGTGAGGTGTGAGCCGGCCTCGAGGTCGCGCTGGACCTTGCGGGCCTGGGCGGCGCCAAAGGCGTTGGGCAGGCTCTCGCGGGCGCTGGCCAGGCACAGCTGCAGGGAGATGCCGGAGTCGGCAGACAGGGCGAGGGCCCAGAAGTAGCGGACGAGGCCGGCGGTGCGCACGGGATCGCGGACGAACGGGA
Source organism: uncultured Rickettsiales bacterium (assembly GCA_964558555.1). Lineage (GTDB taxonomy): Bacteria > Myxococcota_A > UBA796 > UBA9615 > CAYRNR01 > CAYRNR01. The sequence continues at coordinate 30,236 of CAZLEO010000018.1, read as the reverse complement.
CCTCCCACAGCGCATGGTCGACGAGGGAGCGGGCGCGGGCGAGCAGGGGGGTGCGGACCACGTACAGCAGCAGCACGGCGATGCCGCAGACGGCGCAGGCGACCAGGAACAGGCGGCTGAGGCCGGCCATGGGGTTGGGCACGATGGCCATGAGCAGCTGGATGGCGATCAGCGGACCCAGCGCGAGCTTCCACGACTTCGAGTACGCGGACCGGCGGCGCTCCACGTGGCTCAGCAGGCGCAGGCTCTTCTCCAGGCGCCCCTGTTCCTCGGCCCACAGCAGCAGCTCGCCCGTGCCGGGTCCGAAGGCGCCGCGCAGCAGCGGCAGGGCCGGTTCGAGGCCCTGGCGAGCGGCGAGCGCTCCTTCGAGATCGGCGATCAGCTTGCGCACGGCCGCGGATCTCTGGCCCGGGCCCATGGAGGCGACGGCCTCGGGCAGGGGCAGCCCCGCGGCGAGGAACTCGGCGAGCTGCTCGAGGAACCTCGACGCGACGCGGGGCGGGAGGCGGCTCACTGCACGTAGCCCAGGGCGCGGAGCTGCTCGGCCAGATCGTCGGGCAGGGAGGCCGCCCCGGCACCCTCGATCTCCAGGAGCGTGCGGCCGAGGTGCGGATCGGAGATCTCGTTGAGGCGGTCGTGCTCGGCGCGGGCGGGATCCCCGTCGGGCAGGGCCTCACCGACGAGCCGGTCACGCCGCTCGAGCGGATCGGCGTGCAGGTCGAACAGCTCGGCGCGGTCGCCCGTCTTGGTGTCGTCGGAGAGGATCAGCTTGTACTGCGCGCCAGCGACGAAGGTCTTGGAGGTCACCAGCGACCGGGACTCGTGGCCGACCACGTCGAAGCGCATGCCGCGGGCCACGGCGTGGTCCCCGCGGTGGTCGTCGTCCGATCGCGGCAGGGGCTTGCCCTCCATGTCGCCGTATTCGAGGCCGAGCAGGGCCAGGACGGTCGGGGCCACGTCCACCAGGCTGACGGGACCGTCGACGACCTCGCCCCGGTGGGCGCCGCCGGGATGGCGGACGACCAGGGGCACGTGAACGGTCTCGTCGTACAGGTGCTCGCCGTGCAGCCAGCAGCCGTGCTCGCCGAACTCCTCGCCGTGGTCCGAGGTGACCACGAGCAGGGTGTCGGCGGCGAGGCCGAGGCGGTCCAGCGTGGCCAGCAGCGGCTGGATCAGGGCCTCGTCCGTGTAGCGGATCTCGCCGTCGTACAGGTCGACCATCTGCTGGCGAGTGGCGTCGTCGAGGGCTGCGCAGGAGTCGGCGGGGCGGCCGAGGATCTCGTAGGGATCGATGCCGGCGAGGCCCGGCTGCCCGCCCGCCTGCGCCGTGTAGCCCGGGGGCGGATCGTACGGGCCGTGCACCTCGTAGGTGTGCAGGAACAGGAAGAAAGGCGTGCCGGCGTGGGCCTCGATCCAGCGGTCGGCGCGCCGGGCGAGGGTGGCCGCGTCGTCGGTCTCGCGGCAGTCGCAGTACGCATCGAAGCCCTCGCCGAAGCCCCAGTGCTTGTCCACGGAACCGCCGCCGGTGAACGCTGCGGTGATCCAGCCCTCGGTCCTCAACCGCTGCTGCACCATGGACACCGCGTCCGCGGGATACGCGGCGGGATCGCCTCCCGCCTCGCCCGCCAGGGAACGGCTCAGGCTGTCGGGGTGGGTGCCGCGCAGCAGCGCCATGTGGGAGAGCATCGTGGTCGGGTAGGTGGAGTAGGCCCGTCGGTACAGGGTCGCCGCGGCAGCCAGCCCGTCCAGGGCCGGGCTCGTGGGCCGGTCGTACCCGTAGCAGCCGAGGTGATCGGCGCGCAGGGTGTCCAGGGAGACCAGCACGATGTTCGGGCGGGGATCTGCCCCTTCGCGTGGAGGAGCGATGACGGTGGGGCCCACCCAGAAGGCCGCCGCCGGCTCCCCGGCCCCCGCGCGCGATGCCAGGGTGAGGGAGATCCGCGTCCCCTCGTAGGGCTCCAGGGAGAGGACCTCTCCGCCCCGTTCGCAGCCGTCTCCGGTCGCAGCCTCGCCGGTCCACAGCACCTGCGGTCCCTCGCCGGCGTCCACGAGGATCTCACCGACGGCCGCGCCCGCCCCGTGCACGGAGCGGTCCTGTCCCAGGTCCACGAGGAGCCTCGCGCCGGGCAACACGTCGAATTCGTACGTCACCTCGGTGGGGGTGGGCGCCAGGACGACGTCGCTCACGCAGCAGCCGCGCTCCAGGCGACGGTGCAGGGGTTCCTCCGACGCGGGCTCCAGTCCATCTGCCCACGCCTGCAGGGACTCCACGCCGCCCGGCAGGATCGGATACGAGATCGCCAGCGACCTCGGGGGGCGCCCCTCGAAGCCGTACACCCGGACGCGGCCGTGGCTCGGCTCCACGTCCAGCACCAGCTCGATGGGCGACACGAGGTGGGCCCACTCGACGCGGCCGAGGCGCGGGCAGCGCAGCTCGACGAGGTGCACCCCGCCCGCGAGATCCACCGTGGTGTCCACCATCTCGCCCAGCTCGAGGTAGACCTCGACCAGCCGCTCGCCGTCCACCCACACCTCCAGCTCCAGCGGCGGCGCCTGCTCCGGGGTGACCGGCGCGGACAGCACCAGGCGCGTCGGACCGGCCGGCAGCAGGAACTCGGCCGCGGCCTGGCCGTCCCAGCTGCCCGCCGTCCCCGCCTCCTTGCGGTCACGGGCCGTGCTGACGACGAGCTGTTCGTGGGGTCGATCGAAGACGAAGTAGCGCGAGCCGGCTCCCTCCCCCTCCGGAAGTGCCCCCCACCCCCGCTTGACGGTGGGCCGGGGGACCTCGCCGCCGGTCACCTCGAGGGCCACGGGGTGCGCGGTGGAGTACAGCCAGCACGGGCGCCCCTCGGCATCCACCGACGCGACCGCATCGTCCCGGTCCACGGTGTCGGTGGCGAGATCGAGCTGGGAGGGGCCGAGGACCAACGGTGTGACCACGTCCGACGGCGGCCGCTCCCCCAGGCGCACGACCCCGGGCGTGGACGGCTCGAGGAGGCCACCGTCCGTCTCCGAGGCAACGGGTTCCGCCTCGGTCGGGCCGATCCCCCCACCGCGGCAACCCACGAGGGCGAGGACTGCAGCGATCGTCATCAGGACTCGCACGGGCCACCAGGGTAGAACGGCCCGGCCAGACGAGCAATTTCGAGTTATAATGTTCACCGAGGGCGGAGGTGACGAGGAGAGCGAGTGCCGCCCCGAATCCGCTGGACACACGCCGCGTACCGCGACGCCCCGACCACTGGCGTGGACGAGTCCACACCCCCTCCCATCCTCTCGAGATCCGGCGCAGCGTTGATGGTGCTGGGAGGCCCCATCGCGGGCCAGCTGGATACGTTGCCCGGCGAGGGGGGGGTGCTCGGCCGCGGGAGCCGGGCGGACGTGGCCATCGAGGACAGCTCGGTGTCCCGGCGCCATGCGCGCATCTTTCCCGGCGACGCCGGCTTCTGCATCGAGGACCTGGGCAGCGCCAACGGCACCTACGTGGATGACGAACTGGTCGAGGGGCTCGTCCAGCTCCCGGCCACATGCCGCATTCGCCTCGGCCAGCACACCGTGCTCCAGTTCACCGAGGTGGACGACGACGGACTGCGGGCGCACCGTCAGCTGAAGCGATCGATGTTGATCGATCCCCTCACCGGCGTGGGCAAGCGGTCGCAGATGGAGCACCGTCTGGTCGAGGAGGTCGCGTTCGCGCGGCGCCACGACCGCGCGGCCAGCGCCATGCTGATCGACCTCGACCACTTCAAGTCGGTCAACGACACCCACGGTCACCCGGCCGGAGACGCACTCCTCGTGGCCTTCGCCGGGATGCTCCAGGACGTCGTGCGGACCGAGGACTCGGTGTTCCGCTACGGCGGCGACGAGTTCTGCGTGCTCGTGCGCGGGGAGACCGAGATGGGGCTCCAGCTCATGGCCCGCCGCATCTGTTCGGCGGCCCGCAACCTGTCGGTGCTCCACGGCGACGCCGAGCTGCGTGTCACGGTGAGCATCGGCGTGGGCAGCGTCATCTACGGAGAGGAAGGCTCCATGCACACGCTGGACGACAGCGTCGACTCCGTTGCCGAGCCGGAGCACCTGCAGCTGCTGGACCTCGCCGACCGCGCCCTGCTCAAGGCCAAGCGCGAGGGCCGAGATCGGGTGTACGTGGCGCGCCGCGACGAGATGGACGTGGACGCTAGCTTCGGCTAGCGCCCCGCGCCGCGACGATCCCCTTCATCGTCCCCACCAGCTCACGCCACGCGCGGCGATCCGTGACGTGGACGACGGCCGCGTAGACGACCAGCGCGACGACCGAGGTGACGCAGGCGAGCATCACCGCCCACCAGAAGTGATCGCGGTACAGGAAGTGCTCGACGGCCTCCACCGAGCCCACCGCCGCGCAGAAGGCCACGAAGGGACCCCAGATGCGGGCGAGGGCCTGGGTGAGGCGGATGTGGATGGTGCGGGCGATGACGGCCTGGTACACGAGGTTGTTCAGCGCGTAGAAGGCGGACACGGCGATGCAGGCGCCGAGGAGGTCGAACCGGCAGCCCACCACCAGCGAGACGGTCAGGCCGACCACGGTGAACACGGTGGACCACAGGCGCAGGTCGGGCCGCCCGGCACCGGAGAGCACGGGCGGCATCAGCTCCGCGCCCAGGCCCAGCCAGATGGCCGCGAAGCACAGGATGCGCGCCACGTCGACCACCGGGTCCCACTCGGGGCCCATCAGCCGCGGCAGCACGGGCACGACCGCGTAGGCCACCACCACCAGGATCAGCGACGAAAGGGCCATGAAGCGCAGGGAGTCGAGGTAGGCGTTCTTGAGGCCCTCCTCGTCCTTCTGCAGCCTCGAGAAGCTCGAGAACAGCACGCTGTTGAGCACCATCACCACCTGGCCGACCGTGGCGTAGCCCACCTTGAAGCCGATGCTGAACAGGCCGGCCCGCACGTCGCCCAGCAGTGAACCGATGAGCAGCACGGGCAGGTACTTGCCCAGGTCGAACATGGCCCGGGCCAGGGCGATGTAGACGCCGAAGCCGAACAGCTCGCGCAGGGCGCCGAGGTGGAACAACCACCGCGGCCGCCAGTCGGAGGTGATCCAGAACACCGCCGCGAGCACCGCGTAGTTGCACAGGAAGCCCGCGAGGATGGACCACACGCCGAAGCCGGCCAGGGCGAGCCCCACGCCCACGCCGATGTAGGTCGTGATCGCCAGGGCCTGGGCCACGGTCTGCGTGCGGTAGTCCAGCCGCCGGATCATCAGCGACCGCTGCACGTGCCCCAGGGCCATCACCAGGGGGAGGAACACCGCGTACTGCAACACCTCGAGGAAGGGGCTCCAGCCCGCGACGCCGGCGTAGATGCGGATGGCCGCCACCCCCAGCAGCGCCGTGGACACCGCCAGGGCGATGTTCATGTAGAAGGCGGTGGAGCGATGACGCTCTTCGAGGTCGTCGCGCTGGATCAGCGCGGCGTTGAAGCCGAATTCGGACGCGCGGTCGAGGATGGAGCCCACCGCGAGCAGTCGCGCCCCCAGCCCGAAGATCTCCGGTCCGAGGATGCGCGCGAGCAGGAACTGCAGCAGGAACTGGCCGGCCTGGATGATCAGGTTGAGCACGGACGCCCACTTCACCGCGTGGAAGGTGCGCTGGCGCAAGCTGCGTTTGGGGGCGCCCTCGAGCGCCTTGCCGTCACCCATGAATCGTCTCCGCGGCCCAGTGAGCTACTACTCGAACTGGAATGGATAGCGGATCGTGACCGCTTCGCCAAGGGCGGGGGGGAGATCGCGTACCCGCATCAACCACCGGGCACCTGCTCCGGGATCGCGGCCGCCTCCTGCATTTCGAGTATCCAGACGTCGAGGAAGGGGAAGGCGTCGCTCTCCTCGCGCACGCGTTCGAACTGGTCCAGCGCCTCGCGCTCACGGCCTATCTCACGGTACACCTTGCCCAACTCCAGCCGCACGTGGACCCGGTCGGGCCGAAGCCGCAGGGACTCCAGGTAGTGACTCTTGGCCCGCAAGTAGTACCCCTCAGCGACCGCCAGGTCCCCCTCCGCGGCCGCGACCAGGGCGAGAGCGTGGTGCCCATACGCGACCTCGCGCATCCGTCGAATCGACAGATGAGCCTCTGCGTGCTGCTCGAGGGCAATCAGCGCCAGTACCTCCTGATACAGCAGATCCACACGGGGACCCGCGCAATCCAGACCCTCCCGCGTGACCATCAGCGCCTGCGCGGCATCCCCGTCCCCACGGCGCAGGTTCGACTCGTACTTGACGAGCTCCACGTGGCAGGGGTGAGCGGCGCGGGACCTGGCCAGGCGGGCGAGGGCCTCCACCCGCCGCCCGGACGACCACGCGTCGGCCGCCAGCACCCGGGCCGCCGTGGGGTGGTCCGGGTCCAGGTCGTCCACGCGCTGAGCGAGAGCGCGCCCGCGGCCGCTGGACGGGTGCTCGACCGCCAGATAGTGGGCGTACTCGGCCGCGAGATCGAGGTGGTAACCCAGGCACAGGAGGACCTCGTCCGGACCGTCGACGAGGCGGGCGAGCCGCCGGAAGACCGTCGGACCGAGATCCGGCTGCAGCTGCAGCGCCACCCCCGCCTCCGTCGCCGCCTGCTGTCGAGCGCCCAGCGCTTCCAGGGCGTAGGCGGCCTGCAGATGGGGGCCGGGGTTCCGCGGATCGAGCACCATGGCCCTGTTCAGGTAGCGCAACGCCTCGGAGGGGCGATCGCGGACGAGGTGGCCGTGGCCAGCGACGAGGGCCACGTCCGCCGAACACGGGTACCAGCGCAGCGCACGTCGCACCGCCGCGTCGAGGTCCCCATCGTTCTGCGCGCCCTCGATGGCTCGCAGCTCGCAGGCCCAGCTCCCGTGGCCAATGGCCACAGGAGCGAACGCCAGGGTGGCCGTGAGTCCCGCCGCGATCGCCACCGACGCCCGCGGCGAGATCCGTCGCGACGGTTCCGCCCGACTCGGTCGGATCAGCGCGCCGCACGCCACCACGAAGGGCAGCCCTACACCGCCGAACTCCAGCCCGAACTCCACGAGGCTGTGCAATCCCACGGCAAAGGTCCCGGCGAGCGCGCCGGCCACGCCCGGATCCCGCCGCCACCGCGCCAGGGCGAAACCCCAGGTGGCGACGACCGCGGCCAGCAACAGCCCGGCCGCGGGCGCGCCGAGCTCGGCAACGAGATGCAGGGGCTCACTCTCGGCGTGCGTGTACCGCAGGAAGGCCCCGGGCGTGGCATAGCCGGTGAATGCGTCGCGGAACGCACCGCGCCCCACGCCGCTGATCGGGTGGTCGCCCACCAGCTGGATCACCGCCGGTACGTGCGCCAGCTTCGGGATGTGCAGGGGCTTGCCCTCGTCGGGTGAGCCCGCGCCGGCCAGCAACGCGACGGCGACGGCGACGGCACACAGCGCGGGCACGATCCAGCGTACCCACGACCGGCGGCGACCGAGGCTCAACCCCACGACCATGGCCACGCCACCGGGCACGACGAACCAGGCCCCGGCCGAACCCGTGGCGAGGGCAGCGGCGAGCAGTACGGCGCTGGCCACGCCGAATCCGGCTCGCTCGCGCGCCCGCGAGTGCGCAGCGACCCCCAGGGACACCAGTCCGGTCAACTCGAAGTACTGGGCCGCGTGGTTGACGTTGACGAACGGCGTGCGGAAGCCTGCGGTGGTGGCCCAGAGGGGTTCGTACACACCGAGAATACGCTCCGCTTCCACGACGGTCTGCACGGCGCTGACCAGGGCCACGGCCACCCCGGAGCCGACCAGCGCCAGCAACAAGGGCCGCCTGCAGCCCCGCCGCAGCCACAGGGCCCCGGCCACGGCGAGCGTCGCCGCCGCGCCCGCCAGCTTGATCACCTCGATGGCGGTCGAGCCCGGAGAGTACGACAGAGAAGGCGGGACCTGGACCAGTGGGCTGTCCCAGCGCGGCAGTGCCACGGGCGACAGGATCCCCACGACGCCGGCGGGCAGTGGCGAGATCGTCAGGGCCGTCCACAGCAGGACGATGGCGAGGCACGCCCCGAACTCGGAACGTGGGAGGGCTACCCCCGATCCCAGCAGCCACCACAACGCGACGAGGGCAACACCGGCCAGCACGACGGTCGTGGGAGGGTGTACGGTCCCCACCATCAACGGCGCCGCCAGCAGCAACACGGCGACCGCCGCGATCCCTATCCGTTCCCCCCGCGGGCGGACTCCGCGGGCCGTCCCATCGGGTAGCGCGGACACGCGCCCTACGTCTTCTTCTTCTTGGGTTTCTCGCCGTACCCGTACCCGTACCCGTAGTTTCGTCCGTAGGGGGACCGATGCAGGTCGGAGCCGTTGAACACGCTCCCGAAGACCGGGGCGCCCACGTCCCGCAGCTGCCGCAGACACTGGCGCAACGCGTATCGATCGGAGACCCCCTCCCGGACCACCACGAGGACCATATCCACGAGCTGGCTCAGGATCTTCGCGTCGGTCACGGGGAGCACGGGTGACGAATCGACCACGACCTGGTCGTACTCCTCGGTCAGGCGTTGGAGGAGATCGCTGAACTGCTGCGATCCGAGGATCTCGGCTGGACTGGCTGGCGGCGGCCCGCAGAGCAGGGCGTCCAGGTTCTCGATGTCGGTGCTGCGGATGGCCTTGTCGAATTCCACCTCGCCGACGAGCAAGCGGGACAGCTGCCCCACACCGTCGCCCTCGCCCAGCACCCCAGCGACGGCGGGCTTGCGGAGATCACAATCCAGCAGCAGCGTCCGCTGCCCGGACGCGGCCAGCGTCTGGGCGAGGTTGGCCGCGAAGGTCGTCTTGCCCTCCCCCGAAAACGAACTCGTCACGAGGATGGACTTGTAGGTCCCCTTGGAGGTCGCGAACAGCAGGTTCGTGCGCAACGTCCGTAGACACTCTGCGAACGGCGACCGGGGACGACTGGCCGCGTGGAACGCCACGGGGGGTGTCTTCTTGCCGTCCTTGCCCGCCTTGCCCACGCCGTTTATCGCCAGCTGGTGACCGATGACGCGCAAGCCGAACTCGTCCTCGAGCTGGGAGTAGGACCGGATCTTCGCATCGACGCGGTCCAGCACGAGCGCCATGGTGACGCTGAGGATCAGCCCGATCATCAGCGCCGTGAGCGCCACGAACGGCAAGCGGGGCTTGTAGGCGTGCAGCGGTGTGGGCGAGTACTCGGCGACGCTGACGTTGTTGGTGCTCAGCTGCTCGGCGAGGCTGGCCTCCTGAAAACGCTGCTGCAGCATCTCCAGCATGTCGCGCCGCTGCTCGAGCTCGCGCTGGAGGTGGTCGTACTCGATCTGCAGACGGCTCAGCGCCTCGGCGCGCTCCTGCTCTTCCTCCAGGGACGCCTTGACCGCGCTCTCCTCGATGGTCAGGGCCTCGATGCCGCGCCGCTCGGCCGAGATGATGGCGTCCATCTCCCGCTGCAGCAGAGCCTGGAGATCCTGTTCGGGCTGGTCCAGGTCGGTCATGGCCGGGTGCTTCTCGCCGTAGCGGGCCTCCAGATCCGCCCGCTCGCGTTCGATGTCCATGAGCTCCTTGCGGATCTCCTGGATCACGGGATCCGCGACGATCTCGGGGATGGTGTCCAGCTCCTCGGACGTCGCGCTCGCCACGCGCTCCCAGCGGGAGCGCTTGGACATCCGCTCGAGGCGTACCTCCGTGGCCGCGGCGTTGAGGTCCTCGATGGTGGCGGCGTTGATGGCGATGGCGTCCTCGATGGATGCGCCCATCAGCACCTGGTTCTCGCGGAACTCCAGCAACTCGGCCTCCGAGTCCCGCACGTCCTGTTCGGCCTCCACGACCTGTTGTTTCAGCCAGGCCGCGGCGCTCTGAGTCGCCTCCTCGCGCTGACCGCTGTTGAACTCGATGAACATGTCGGCGAGGGTGTTGACGATCAGCGCGGCCCGCACGGCGCTGGTGTCCACACAGACGATGCGAAGCAGGTTGCTGTTCTCGACCTGTTCCACGGAGACCTTCTCCTGGAACACGTGCACGGGATCGAGGATGGCGAGCTGTTCCTCCAGCTCGGCGCCCTGCAGGTCCTCGTCGAGGCCGAGAAACTCCATGTCCTCGTCCAGCCGCAGCGTCACGATCACGTCGGAGGTGATCGCCCGGCCGCGCAGGATCTTGGCCTGCGTCTCCATGTAGCGCGGGAACTCGTAGGGGTTGACGGTCCCCAGCGAGTACACGTCCCCCACGTCCTGCAGGACGTTGGGGGTGGTGTCGGCCACGTGCAGCAACGAAGTGGTCCGATACAGCCGCGTCCGGGTGAGGCCCAGGGCGGTCACGGCCACGGTGACCGCCGCGAAGAACGCCACGGTGGGGAAGAACCGTCGCCGCAGGATCGCGCCGAACCGCAAGGCCTCGGAGAGGGCGGAGTCCGTCTCGCCGGACGACGCGTTCGCGCCCGGCTGGATGGCACCGTATCCCGAAGAAGGTGGCGTGGGGTTTTCCGTCATGGACTGCCCGCTGGAATCCTTCCTGCTCCGCCGAGCGCGCGCAGGCGTGCTCCGTTCCATTATGTCAGATTCGGCCGTCAGTTCTCCATCGTGGGGACTCAGTGGAAGGTATCGGTCGCGTCGCCCAGCGGCGTCATGGCGTCGAGGGACTCCTCGTCGGGCTCGTGCACCTCGGGGACCATCATGCTCAGCGCCTGCACCGCCACCTCGCGGGAGTTGGTGTCCACCACACCTTGCAGGTTCTGGATGCGCCGCATGACCACGCTGTGCGGCAACCAGTCCACCTTGCCGATGTAGATCTTGGGGTGGCGCGTCTTCTCCATCAGCTCCCGGTCGAAGGCCAGCTCCTCGACCAGCTTCTCACCAGGCCGCACGCCGGTGAAGACGATGTCGATGTCGTCCTCGGTGTACCCGGACAGCCGGATCAGGTCCCGCGCCAGGTCCACGATGCGCACCGGCTCGCCCATGTCCAGCACGAACACCTCACCCCCGTCGCCCATGGACGCGGCGCGCATCACCAGCTGGCACGCCTCGGGGATGGTCATGAAGTAGCGCTCCATGTCCGGGTGGGTGACGGTGACCGGCCCGCCCTTCTTGATCTGCGTTTGGAAGATCGGGATCACCGATCCTGCCGATCCCATGACGTTGCCGAAGCGCACGGCCACGAACTTGGTCTGCGAGCGGATGGCCAGGCCCTGGGCGTAGATCTCGGCGACGCGCTTGGTCGTGCCCATCACCGAGGTGGGGTTGACCGCCTTGTCGCTGGAGATCAGCACGAAGTGGCCGGCGCGGAAGTTGTGGGCCGCGTCGGCGATGACCTTGGTGCCGAACACGTTGTTCTTGATGGCCTCGCCGGGGTTCCACTCCATCATCGGCACGTGCTTGTGCGCGGCCGCGTGGAACACCACCATCGGCTTCTCCAGGGCGAACACCTGGGTGACGCGGTCGCTGTCGGTGACGTCGCCGATCACGGGCACCACCACGAGGTCCGGGTGCTCCCTGCGCAGCTCGGTGTGGATCTCGAACAGGGCGTTCTCGTAGCGCTCGAACAGCACCAGCCGCTCGGGGCCGAAGCGGGCGATCTGGCGGCACAGCTCCGAGCCGATGGAGCCTCCGGCGCCGGTGACCAGGACCCGCTTGCCAGCGATGAAGCGGCTGAGGACCTCGGCCTCCAGCTTGATGACCTTGCGCCCCAGCAGGTCGTCGATGGTGACCTCGCGCAGGCGGCTGAGGTTCACCTTGCCGTCGAGGATCTCGTACAGGGCCGGGATGATCTTGACGGGCAGGTTGATGGCCTCGCAGGCCTGGCCGATGCGGCGGATGTCCTTGCCCGACGCCGCGGCGATGGAGATCACCGCCTGGTCGATCTTGTGCTTGTGCACCAGGTCGGGCAGCGACGAGACGTCGCCGAGGACCTTCACTCCCTGGATCACCGTGCCGATCTTGTTGGCGCGGTCGTCCACGAAGCCCACGAGCTGGACGCCCAGGTCCGGGCGGCGGTCGATCTCGCGGCAGACCATGGAGCCGGCCTCGCCCGCGCCGATGAGCAGGGTGCGCTTGCGCGGGCTGTCCTCCTTGGGCAGCCTGGCGCGGCGCTGGGCCTCCTCGGCGATGAGGCGTCGCAGCACGCGCACGCCGGTCACACCGCAGAACGCGACCACGTAGTTCATGGCCAGGCCGCCCACCGGGATCGCCAGGTACTGGCCGTAGCCGCCGAAGGCGCCCGCGGTCAGCGACAAGGTGATCAGCACGATCTGCGCGGCGGACAGGGCGCCGAGGATCTTGGCGGCGCCGGGGATGCTGATGAACCGCCAGGAGATGGACGGCACGCCCAGCACGGCCAGCACGCCGTACTGGAACAGGATCACGTAGGGCCACGTGAAGAACAGCACCTTGGCCCACTGCAGGGTCACCGCGAACTCGTTGTGGCACAACATGGCCACGCCGTAGGCAGCCGACAACGCCAGGATGTCGATGAAGAACTGCGTCGAGCGTGAGAACAGACGTTCCACCCGAAAACGCTCACTTCCAGTCGGTTAGGTTCCCGCCAGACCGACACCTATCCGCAGACAAGTGTCACACGGGAAAGCCCAAGCGTCAATTCGCGTGCACGCGAGACCGCTTCCGCGCCGATTACCGAGACGGCTGCTTCGGCGGGTGCCGGGGCGCCTTCCTGGCGAGCTCCTCGGGGGTGGGCTTGCGGCCGCGGTTGAAGGTCAGGAAGCGCTCGAGCACCACCGGCGGGTACTCGCGGTAGCCGAGCATGCGGTGGAACCACAGGGCGGGGATGTTGTCGCGGTCGTAGTAGCCGTACGCCCGCGTGTAGCCGCGGTCGGCGAGGTACTGCAGGGCGTGGTGCAAGAACGGCATGCTCACGGCCTTGCGCACGTCCTCGAGCACGTACAGGTCGAACAGGTACGCCCCGTCGGACCCGAGGTGGAAGCCGAACCAGCCTGGGTGTGGGTGCGGCTTTCCCGGTCCGGTGCCGGTGGAGTACCAGATGTCCCCCAGCACCACGCCGTCGCGCACCACGGCGATGGCCCGGTAGCCGCGGCGGATGTACATGCGGCCGCGGGTCAGGCGGCTGCGCAGGGGGTACTCGTAGCCGTCCATCTGCGCCTCGGAGACCACCTCGGTCAGCTCCAGGCCCGGCTCCAGCGGGGCCTTCGGGGGCTTGAGATCGGCGAGCTCCTTCATCGTCGGGATGGCGATCTCCACGCGGTGCACGGTGAGCTGCACGGCGTGGCGCAGGCCGGTGCGGCGCGTTCGCTCGACGAACTGGCCGGCCTTGGTCATGAACTGTCGGATCATCGCCGGGTCCACTCCTGGTCGAGGAGGCGCGCGGGGTTCAGGCACGCGACCTTGAGGAAGGCCTCGTCTCCGTCGGAGACGGCCTCCTCCAGGGCCAGGGCCAGCCGCACCATGGCCTCCCAGGGGGCAAAGTACAGGGCGTCGGAGCCGAACACCACCCGATCCAGGTCGAGTCGGCCCAGCGCCGTGCACAAGGTGGCCGTGTCCAGGCCGGAGAGATCGGTCATCAGGTGGTCGTGGCGCTCCATCAGCGCCATCAGCAGGGGCAGCACGTCCGCCTCCACCTCGGCATGGGAGTAGCCGAAGGCGCCGGCGTGGGCCACCACCACGGGCCGGTCGGTGAGGCTCCAGTCCACGTGGCGCAGGTTGGCGAGGTCGGCGTGGGCCACCGCATCGGGATCCGAACACTGGGGACTGAGCCCGCCGTGGACCACCACCGCGAGCCCGCTGGCGCGCGACGCCGCGAGGATGTGTTCGAGCCGCCTCACACCGGCGCCGTCGGCCAGGGGGATATCGGAGATGGCCGGGTGCACCTTGATGGCCACCGCGCCCGCGGCCGCGGCCGCGGCCACGGCCGCGCCGATGGCGTCGTCGGTCAACGACGGCGGCGGGCAATACCCCAGGGCGAACCGCGGATCGTCGCCGAACATGGCCGCCATGGCCGGGAACGGGTCGTCGTCCCCGGGGCGCACCACGGGCAGCAGCAGCGCCCGGTCCACGCCGGCCAGCGCCATCTGGTCCCCCAGCACACGGGGGCCGGTGTGGGCGTACAGCCGTCTCACGGTCAGCAGGAACAGCTTGGCCTGCAGCGCCGGATCCACGGGGCGAGCGGGGGCGGCCGCCTCCTTCATCGGCGCGACGTCGGGGGGCCGGTACGGGGTCGGCGACGTGCTGTGAACGCCCTCGAGGTCGGCAACGGGGCTGTAGCGGGACTCGCCCAGGAACACCTCGAACGGGTGGACGTGGGCGTCGATGACCGTGGCGTCCGCGCCCAGCGCGTCGATGCGCTGCAGCTGGCGTCGGACCTCTTCGCGGGGCAGGTTCGTCAGGGGCATGGGCTCAGCTCTGCTCCATCAGGGCGCGCACCGCGGGGTGATCCACCTTGCCGCGGTCGCCGCGGGGCAGCTCGAGGACCCGCAGCGCCCGGCGGGGGACCATGTAGGCCGGCACCCGCTCCCGCACCGCCGCCAGCAGGTCGCCGGGCTCCAGGGGGGGGACGGCCTCGTACACCGCGGCGAGCTCCTCCAGGCCGGTGCGCGCGTCCCGGGTCAGCACCACCGCGGCGTCACGGACGGCGTCCACGGACCGCACCGCGTGCTCCACCTCGGCGAGCTCGATGCGGTAACCCATCACCTTGACCTGGCGGTCCTTGCGGCCGGCGAACTCGTACACGCCGTCCTCGCGTCGCCAGGCCAGGTCGCCGGACCGGTAGATGCGCCGCGGCGACCCGGTGCCGTCGGTCCAGTCGTCCACGAACACCCGCTGAGTGCGTTCGTCGTCGCCCAGGTAACCGCGGCTGATGCACGGCCCTCCCAGACACAGCTCACCCACCTCGCCGGGGGCCACGGGGCGGCCGTCGTCGTCGAGCAGGTAGGCCTCGGTGCCCGTGCACGGGATGCCGATGGGGATGCGATCGGACGCGTCCGATGGCGGCCCCGCCAGGGTGTGGAACATGGAGATGCCCGTGGCCTCGGTCGGGCCGAACGCGTTGGTGTACGTGCGGTCGGGGTACACCTCCATCCACCGCATCAGGTATTCGGTGGGCAGGGTCTCGCCGCCGAACAGCACGTGCCGCAGCGTGGGCAGCCGGTCGGACCGCAGCACCCTGGCCCGGGCCATGTACATCAGCAGGGACGACACGCCCTTCCAGACCGTGACCCCCTCGGCCTCCATGAACTCCATCAGCTTGGGGGGGAACAGCATCAGCCCGTCGCCCGCCACGCACAGCTGCGCTCCCGCGGCCAGGGCGGCGTACACGTCGAACACGGACATGTCGAAGTGGAAAGGCGCGGTGGACAGGATCACGTCGTCGGCGGTCAGCTCGAAGCAGTCCACGGCCCAGTCGATGTACGCGCGGACGTTGCCATGGGAGATCATCACCCCCTTGGGCGCGCCCGTGGAGCCGGAGGTGTACAGGACGTAGGCGCTGTCGTGCTCCCCGGCGCGCGGCTCGAGGGGGGTGTCGTCGTGATCGCCGGGGTGTTCGGCGTGGACGATGGACGCGCCATCGAGCCGATCACCCAGCTCGTCGATCACCCTGGCCTCGGTGCGATCGTCGACGATCACGGCGGCGGGGCGGCAGTCCGCGGCCACGGCGCGCCACCGCTGGACCGGGGCCCTGGCGTCCACGGGCACGTAGGTGGCGCCGGCCTCGAGGGTGCCCACCATGGCGAGGATCGACAGGGCGGACCGATCCAGGCACAGCAGGACGCGATCTCCGGGCTGCACCCCGTCGTGGATCAGCCGGCGGCCCAGGCGGGCGGCGCGGCGGCCCAGCTCGGCGTAGGTGATGCGGCGCGTGGCATCCACCAGCGCCAGGCGAGCCGGGTGCTCCCGAGACGACGCGTGCAGGTAGTGCTGGACGAGGACAGGGGCCATGGGTCCTTGCTCAGAGGCCGGCCATCTTCGCGATGATCAGCCGCTGCATCTCCGAGGTGCCCGAGTAGATGGTCGAGGCGATGGCGTCGCGCAGGTCCCGCTCGATCTCGTACTCGGCCATGTAGCCGTACCCGCCGTGGATCTGCACCGCGTCGAGGCAGGCCTGCTTGAGGCTCTCGCTGACGAACAGCTTGCAGATGGCCGCGTCCTGGGGCACCCGCTTGCGGGCGCTCTTGAGCGCCGCGGCCTTGTGCAGGATCAGGGTGCCGAGCTCGTGGGCCACCTTCATGTCGGCGATCTTGTTGGACACGGACTGGTAGCTGCCGATGGTCTTGCCGAACGCCTCGCGGTCCTTGGCGTACCGCACGCAGGTCTCGATGACCCGTCGCAGGGTGCCCAGGTGAGCCGCCGGCAGCAGGATGCGCTCGAACTCCATGGACTCGTGGAACAGGATCGCGCCCTGGCCCTCGCGGCCCAGGCGGCGGTCCTCGGGCACGCGGCAGCCGTCGAACACCAGCTCGCCGTTGAGCAAGGTGGTCAGCCCCATCTTCTCCAGGGGTGCGCAGCGCTCGAAGCCCTCGGTGTCCGCGTCCACGACAAGGGCCGACGCCGCGCCGAGGCTGCTGGCCTCGGGGTTGGTCACCGCAAACGCGATGACCGCGTCGCAGACGGGGCCGTTGGTGATGAAGGTCTTGGTGCCGTCGAGGCGGTAGCCGTCGCCGTCGCGCACGGCGCGCGACCGCATGGCCATGGCGTCGGAGCCGGATCCGGGCTCGGTGATGGCCTGGGCGAAGATCGCCTCGCCGCTGCAGATGCGCGGCAGGTACGCGGCCTTGAGCTCGTCGCTGCCGAAGTGCATCAGGGTCAGCCCGCACAGCAGCTGCGTGGCGATGGCGTGCACCAGCCCCGCGTCCTTGCACGCGTACCCCAGCGCGTCCATGGACAGCACGGTGGTGAGGAAGTCGGCGTCGCAGCCGCCGTACTGCGCGGGGAAGGGCAGCGCCAGGATCTGCATCTCGGCGCAGCGCTGCCACAGATCCCGCGGGAACTCGCCGGCGCGCGCCCGCTCGGCCACCCCCTCGTTGAGCTCGCGGTGCGCGAACTTCACCAGGGAGTCCCGCAGCGCGACCTGCTCCTGGGTAAGCGAGAAGTCCATCGAACGCCCTGTCAGCCCGTCTTGTGTTCCACCATGGCCGTGATCGCCGCGATGGACTGGAAGTTCTCCGGCAACAGCTCGTCGCCGCCGATCTGGATGGAGAAGCGCTCTTCGAGGAACTGCAGCAGCGACATGATGGCGAAGGAGTCGATGATGCCGTCCTCCACCAGGAGGTCCGAATCGGCGATCGCGCGGCCCTCGGTGGCCAGCTCGGAGGAGATGTAGTCGCGGATGATGTCGTTGGTGGCCAAGACACTGCTCCTTTCCTCACATGGTACCCTGTTTCGGCCTCGAAAGACGACCTGGAGACCCTGAATGGACGTCCTACGCCTCGACCGGCGCGACGACTGGTTCGACATCGTCTCGCGCGCCGACCGACACGACTTCCACCACCTGCCGTTCTTCCACGCCCTGGCCGAGGAGGCCGGCGAGGGGGCGGCGCACCTGTTCGTGCACGCCGAGGGCGACGACTTCGCGGCCCTGCCGTTGCTGCTGCGGCCCATCCTCACCATGCCGTGCCACGCGGACTCCGGCCGCGGCTGGACCCACGGCACGTCCGTATACGGCTATGCGGGACCGCTGGTGTCCCGGCCCGACCTGCCCGCGGTCTTCCTCGATGCGTTCCGCGCGGAGTTGACCGCCGAGCTTCGGCGGCGGCAGGTGGCTTCGGTCTTCTCCAGGCTGCACCCGGTCCTGGACCAGCGCCCCGTCCTCGACGGCCTCGGCGAGCTGGCCGACCACGGCCAGACCGTGTCCATCGACCTGACCCTGTTGCCCGACGTGCAGCGCACCCACTTCCGATCCACCCACAAGCGCCACCTCAACAAGCTCAGGCGCGCGGGCGGCACCTGGACCCACGACCCCGACGGCGCGTACCTCGAGGCCTTCGCCGCCTGCTACGACCAGTCCATGCGCCGCGTGGGCGCCTCCGCGTCCTACGACTTCGGCCTGGACCACTTCCGTCGCTTCTTCGACGCGGGCGAGACCGAGGCGTTCCTCGGCGTGGTGCACGTGGGCGACGACGT
The DNA here is from genome assembly GCA_964558555.1 of uncultured Rickettsiales bacterium. Taxonomy (GTDB): domain Bacteria; phylum Myxococcota_A; class UBA796; order UBA9615; family CAYRNR01; genus CAYRNR01. The sequence goes on along the minus strand of CAZLEO010000018.1, from coordinate 12,189 downwards.
GGCCGCCGTGGGCCTGTTCACCCGCTGCGGCCCCATCGTCCAGGCGCACCTCAACGGCACCGCCGACCGCCACCTCTCCCTGTCCCCGGCCAAGCTCATGTACGACGGCGCCCGCCTCTGGGCCACCGACGCCGGAGCCGAGGTCCTCCACATCGGCGGCGGCCTCGGCGGCGGCGAGGACCCCCTCTTCCACTTCAAGGCCGGCTTCTCCCGCCAGCGCCACGACTTCGTGCTCTGGCGGTGGATCCTCGACGAGGACAAGGTCCACGCCCTGACCACCGAGAAGCGCGCCTTCCGCCAGGCCCACGGCCTCGATCCCGACACCGGCGCGTTCTTCCCCCCCTTCTTCTGCAGCGGATGTCCCTGTATCGCGACATGACACGTCGATCGCCTATAGTGGTGACGGCATGAAGGCGAAAAAGCCCAGATCCTGGTACCGGCGGCGAGGCAAGCGCCTGCTCGACCTCGCCCTCACCGTGCCCGGCGTCGCCGCCCTCTCCCCCTTGATGATCGGCACCGCGCTGGCGGTCCGCGCCGTCCACGGCAGCCCCGTGCTGTTCACCCAGCAGCGCCCCGGCTTCAAGGGCGAGACCTTCAAGATCCTCAAGTTCCGCACCATGACCAACGACCGCGGCCCCGACGGCCACCTGCTCCCCAACGAGCAGCGCGTCACCCGCCTGGGCAGGCTCCTCCGCACGACCTCCCTCGACGAGCTCCCCGAGCTCCTCAACGTCATCCGCGGCGACATGAGCCTCGTCGGCCCCCGCCCCCTCCTCATCCAGTACCTCCAGCACTACTCCCCCGAGCAGGCCCGCCGCCACGACGTCAAGCCCGGCCTCACCGGCTGGGCCCAGATCAACGGCCGCAACGTCATCTCCTGGGAGCAGAAGTTCGCCCACGACGTCTGGTACGTGGACCACGTCTCACCGCTGCTGGACCTGAGGATCATCGCCAAGACGGTGATCAAGGTGCTGGCGCGGGACAGCGTCAATGAAGAGGGGCTGGAGGGGGCGAGCTATTTTGCGGGATCGAGGACGGAGGATATCGAGTAGGGGACTCGGACTCAGTTGCAGCCAGCGCCAGGCGTGCACGTGAACGTCTCGCCAACGCCCAGATCGGAATACTCCGCCGTGTTGCGAACTCCAACATCGAACGGCGAGTTGTCGTCGGCGCCGGTTCCCCAGTCGGTGTCCACGGAATGCAGGATCGAGCCCTCATCGTCCATGAGCCAGCCGCCCCCGCCAACGTTGGAGCGCACCGTGCAGTCGGTGTACGTGCACTCGGCGTGGGAGCCGCAGAACAGCGCGCCGAAGTCCGCGTCCGTGCTGTGGTTGTCCTCGACTAGGACCTCGTTCAAATTCGTGTACAGCGTTCCCGGCTCTGCGTAGTACCCCTGCAGCATCAACCCGGCTGCGTAGGGGCTGACATTCCCCATCATGGACCCACGCGTCATGTCGAACTCCACCGTTCCCTGCCAGTCGATGGTCATGGCCCCGCCGATGTACTCGGAGACGTTTTCCACGAAGTCCACGTCGGTCAGGGTCACCTGGAAGTCGCCCTCGCCCATCAGGTGGAGACCGCCCCCGGAGTACTCCGCCGCGTTACCGCTGAACGTGGAGTTGTCCACACACACGCTGACTGCGTCCCCCTCGTCGGCGCTCACCAGCACGCCACCGCCTCCGACCACTGCAGTCCCCTGGTCGAACAGCGAGTCACTGATGGTCAAGCTCGCGCCGGACGAATCGGGCGTTTGCAGGGCGAGCCCAGCGCCGGACTGACCGGCGTGGTTGCCCGTGAACGTGCAGTCCACCACCTCCGCGGACGACCAGTGGTCCATGTAGATAGAAGCCCCTTCGTAGCCGGACTCATTGGCTTCGAAGGTACAGCCGGTGATGGTGGCCTCGAGGGGCTCGCCGTTGAGTCTGATGGCGGCGCCGGACGACCTGGCCTTATTGCCCGTGAAAACGGAGTCTTCGATGGTCACGCTGAGCGGACCGTTGTAGTTCGTCCCTATCGCGCCACCGCTGTTTCCTTCCTTCTCGGCACTGTTTCCCTGGAACACGCAACCGGAAACGAACATTGCGCCAGGCTCCGCGCCATCACCAACGTTGAGCATAACTGCCCCGCCTTTACCACCGGGGCCCAACACGTGGTTGTCCACGAACGAACAACCCACGATTCTGGTCGATGCGGCAAAGGACATGAGCCCACCGCCTGCGTAGTCTCCTGCGAGCCAGTTCTGCCCCAGGCCATTCTGGATTGTCAGGTGGGAGAGGGTGATGATAGTGCGCTGACCGATATGAACCACGGTCCTGTAACCCTGCCCGTCGAGGACTGTGTCCGTAGCGTCCGCGCTGTACGATGTGATCGTGAGATCGCGGTCATCTCCGATGAACACCTGGACCTCGTGTGTGCCAGGGCAGACGAACAGCGTCTCTCCGTCTATGATCGCATCGACGGCCGCTGGAATCGACGCGTATTCCTGGGCGCCGACCACCGCGGCGACACCTTCGCCCTGTCCGTCGCAATCAGCATCCACATCGTCGCATGGTTCGTCGCTAGCTCCTGGATGGATGGTCGGGTTTTCGTCGTTGCAGTCCCCTTGCTCCGCGCTCCATCCATCGCCATCCTGGTCTGGGCCATCGGTTGCATCGTCGTCGGCCACGTCGTCGTCGTCCCCCGACGAGTCGTCGTCGAGAGCGTCGTCATCCTGCAAATCATCATCCGTCGCAACGTCGTCGTCGGTCTGTCCCTCCTCCGGGCATCCATGCAACGCGAGCAGGACGATCAGGACTGACAGAGATTGCGATGTCAACGAAGACATGCTCGTTCTCCAAGGGCGCAGAGGATGAGGTGTGGGCCGTCTACGAAGAGAGTCTAGCAGCTGTCGGCCGGCCCTCGAATGCTACCCGCAGCTACAGTCGTTCCCCGCGAAGGGGTTCTCGCAGTCCGTGATGGTGTCCTGGCCCGACACGTAGTAACAATCGTCGCTGTCCGTGCCGTTGTTGCCATCGATGGTGTCCAGGACGCCATCGTTGTTGTTCCCGACCCCCGAGCTTCCGCCACACATGCAGTCGTTGCCCGCGTCGCCGCTGAGATGGTCTATCTGCCCGTCGCCAACGATCTCATCCGGGCCATGACCGCCGTAGAGGGTGTCCTCATGGGCACCACCATAGATGAAATCTCCGCCTCCTTGACCCCAGATGAAGTCGTCCTCGTCACCTCCGGAAAGGGTGTCCGCGTCTCCCTCCCCGTAGATGTAGTCGCTATCGTCCCCGCCGTTGATGGTGTCGCCACCGTCCCCGCCGCGCAGCGTGTCGTTGCCAGCCCCCCCATCGATGATGTCATCGCCATCATACGTGTAGACGTAGTCGACGCCCTCGGCCGCGTCGATGTCGTCAGCGTACGTTCCCGTGGGACATGTGTGGACAATGTCCGAGTAGTTCCCCCCAGTGACGTTCGCCGCCGCTGGCCACTCCTGCACTCCCACGATGGTCTGCACGCAATCGGCGATACCCGAGTCCTGCAGACACACTGTGTTGTTGCCGCTGCCGGTGTCGATGTTGGCGGTCACGGCCCCGGTGATGGAGCCCAGGTCATCGGCGTTGCAGCAGAAGTCATACGGGGTGAGGCCTCCGTCCCGCGTCCCGTAGATGTGGGGATCATCGTCCTTGTCCTCCATGAGGATGAACGTGTCGTGTCCCTCGGCACCCGAGCAGTAAACCTCGCCGCTGGAGTAGTAGCACACGCTGTTGCAGTCGAGCTCATCGTATGGAGTGGGACAGTCATCTGCAGCCCAGGCCGGAGCCGCGACACCGAGAATCAGGGTCGCCAGAGTGATGGTGATGAAACGGATCATGCTTCCTCCCCGTGCCGCGGTCGCGGCACCACGTCGACGCGGTCTGGGCACCGCGGCCAGGGCCCCCATGGCCCCCCGCTCCCAGACCCATGGTGACCCTATCGAATCGCCGATCACCGTTGGCGTCATTCCGGTAACCGTTCGCGACGATTCGTTGCCTTAATGCGCCAGTTCGAGTGACGGCTCCCGCTCAGCCGCGAGAGCAGGAGAGCTGGAGAGTTGGAGAGCCGACTGTCGCGAAATCGCGACACATCCGGGCGCTCTCGGGCGAGATCTGTCGCGGATACGCGACACAACGACAAGAACTGCCCAGGGGCCGCTGACCATAAATCCCAGCCCAACCATCTGAAACCACTGAGATTACTCACCATCAGACTTCCACTTGCCCCGCTCTGGCACGATTCTGGCTTTGTGTTCGCGCACATCGAACACCAGGGAGGGACTATGCCGGGAATGGACATGTCGGGCCGCCTGGAGGCTCTGGTCAGGAGCCTGCAGAAACGGCACGAAGCCGGTCGCATCTACCATCCGTGCGTGAGGGCGGCACTGAGTGAGATCGAGGCTCGCCGCGCCGTGCCCCACCGTGGAGGAACCATCGAAAACCTGGCCCGAGCAGCCGGTTGCTCGAGGCGCACCCTCGAGCGATGGTTCTCCCGGAACCTCGGTGTCCCGCCCTCGCGACACATCCGCCAATGGCGCATCCAGCGAACTCTGCTGCAACTGGTGCAGGACCCGTTCGCAAGCGTCGACCAGATCGCGGCCGAGGTCGGCTACGCTGACCGTCGCTGTCTCTCCCGTCGGTGGAAGCAGGAGGTAGGGACCACACCGGCCTTTGCCGCCTCGGTCATTCGCCAACGAACCCTAGTGGCTGGGCTCGAAGTTTCCGCCGATGAGGCGCTGATAGCGATTGCTCGGTGGGTGGATGACGCCGAAAGAGAGAGAGAGAGAGAGAGAGAGTAGGACATGAACGTTCGACTCCGCAAATCGTCGGCCGGGGTCGAGAGATGGCACCAAGTGTCGCGAAAACGCGACACGACCGACGACACCCACGCAGAACCTACCGCAATCGCCGCGCCAATCCCGCGATCATCGCCCCCGTCCGGCCGGCCACATCGGCGAACTCGTCGGCCACAGCGGCATCCACCAACCCGATCGTCAACAGCATCTCCACGTTCCCCGCGGCTTCGCCGCACTCGCCCAGAGCTTCCTCGAACCGCTGCCACTTGCTCCCCCTGGACCTCCGATTGGCCCCCTCAGCCACCAGCAACACCGTCGCCCCCGCCGCCCTCAGCAGCTGATCCGCGAACGATCTGTACCCCCGTGGGATCCCATCCGCGATCAACTTCGCCTGCCGAGCCATCTCCAGGGCTGAGGTGTAGGCCGTCAGCCGTCTGTGCGGAAAGGAATGAGCATCAAAGGACATCGCGTTTCTCCTCGTCCGGCGGGCATCCGCCCCCCTCACCCAGAGAGGGGGGGCGGTGACCGACGGGCGAGGGGGCACGCCGCTCCCGAAGCGCTCTTCCC
>CAZLEO010000018.1:0-6796 GCA_964558555.1 uncultured Rickettsiales bacterium | reverse complement strand
AAATAAACTTTAAAAAAGGCAAACATCTCGCGAAATTTAAAGCAAAATTGGCAAAAATCGTGCGAAATAAGCGTTTTTGGTGGTCAAAAATCTCAAACTCCGCCGGCGGGGGGGGCGCCGGGGGGGGGGGGGCCGCCGCCCCCCCCCCGCGAGGGGGCACGCCGCTCCCGATGCGCTCTTCCGCTGCGACTCGTCTCGCACCAGCCCACTTCCCACTTCCCACTTCCACTTCCCACTTCCCACTTCCCACTTCCACTTCCCACTTCCCACTTCCACTTCCCACTTCCCACTTCCACTTCCACTTCCATGGTCAGGAGAGGGCGCAGAGCGCCCAAGAAGAACGTTCCGACGGGGACCGTCGGAACGAGGAAATGTGTGATCCAGAGGATGCGCCGGAGTCCGATCTCCTGGCTGCGTGGATACGCGAGAGCTACTGCGTCCTGGCGCCGAAGACGCTCAGCCGGCAGGTCGGCGACGGGTAGCGAGTGCGGCGATCGCCGCGAGCAGGAACACCGAGGCGGGAAGACCACTGCCGGACCCCGCCGGTAACGCGCATTCACAACCGTCCTCGTCGTCGTCACCGATGGGTGCCGAGTCGTCGTCGTCATCGTCCCCGGCCGCGCTGTCGTCGTCGTCGCCGGCGGCGCTGTCGTCGTCGTCGCCCGGGGCGTCGGGCCACTGGTACCACTCGTCGGGCTCGATGTGGGTGTCGTAGTGGTTGTCGAGGAAGCCGATCTCGGCGTCCACGCGCATGCTCCAGCCGCCTCCCTCACACATGTCCTCGCCCTGGTCGAGGGCGTAGACGGAGGAGACGACGCCGGCGACGTACCAGCGTCCGGCGACGTCGATGAAGCCGGGGCCGCCGGAGTCGCCGGAGCAGTAGTTGGAGTCCATGGCGTAGGTGGAGAACTCGTAGTCGGAGGCCCAGGCGATCTGCAGGTCGGTCTCCCGCTTGAGGCCGGCGCCGGGGCCGCCGAAGTAGGTGTTGGCGCCGAACCCCACGTAGTGCAGCCAGGTGCCGGCCCAGTCGGTGGCGTCGCCGGTGTAGACGGGGATGAAGTCGATGTCCTCGATGGGATCGACGAGGCGCAGCAGGGCGATGTCGTGGGGATGCTGGGCGTTGCCGTTGTAGTTGGGGTGGGGGATGGCCTCTGCCACGGCGTGGACGTCGGACCAGATGGCCTCGCTGAGCTGCGACACCGTGATGAAGTTGTCGTCCTCGGTGGAGTCCGCCGCGCAGTGGGCGGCGGTCAGGACCATGTCGGGGGCGACCAGCGCGGCGGTGCACATGCCGCCGTATCCACCGTCGATGTTGTAGACCCCCACGGCGGGCCAGTGTTCGGTGGGCTCGCCGCCGAGGATGGCCTGGAGTTGCTCGCGGACCTCGTCGGGGGGATCCCAGGTGTCCGTTCCAGAGCAGCCGCTCAGGACGGCCAGGGCCAACAACACACAATCCAGACGTGGCGACACGAAAACCTCCACGGCCATCGGCTACGGCCAATAGCACACCAATATAGTGTGGTTTTCGTGAAGCGCCTAATCCGATGCGTTCCCCGCCGCGAACGCCGCGTACTTCTTGTCCGATCCCAGGATGTGACCCGACACCCAGTCGGCCATGGTCTTGGCCACCTCGGTGCCCAGGACGATCCGGCCGGCGTACAGGTCGTCGCGGAAGTCGCTGATCCGGCGCGCGAGGCGCGAGTGCTCGAACTGGTGGGCGCGCAGGTCGGGATAGCCCAGCTCCGCCATGTAGCGTTCCTCGTCGGCGAAGTGCTTCTGCGCGTAGTCCCGTAGCGCCTCGACGCTGTCCCGGGTCGCGCCGGACACATCGGACGCGCCGCCGGACATCAACGCGCTGTCGAGCTCGTCGATCAGCTCGAAGAAGCGCTGGTGCTGCTGGTCGATCTCGGCGTTGTCCACGCTGTAGCTGGAATCCCACTGGAACGTCGGCATCGGTCCACCCCCATGAGGTCCTGTTCGTGTCGGTGTAGGATCGTAACCGAACCAGGGAGGCAAGGACACCCGATGCGAAAGGCGCTGATGTGCTTGCTGTCGCTGCTGGTCGTCGGTTGCGACCAGAGCGGGACCCTGCCGGACGACGACGACGCCACGGCAGGCGACGACGACGCGGCCGACGACGACGACAGCTCGTCCACCGACGATGACGACGACACGATCCCCGGCGACGATGACGACGCGTCGGCAGACTGCTCGGGCGGCTCGGGCTGGCCGTCAGGGCCCCAGTTCCTCGAGGTGATGGGGGAGAGCTACTGGGTCTACGTGCCGTCGAGCCCGCCGCCGTGCATGCCGCTGTTCCTGTTCGGTCACGGGGGCAACGCGGCGGGGGGCGGCGCCGAGGGCGGCATGTGGAACGACCTGCCGCACACGAACCTGCCGTCGCTGGCCGAGTCCGAGGGGTTCGTGTTCATGGTGCCGTTCGTCGAGGACGTGGACCACACGACCCACGGCTGGTCGGCCGACGACGTCGCGCCCATGGAGGCGATGATCGAGGAGGCGGCGGCCCGGGCGGACATCGACCTGGACCACGTGATTTTCGCGGGGACCTCGGCAGGGGGTGTCATGGCCATGTACTGGGGGCTGTACTTCCCCGACTCGTTGAGCCACGTGGGGGTGTTGTCCGCGGGGTTCGGCGGCCAGGTCCCCTATCCCGATCCCGAGCCCGACCCCAAGCTGCCGTTCTTCCTGGGCCACGACCCGGACGACGAGATGGCGCCGTACTCCCTGTCGGAGGAGGCGGCCGTCGAGCTCGAGGCGCACGGCCACGAGGTGACGTTCGAGGACACCGATGTGGGGGGCAACGGGCACGGCTGGCACCCGTCGGTGAGCGAGCAGATCCTGGCGTGGTGGCTGCCCTAGTCCTGCTGGGCCTTCGTCTTCTTCTCCCGCTGCGCCACGCTCTTCATGAAGGTCTCCCACTCGTCCTGCTGCTCGCGCGCGACCTCGCGGTGTACGTCGTCGTGGCTCACGCCGACCTTCGCGGCCATGACCTCCCAGCCGACCACGAGGGCGTCCTGCCACTTGTCCTCGTCGGCGCGGGGATCGAGGTTGGTCGGGAACAGGGTCTTGCCCTCGTCGTCGAGCATGAAGTCCGGCAGGTTCTCGTGGCGGCCCAGGGGCCACAGGGCGGTCTTGTGGACGAACTCCTCGAGCTCCTCGAGCTGGCCGCCGTCGACGAACTCGCGGGCCTTGTCGAGGACGTGGTCCTGGGAGTACCAGCGGGTCAGGGCGGCGTGTTCTTCCTTGCTGAGCATCAGGGCCTCCAGTTCGCTCCAGGGATGTGAATTGAACCACGCTCGCGGGATTGTCAACACCCTCGTTCCGAGATGGGCTGGATGTACCCACATGGCCCTTGCCTTGGTATCCTTTCCGACCTAGAAACCGGGCAGGACCCGAGAAACCGGACAGGAGTGGAAGGCCGCTTGTTCGTCTTTCCGAAATGGACCAACCTGCTGAGACCCGGGCTGGCGCTCGCGCTGGCGGGCGGGCCCCTGTACGCCCTGGCGCTGGGCTACTACGCCCTGTGGCCACGGACCACCACCGTGGGATACGCCCCCGAGCAGCCCGTCCCCTACAGCCACGCCCTGCACGCGGGGGAGCTGGGCATCGACTGCCGGTACTGCCACGACACCGTGGACCGCACCGCGGCCGCGGCCGTGCCCCCCACCGACACCTGCATGAACTGCCACGAGCTGGTGCGCAACGACAGCAGCGAGCTGCTACCGGTGCTTCAGAGCCACGCCACGGGCATGCCGGTGCCGTGGACCCGCATCCACGACCTGCCGGACTTCGTGTACTTCGATCACAGCGCGCACGTGTCGCGTGGGGTGAGCTGTCTGGCCTGCCACGGCCGGGTGGACAAGGCCGAGGTGGTGGCCCACGAGGAGCTGCTGAGCATGGGCTGGTGCCTGCGCTGCCACCGCCACCCGGAGGAGCACCTGCGTCCCGTCGAACACGTGACCGACCTGGACTGGGAACCCACCGAGGACCAGCGCCAGATGGGCAAGCGCCTGATGCAGGCCCACGACATCCAACCTTCGGAGGACTGCTCGACATGTCACCGGTGAGGGGACCCCAGAAGGGCGCCGATTTCTGGCGGAGCCTCGAGGAACGGCAGGATTCGCCGGCCTTCCGCGAGATGCTGCGCGAGAAGTTCCCCCACCTCGTGGCCTTCACCAACGAGCCGCGGACCCGCCGGGGGTTCTTCAAGCTGATGGGCGCGTCGCTGGCCATGGCCGGCATGGTCGGCTGCCGCCGCCCCGAAGAGCCCATCGTGCCCCACGCCACGCGCCCCGCCGGACGCGAGCCCGGCGTGCCGGTGCAGTACGCCACGGCCATGGAGCTGGGCGGGACGGCGCTGGGCCTGCTGGTGACGAGCTACGACGGCCGCCCGACCAAGGTCGAGGGCAACGAGCTGCACCCGGCCAGCCTGGGCGGCTCCACCGCGCTGGCCCAGGCCTCGATCCTGGAGATGTACGACCCGGAGCGCTCCACGTCGCTGCTGCGGCGCGAGCGCGGTGACGCGCAGGAGAAGGACTGGGACACGTTCGCCGCCTTCGCGCGCCCCCACTTCGACGGGTTGAAGGCCCAGGGCGGGCAGGGCCTGGCCGTGCTCGGCGAGGCCAGCGAGTCGCCCACCCTGCGCCGGCTGCGGGCCGAGCTCGCCGCGGCGTTCCCCCAGGCCCGCTGGTTCGAGTACGAGTCCCTGTCCCGCGACACGGAGCGGGAGGGCGCGGCGCTGGCGTTCGGCGACCCCGTCCGCCAGCACCTGCACCTCGACGAGGCCGAGGTGGTGGTCTGCCTCGACGCGGACCCCCTGTTCGACCACCCCGACGCGGTGCGCCACTCCCGCGAGTTCGCGACCCGGCGCACGGGCGAGCACGGCAAGGCCGTCCGCCTGTACGCGGTGGAGGCGGCCTTCAGCCTCACCGGCGCCATGGCCGACCACCGCATCCCGCTGCGCCCGACCGGCATCCCGGCCGTGGCCGCGCAGATCGCCCGCCAGCTGACCGACCACGGCCTCTGCGCCGAGGGCCTGCGCCGCATCGCGGGCGACGCCGATCCGCTGGTGGACGCCGGCTTCCCGGCGATGGCGCAGATGATCGAGGACCTGATCCACGCGCCGACGAGGTCGGTGGTCGTCGCCGGTCCGCGCCAGCCCGCCGCCGTGCACGCCCTGTGCCACGCCATCAACGTCGGCCTCGGCGCGGTGGGCCGCACCGTGACCTACACGCCCGACCCCGACCCGGACCGCCCCTCCCACGGCGTCGCGCTCACCGAGCTCACCGCCGCCATGGACGCGGGCGAGGTCTCCACCCTGCTCATCCTCGGGGGCAACCCGGTCTACGACGCCCCCGCCGATCTGGACTTCGCCGCCGCGCTGGGCAAGGTGAGCGACACCACGGCGCACCTGAGCCTGTACGACAACGAGACCTCCCAGGCCTGCACGTGGCACCTGCCGCGGGCCCACTTCCTCGAGAGCTGGAGCGACGTGCGCGGGCCCGACGGCACCGTCAGCGTGGCCCAGCCCCTGATCGCGCCGCTGTACGGCGGCAAGACCCCCATCGAGGCGCTGGCGCTCGTGCTGGGCGACACCCACGGCAGCATGGATCGGGTCAAGCAGACCATCCGCAACGGCTCCGACGCCGCGCTGTTCGACCCCATGTGGCGACGCGCGCTGCAAGACGGCGTGGTCCCGGGCACCGCCTGGACGCCCGTCGCGCCCGGCGAGGTCCAGGTGGACGCCATCGCCGCCGAGGCCGTCCGGGAGGCCGGGATCGGGACGACCTCCGGCTTCGATGTGGTGATCGCGGCGGATCCCAAGCTGTACGACGGCCGCTTCGCCAACAACGGCTGGCTGCAGGAGCTGCCGGACGCCCTGACCAAGGTCACCTGGGACAACCCCGTGCTCGTCGCCCCCTCGGATGCCGACGAGCTGGGCATCGCCACCCACGACCGCGTTTCCATCGCCGGTGGGGACGTGTCCATCGAGGCCACGGCCTACGTGATGCCGGGGCAGGCCCCTGGAACGGTCACCGTCACGCTGGGCTCCGGGCGTACAGCCGCCGGCAGCGTGGGCGACGGCGTGGGCACCGACTTCTCGGCCCTGCGCACCACGGGAGCCCCCTACGTGGCGGCGAACGCCAGCCTCGGCAAGGCCGGCGGCCAGCACGACCTGGCCTGCACCCAGGACCACTACCCGCTGGACAGGATCGGCGAGTTCGGCATGGAGCGGCGGCTGGACGACCTGTACCGCTCCGCCGACCTGCCCACCTACGAGCACCACCCGGACTTCGCCCAGCACGTGGTCCACCACCCCCCGCTGGATCAGCAGTGGAAGCCCCACGAGTACGACGGGCACCGCTGGGCCATGTCCATCGATCTCAGCGCCTGCAACGGCTGCAACGCCTGCGTCGTGTCGTGCCAGGCCGAGAACAACGTCGCCGTGGTGGGGCGCGAGCAGGTGGAGGCCGGCCGCGAGATGCACTGGCTGCGCCTCGACCGCTACTTCCGCGGCGACGCCGCCGCGCCGTCCGTCGCCCTGCAGCCGGTCACCTGCCACCACTGCGAGAACGCGCCGTGCGAGCAGGTCTGCCCCGTGGCCGCCACCGTGCACGACCACGAGGGGCTCAACGTGATGGTCTACAACCGTTGCGTGGGCACCCGGTACTGCTCGAACAACTGCCCGTACAAGGTGCGGCGGTTCAACTTCTTCAAGTACCAGGACCCGCAGACCGACGTGGAGAAGATGCGCTTCAACCCCGAGGTGACCGTGCGG
>CAZLEO010000017.1:38264-57043 GCA_964558555.1 uncultured Rickettsiales bacterium | reverse complement strand
GACGGCCTGGTCGACTGCGCCGATCCCGACTGCAACGGTGATCCCATCTGCGTCGAGACCCAGTGCGACGACGGCGTGGACAACGACGGCGACGGCAACACGGACTGCTACGACTCCGACTGCGTCGCCCACCCCGACTGCCAGAACGAATGGAACTGTGGCGATCGCGTGGACAACGACGGGGACGGCCTGGAGGACTGCTGCGACATCGACTGCATGGGCGACGTCGACTGCACCTTCGAGATCTGCAACGACGGGCTGGACAACGACGGCAACGGTGACATCGACTGCGACGACTGCTCGTGCTTCTGCGACGCGGCCTGCCCCAACGAGTGCAACGACTGCCTCGACGGCGTGGACAACGACGGTGACGGGTGGATCGACTGCCAGGACGAGGAGTGCGAGCTCTTCGAGCCCGCCAGCCTCACCGAGATCTGCGACGACCACACGGACAACGACGCCGACGGCGACGCCGACTGCTGCGATTCCGACTGCTACGGCGACGCGGCGTGCGTGGCCGAGACCGGCTGCGACGACTTCTGGGACGACGACTGCGACGGGCTGTTCGACTGCGACGATCCCGACTGCGCGGCGGACGTGGCCTGCGCGATCGAGGTCTGCGACGACGGCGTGGACAACGACGGCGACGGGTACGACGACTGCTGCGATCCCGACTGCTACGGCGCGGTCGAATGCCAGGTCGAGGACCACTGCTTCGACAACTTCGACAACGACTGCGACGGCCTGCTCGACTGCTTCGACGCCGACTGCTTCGCAGACGCGGCCTGCGGCGCCGAGGACTGCGGCAACGGCATCGACGACGACAACGACGGGGACGCGGACTGCTGCGACGGCGACTGCGCCGGCGACGCGGCCTGCGCGGCCGAGGCCTACTGCGACAACGGCTTCGACGAGGACTGCGACGGCGTCGCGGACTGCGCCGACGCCGACTGCGCCGCCGACCCGGCCTGCGTGTCCGAGGTCTGTGACGACGGCGTGGACAATGACGGCGACGGGGACGTGGACTGCTGCGACGCCGACTGCGCCGCGGACGGTGCGTGCCAGGCCGAGGCGATCTGCTACGACGGCTTCGACAACGACTGCGACGGCACCGTGGACTGCCTCGACAACGACTGCGCCGGGGACGCCTACTGCGCCGGCGAGGACTGCGCCGACGGCGTGGACAACGACGGCGACTTCCTCGCCGACTGTTGCGACGGTGACTGCGCTGGCGAGGTGGCTTGCCAGGCCGAGACCGTGTGCTTCGACGGGTACGACGGCGACTGCGACGGCCAGGTGGACTGCGACGATCCCGACTGCGCCCTCGACCTCAACTGCGCCGTGGAGGACTGCGCCAACGGCGCCGACGACGACGGCGACGGGCTGGTGGACTGCTGCGACGGCGACTGCGCCGCCGACTCCAACTGCACCCAGGAGCTGGACTGCGCCGACGGCCTGGACAACGACTGCGACGGGTTCGTGGACTGCGGCGACGGGGACTGCGCCGCCGAGCTGGCCTGCCAGGGCGAGCTCTGCGAGGACGGCATCGACAACGACGGCGACGGGTACGTGGACTGCTGCGATCCCGACGACTGCGTGGGCCAGTACCCCGGGTGCCTGGCCGAGGCCAACTGCTACGACGGCCTGGACGTGGACTGCGACGGCCTCACCGACTGCGACGACGCGGACTGCCTCGGCGATCCGACCTGTGTGGCCGAGACCTGCGACGACGGCGTGGACAACGACGGCGACGGCATGGCCGACTGCTGCGACGACGAGTGCTTCGCCGACGTGGCCTGCCTCGACGAGCTGTTCTGCTACGACGGCTACGACGACGACTGCGACGGCGCGGTGGACTGTGCCGACCCCGACTGTGCCCTCGATCCCTACTGCGGCGGCGAGGACTGCGCCGACGGCGTGGACAACGACCTGGACGGCCAGGCGGACTGCTGCGACTCCGACTGCTTCCTCGACGCAGCCTGCGCCGCGGAGACCGCCTGCTTCGACGGGTACGACGGCGACTGCGACGGCCAGGTGGACTGCGACGACGCGGACTGCGCCGCCGATCCCTACTGCATCGGCGAGAACTGCTCGGACGGGTTCGACAACGACGGCGACGGAGACACGGACTGCTGCGACGCGGACTGCGCCGCCGACGCCGACTGCCTCGACGAGCTGCTGTGCTACGACGGGTACGACGAGGACTGCGACGGCCTGATCGACTGCGCCGATCCCGACTGCGCCGCCGACCCCTACTGCGGCGCCGAGGACTGCACCGACGGCGTGGACAACGACAACGACGGTGACGTGGACTGTTGCGACGGCGACTGCGCCGGTGATCCTTCCTGCATCGAGTCCACCTGTTTCGACGGGTGGGACGACGACTGCGACGGAGACATCGACTGCTGCGACGCGGACTGCGCCGGCGACGCGAACTGCGCGGGCGAGCTCGTCTGCGACGACGGCTTCTACTACGACTGCGACGGTCTGGTGGACTGCTCAGACGCCGACTGCCCCGGCTACCCCGCCTGCACCGAGACCATCTGCTACGACGGCGCGGACAACGACTGCGACGGAGACATCGACTGCTGCGACGCGGACTGCGCCGGCGACCTGTACTGCGACGCCGAGACCGAATGTTACGACGGCGAGGACAACGACTGCGACGGCCTCGCCGACCACGAGGACCCGGACTGCGGCGGCGACGACGACGACGACGACTCCGGGGAGGACGACGACGATGACGACGACGACGATGACGACGACGACACCACGCCGAGCGACGACGACGACGACGACGTCACCAGCGACGACGACGATGACGACGACGCCACGCCCTCGGACGACGACGACCACACCGGCGGCACCCTCGGCGACGACGACGACTGCTCGTGCTCCAACGACCCCGAGCCGCCCGTCTCCCCCTACACCGTGGCCCTGCTGGCGGCCTTCCTTCTCCAGGTCGTGCGCCGAAGATTCTGAGCGCGGATGCGCCTGAGATTCTCCAGACCCCGTGGACGTGTGTGGCTGGCCCGGCTCGCCCTGGTCGCGGCGTCCACCTGCGTCGGCCTGGGCCTGGCCGAGGGGATCACCCGCGCCCTCGAGCGCCCCATGGGTGACGTGTACGAGGTGGAGGGCGAGCCGTGCTTCCGCGTCACCGACGACGCGCTGGGGTTCGAGCCCATCCCCGAGACCTGCGAGTTCAACGAGCTGGGCATCCGCGACCGGGCCTACACCCGTGACAAGCCCGAGGGCACCCGCCGGATCGTGGTGCTCGGGGACTCGGTGGCGTTCTGCCCGGGCGTGCGCCTGGACCGGACGTTCGACAACCAGCTCGAGGCCATGCTCGACCGCGACGCCGCGCCGGTGGAGGCGCTCAACATGGGTGTGCCCGGCTACAACTCCGAGCAGGAGATGATCACCCTGCGGCGCCGGGGCCTGAAGCTGGACCCGGACCTGGTGCTGGTGGCCTGGGTGACCAACGACTTCGACGCCACGCCCACCTGCGTCGCCACCGAGGACGGCATCAAGCAGATCTGGCGCACCGAACCGCCCATCCCCTTGTGGCTCGACCTGCCGCCCCGCGCCCAGCTGTGGATGCTGAGCCACTCGGCCCTGTGGCGGGTGGTCTCGCGGGCGGCCGTGGCCCGCCGCGCTACGGCCGGCCTGGCCCAGACCACCGAGTCCTTCCCCATGTCCACCCTGGCCAACAGCGTCGCCCTGCTCGAGATCGCGGACATGGCCGCGTCGCGGTCGGCGGGCGTCCTGTTCGTGTTGTTCCCCGCCTTTGGCGCCCCTGAGCTGGACCGCAGCCTGGAGCAGGCCGTGGAGTTCATGGACAACAACGGCCTGCCCTACCTGGACCTGCGATCCAGCTTCGACGGGGTGGAGCCCGCCCGGCTGCGCCAGTTCGGCCACGATCCGATCCACCCCAGCGCCGTCGCCTGCGAGATCGCGGCTCGGCGGGTGGCCGAGTACATCGGCGAGCACGGTATGGACGTGGGCCGCGATCCGGCCGCACCGGAGTGGCTACCGAGCCAGACCACCCACATCGAGACCGCCCCGCCCACCTCCCGCATCGTGCTGGGCGTGGAGCGCTGGGAGGCCGACGCCGATCCCATGGACCACATGGTGCGGGACTACGGCGATCCCCGCGGCGACGCCAGCCGGTCCAGCGCGGACCTGCTGGACTTCAGCGTGGGCATCCGCGACGGGGAGATCGTCCTGGGCATCCGCCTGCTGGAGCCCCCCGATCCGGACACCGAGATCCACGTGGAGATCGCCGACCAGACGGCCGCGGTGGTGGGCACGCTGGTGATCCCCGCCAGCGGCGACGCGCGGTTCGCCTTTCATCATGCGCTCGCACACCCCATCCCCATCACCCTGTCGCGGGACGGCGGCGAGATCCGCGTGGGGTGGTCCGGTACCGAGTTCTTCGCCGCCCAGGGCAGCCCCCCCGAGCTCCGCCTCGGTCCCGTCCTCACCCAGGACCGGCGAGGTCGCCGTATCGTGGACGACTACCTGATCACCCACCGGATCTTCCAGGAGAAGCTCTACACCCCGAACTGATCGGTCGGGCGCGTCAGCGCCGCCGCACCGCCGGCAGGTCCAGCTCGGACGTGTCGATGGACAGGGACGGGTCCAGCGCCCGCGCTCGCTCGTACTCGTCCAGGGCGAGCGCCGGGATGCCGCGGGCCTGGTAGAGGCGCCCACGGCGGTGGTGGACCCCGGCGGTGTCGCCGGCGCCGTCGAGGAGCTCGAGGGCGAGGCCGAAGTCGCCGCGCTCCTCGCAGCGGTCCACGAGCTCCAGCCGGGCCTGGAGGTCGTCGGCGTGGGCGCGCACGTGGTCGAGGGCGGGCACGAGGGCGGGGTCGTGGCGGGGATCGGCGGTCGTGGAGCCGAGGTCCACGGTGGCGTAGCGATCGAGCCCTTCGCGCAGGGGCCCCTCCTGGTCCAGGCGGAACACCAGCAGTCCGTCGCCGGGCTCCCGGTGCGGGGGGCCGAAGAGCTGGGTGAGGTGGCCGCGGATCGTCGCGGCGGTGCGGGGCCGCAGCCACGGTTCGGTGACCACGGCGTGGCGGAAGCCCAGCTCCTGCATCACCCACACGTCGGCGAGCTCCACCGGCGTCGCCGGGCCGTCCTGCTGCCAGCGCTGCACGTTGCTCAGCAGCGTGTTCTCGCGCACGAAGCGGCCGTGGATCGCCGGCGGCGAGAATGCCACCCAGATGCCCGTGAGGAT
This sequence comes from uncultured Rickettsiales bacterium, assembly GCA_964558555.1. Lineage (GTDB taxonomy): Bacteria > Myxococcota_A > UBA796 > UBA9615 > CAYRNR01 > CAYRNR01. Next base: position 51,804 of record CAZLEO010000017.1, on the reverse strand, counting down.
CGCCTGGCGGTGGCTGCCGTGGTGGTGCATCTCCAGCGCCTGCCAGTAGGGCACCGGGAAGGCGCGCTCCTCTTCCATGGTGGGCTTGCGCAGGGCGAAGGGGATGTTGAGGATGGCCCCGCCTGGCTCCTCGGCGAGGACCTCGGTGTAGAACCGCGGTGTGTGCGGGAACTGCTCCAGGGGCGCGGGGAACGGCATCATGCCGCGGGCCGTGGACTCGATGAACAGCAACAGGCACAGCCCGGCGGCGGGGACGATGCGCAGTCGTTTCGGCAGCCCGGCCTTGCCCAGCAGGGCGCGCACCCCCAGCCCCACCACGGGCACCAGGCACACCCAGACCATGAACATGAAGCGGTAGGGGAAGCGGAACCGCGTGAAGAACGGCGCGTGGTTGTACAGCACGAGCCCCGGCAGGGGTGCCAGGGCGGACGTGGCGTGGGGATCGCCGTTGCCGCGCAGGTACGGCCCCAGGGCGAGTACGCAAAAGAGGAGCGCCCCCAGCACCCACGGCAGGGAGCGTCGCCACCGCAGCGTCGCCCCCGCGATCACCAGCGCCAGCACCACCAGGTGCAGCTGGGGCAGCAGGCCGCGGCGGCCGGTCTCGTAGGTCAGGCCCAGGTCGAACGGTTGGATCGACTCGGTGACGATGATGCGCTCGGTGATCGGCAGCGAATCGAGCCGCTCGGGGGCGCCGGTGAGCGGGAAGGTCACGCCCGTGGCGCCGGACGCCTCGCCGGTACCCTCCTGGGTGACGTAGGCCAGCACCACCGGCGACAGCAGCACCGCCACGGTCACCGCGAACGCGGCGAGCCGGATCAGCAGCGCGCGGGTCAGCAGCGATCGCTTCGTCGCCACGAACCACAGCACCAGCAGGGGCACCAGCCCGCCCATGAGCAACCCGAAGCCCAGGTACGACAGGGTGGACAGGGCGAAGAACAACGCCGCCAGGATCGGCGCCCACCGCCCCCGGCCCTTGACCGTGCGCAGCACGTACATCAGCGTCAGCAGGCACCAGCCGCCGGAGAACTGGTCCATGTGCCCCGCCGACATCTCCGAGTACATCATCGGGTTCATGGTCAGCACGGCGCCGGCGGCAAAGCTCGACGCGCGGTCCCGCGTGAGGTCCAGCGTGAGCCGGTAGCCGCCGTACGCGGTGAGCATCATCAGGCCGATGACGGTGAAGTTGTAGCTCGCCACGGCGTTGAACAGCAGCTGGAACGGTGCGGTGGCCGCGGCGTTGAGGCACGGCCCGCTCTTGATGACCAGGTCCGTGCTGCCGGCCGGGTACAGCACCGTGTGCACCTGGTAGGGGCTGACCCCGTCGAACAGGGCCGCGGCGAACCAGCGGCTGTGCCACAGGTGGCCGATGTAGTCGGGGAAGGAGGCCCGGCCCACCACGTGGGTGCCCATGTGCAGCACCAGCGGCCAGGTGAGGATCACGGCCATCACGCCGTAGGCGAGCACCACCAGTGCCTCGGAGCGGAGCGTGATCGACGTGCGTGAAGGCTGCATGATCGCCTGTGCTAAACTCGGCCGGTGGTCCGGGGGTCACGATAGCACGACGGATGGAGATCGACACGGTGGACGCAGTGGGCTTCCTACGGCGTGTTCCCAGAACCCCGCTCGCGCTGCTGGTCTACACGGTCCTGGCCCTGGCGCTGAGCTGGCCGCTACCCCTCCACCTGGGCTCACGCGTCATCGGCAACCTCGACCACCCCGGCTGCCGCGGCGACCTGTTCTACCAGTACGACATGCAGCAACAGATGGAGCGCGGCGAGTACCCCCGCCACCGACGGCTGATCTCGCTGAACCACCCCCGCGGCATGGAGCTGCCGGTCAAGGACATGTTCGCGCTGCACCTGTTCATGTACGTGGCGCTGATGACCGTGCTGGGCCTGCTGGCGAGCCACAACCTCGCGGTGCTGGGCATGGTGGTGCTCAACGCGGTGAGCATGCACGTGTTGATCCGCGAGCGATCCGGCCGGGGGGACTTCGCCTACCTCTCGGGCCTGATCTTCGGGTTCGGCTCGTTTGTCTTCCTCAAGGTCCAGCAGGGGTTCCCGCAGAAGGCGTGCCTGTTCCTGCTGCCGCTGTTCGTGCTGTTCCTGCTGCGGGCGCTGGAGCGCCACCGCGTCCGCGACCACGTGGCCACGCTGGTGTGCCTGCTGGCCATGCTGTGGATCTACCCGCCCTACGCGGTGTTCGACTTGGCGTTCGCCGTGCCCCTGGTGTTCTACCGGGCGTTTCGCGGCGGCACCTTCTGGGACGACCTCTGGCGCTTCGCCCCGGCCCTGATCGTCGTGGTCGTCGCCTTCCTGGCGGTGACCTACACCCAGCGCGGTGATCCCACCGAGGTGGAGGTGGGCCTGGCGACGTTCCGGTCGGAGGGGGGCTTCATGCCCCTGCTCGACCCGTTCCACTTCTTTCCCTACGCCGAGACCTTCGTGACCCCGCCGGCGGCGTTCATCCCCGGGATGCCCCTGGGGTTCCCCATCGCGCTGACCGGCATGGGCGTGTTCGCGGTGGCCGTCGGCGCGCGCGATGCGCGGTTCCTCGCGCTGCTGGGCGGGGCGTTCGCGGTGGTCATGGCCGGCCCCTACGTCAGCTTCGGCGGTGAGACCGGGGACGCCTGGGCCACCACCTTCAAGCTGCCGTTCTACTACCTGGCGCCCCTGCCCGGCGGGGGCGCGCTGCGCTACCCCATCCGGCTGTACCCCTGGGTGCTCACGGCGCTGCTGCTGGCCGTCGGCGGCGGGCTCGCCGTGTTCAGGGCGGGCCTGAGCGAGGCCTTTGGCGGACGGGCCGAGACCCTCACCCGCGGGGTCGTGATCGCCCTGCTGGTGCTGACGGTGGTGGAGATGCGGGTGCTCTTCCCCGAGTACCGCCGCTTCTGGTCGTCCGAGCTGCCCTCGTACACCTTCTTCGACGAGATCGCCGACGAGGAGTTCGAGGCGCTGATGATGCTGCCGCCCAAGCCCATCTGGCGCAACGGCTACCTCCTCGACCCCATCGTGCTGGACCGCCCGCTGGTCAACGGCTACTGGGGCGGCGAGTCCCACGTGCGCGTGCCCGAGCGGGGCGATCCCGAGGCGGACAAGCTCGCCTTCCTGGACCAGCTCCGCGAGTACGGCGTGCCCTACATCATCGTGCGGCTGGAGAACCTCGATCCCAACTACCTGATCGGCCGCTCCTGGATGGAACCGGGGCAGGAGGCAGACCGTGGGCCGGCGCCGTTCCACTGGCTCGACGCCCTGTGCGGCAAGCCGCGCATCTACGCCGACGACGCCATGGCCGTGTACTCGGTGCCGGGGAACCCGTGAAGCCCGCGCTGCGCCGCACGCTCCTGCGCACGGCGCTGGCCGCGGCGGTGTACGTGGTGGTCGCGGTGGTGCTGAGCTGGCCGCTCGTGCTGAACCTGGACGAGCGGTTCCTCGGCGACGCCACCCACCCGGGCAACCAGGGGGATCTGTTCTTCACCTACAACCTGCAGGCGCAGATGCTCGAGGGGCGCTGGCCCAACATCCTGCGTACGGACCTCCTGTGCCACCCCGAGGGCATGCCCATCGACGCCCGCGTGGCGTTCTCGGCCCACCAGATCGCCAACGTGGCCTTCATGACGATCTTCGGGCTGCTGGCGAGCCGCAACCTCACCGCCCTGCTGATCCTGGTGCTGGACGCCCTGGCCATGCACCTGCTCGCCCGGGAGCGCTCGGGCCGCGAGTGGTTCGCCTATGTGGGGGGGCTGCTGTTCGGGTTCGGGCCGTACGTGTTCCTCAAGATCGACCAGGGTTTCTTCCAGAAGACCACCCTGTTCGCGGTGCCCATGATCCTGCTGTACCTGTTCCGGGTCATGGAGAAGGGGCGCCCTCGCGACGCGGTCCTGTGCGTCGTGTGGTTGCTGGTGATGCTGGCGATCTACCCGCCCTACGCGGTGTTCTGCGTGGCCTTCGGCGGCCTGCTGGTGCTGGGCCAGGGGCTGGCGGATCGCAGCCTGGTGACCCTGCTCAAGCGCGTGGGGCCGCTGGCCGCGGCCGTGGCGGTCTCGTTCGGCGGCGTGGCGCTGGCGATCCGCGGTGACCCGCGCCCCACGACCATGGACATCAGCCCGGAGCGCTACCACCTCCTCGGCGGGTTCCTGGATCCGCTGGCGCCGTTCCGCTGGTATCCGTACGAGCACACCTTCGAGCTGCCGCCGTGCCCCATCATCCCCACGATGGTGCTGGGCCTGCCGATCCTGATCACGGTGCTGGCGGGTTTCGCGACGTGGGCCGGGGTGCGGTATGCGCGGGTGCTGACGCTGATCGCGCTGGCCCTGCTGGTGGTGATGGTGGGGCCCTACTACGCGCCCGACGGGGACGCCGAGAACGCCGTGGCCCTGCCGTTCTACTACCTGGGCCAGCTGCCCATGGCCAGCGTGCTCAAGTTCCCCATCCGGCTGTACCCGTGGGTGTTGATCGCCCTGGTGATCGCCGCGGGCGGCGGCATGCGGGTGCTCGAGGGGTGGCTGAAGAAACGATGGCCGCGTGCCGCCGTGGCGATCTTCCCCGCGGTCCTCGCCGCCGTGATCGTCGAGAACCGGCTGGCGTTCCCCGAGTACGCGCGCTTCATGGTCACCGAGTTCGACGTGCCGCAGTTCTACGAGGACACCCGCGACGAGGAGTTCGAGGCCCTGCTGCTGCTGCCCGTGGAGCCCATGACCACCAACGAGTACCTGGTGGTCCCGGCCATCTCCGGGCGCAAGCTGGTCAACGGGTACATGGAGCAGTTCCCCCCGTTCCAGATCCCCGAACCGGGCCGGGAAGGGTTCGCGCCGCCCGAGTTTCGCCAGGCGGTGCGAAACGCAGGGGTGGGGTACATCGTGACCTTCGTTCCTCTGGAAGAGACCCGGTTCATGGCCACCGTACACGAGGACGGCGGCCTTGCCGCTGTGGGACACCCCCGATACCGCTGGCTCGACCGCTGGCTCGGTCCACCGCGGGTCTATCGGTCCGACGGGATGGCCGTCTACCGCGTCCTCCCTTCCCTCGAACGTTGAAGTGGAGTAAACCGTGCTGTGAGCGGGAGAGGGCGCCGATTGGGAGTTATGCGGTGAAGCTGCCGCGAGTGAAGCCCGTCCGATGGATCGTCCCGACGGTCGTGTACGCCGTCGTGGCGGTGACGTTGAGCTGGCCGCTGGTGCTGCACCTGGGGACCCACCACCTGGGCTACGACGATCACCCGGGCCTGCGCGGTGACCTGTTCTTCCAGTACAACCTGCAGCGCCAGATGGAGCAGGGGCAGTGGCCCTCGCTGAGCCACACGGATCTGTTGAGTCACCCGGCCGGGTCGGAGATCGACGCGCGGGTGGCGTTCTCCCAGTACATGATCGCCTACATCGCGCTGATGACGGTCATGGATCTGTTGCCCGCGCGCAACGTCGCGGGCCTGCTGTTCCTGGTGCTCAACGCGCTGACCATGCACCTGCTGGCGCGGCAGCTGTTCCGCCGGGAGTCGCTGGCCTGGCTCGCCGGCCTGGCGTTCGCCTTCAGCCCCTACGTCTTCCTCAAGGTGGACCAGGGGTTCGTGCAGAAGTCCTGCCTGTTCTTTGCGCCGCTGTTCCTGCTGTTCGTGCTGCGCGTGGTTCGCCGCGGCCGCTGGTGGGAACACGCCGGGCTGACGCTGTCCATGTTGGGGTTGCTGGCCCTGTATCCGCCCTACGGGGTGTTCTCGCTGGCGCTGGGCAGCGTCCTGGCGGGTGCGGAGGCCTGGCGACGTCGCGAGCTCGTGCCTGCGCTCAAGCGTGTGGCGCCCAGCGTGGTGGCGGTGCTGCTGGCCTTTGCTGCGGTGATGCTGAGCATCCGGGACGACCCGCGGCCGGTGAGCATGTCGCCGACCGTGGAGACTTTCGCGCTGAACGGCGGCTACCTGGATCCGTCGCAACCGGTCCGCTGGTATCCCTACGAGAACACCTTCGAGGTTGCCCCGTGCGACGTGATCCCCGTGCTACCCCTGGGGCTGCCGGTGACGTTGACCGTGATCGCGTTGCTCGCCGCGGTCCTGGGGGCGCCGAGGGCCCGCGCGGCGTTGATCGCGGTCGCGGTCATGCTCGTGGTGATGATCGGTCCGTATCTGGTCCTGGGGGATGAGGACGTCCGCCGCCACGTGCCCATGCCCTTCCTCACCCTGGTTCAGCTCCCCTTGGGCAGCGTGCTCGGGTTCCCCATACGCCTGTTCCCGTGGGTGACCCTGGCGTTGATCATCGCCGCGGGCGGCGGCATCCGGATCCTCGAGGGCCTCGTCGCGGAACGATCTCCGCGCCTCGCCGTGGCCCTGGTGCCCGCCCTGATCGGCGTGATGGCGCTGGAGCACGCCATGGTGTTCCCCGAGTATCGTCGGTTCGTGGTCGACGAGCTGCAGGTGCCGCAGTTCTACGCCGACACGGCGGAGGAGGAGTACGGGGCCGTACTGCTGTTGCCGCCGTCCCCCATGTTCTCCAACGACTACCTGCACGAGGCCGTGGTCAGCGGCCGGCCGCTGGTCAATGCGTACATGGACCAGCCCACCTCGATCCCCCTGCCGGAGCATCACCCGGGCCCGGCGACGGCGCGGCTGCTCCTCGTGGCCCTGCAGGCCGAGGGGGTGGGGTACGTCGTGGCGAAGGAGTGGGGATACCTCGACCCGAACTACATGACCCTGCGCAGCGGGATGGAGCCGGGCGCGGTGGCCGACGAGGGGCCGGATCCGTACCGCTGGCTCGACCACCTCTGCGGCCCGCCGGCGGTCTACCCGGACGACGACATGGTGGTCTACGAGGTGCCCCCCGCGCTCTGATCAGGACTCGCCCAGCGCCTCGCGCGCCGCGGCCAGCGTGCGCTCGCTCTCCGGCTTGCCCGGGCTGATCTCCAGCGCACGCACGGCGTGATCGCGCGCGGCAGCGTGGTCGCCCTGCAGGAGGCAGACCTCGGCGAGGGTGTCGTACACGGCGTCCTCGAACCCCTCGCGGCCGTCGAGCGGTGTGTCGAGGACGGCCAGCAGCGCCTCGCGGGCCTCGTCCAGGCGGCCAAGCTTGCCCAGCGCGGCGCCGCGGATCCACAGGAAGAATGCCTGGCCGGGGGCTCGATCCAGGACCGCTGCCGTGGCCTGGTCCACGATGTCCCAGGCGTCTCGGCGGTGGGCCTCGAACACGAGATCGCCGTGCTGCCCTGCCTCGTCTGCGGGCAGGAACCCGAGCAGCGCGACGAGGAACTCGCCCGCCCGGGCGGTGCGGTCCTCTTCGAATGCCCGTTGCAGGCGTTGCAGGACGATGGCGGTGAGGTCGAGGGTCGGCTCGCCGACCGCTGCGGTGTGGGCGCGGATGGCCTCGTCCGCCTCCTCGAGTCGGCACAGGGCGATCAGGGCCAGGGCCTGGATCTCCAGGAGATCGACCGGGGACTCCTCGGCCTGCGCCTCGAGCGCGAGCGCTGCGGCGGCGTGGTGGATGGCGCCTTCGTGTTCCCTGGCCTCGAACATCGCGCCGGCGAGGATCACGTGCGCAGGCCGCCGCAGCCGGCCGAACTCCTCGGCGAAGGGCGACCCGGCGTGCCGGTCCAGGTAGTCGTCCACGTCCTGGATCAGCCCGTCCAGATCGGCGAGCTGTTGCCGCGCGACGACGCGCATGCGCCGCGCCTCCTCGTGATCCGGCAGCCGGCCCAGGACCGTGGACGCGAGCTGTTCCACGGCCTGAGCCGCGTCGCGGTCGCGGAAGTGGAACAGCAGGTCGAACAGCCGCTGCAGGTCCGCCTCGGGGATACGATCCAGGGCGGCGACGCAGACTTCCGCCGCCTCGTCCACCCGATCCGTGGCCAGCAGCGAGAGCACGTGGACTCGCGCCACCATCAGCCACGGCTCCCCCTCGACGGGCATGGCCGCAGCGAGTTGCGCGGCCAGCTCGACCGCGGTGTCGTGGTCGCCGGCCTCGGCCAGCGGGTGCACGAGGTAGAACGGACCGAGGTTGTCCTCGTCGAAGGCGGCCGCGATGCACTCGCTCACCGCGTCGCCGGCGGGGCGGCCCAGCTCCAGCAGGGCCAGGGCCCGCAGCTCGAGGCAGCGCACGCGCCCGCCGCCGAGCTCGAGGGCGCGGTCGGCGCAGTCCAGCACCCGCTCGTGTTCGCCCTGAGCGTGCTCCAGCTCGGCGGCCGTCTGCCAGGCGTCGGCGGCCTGGGGGGCATCGTCGTCCAGGGCGGCCAGGACGGCCCGCAGGTCCACCAGAGCGGCCCGGTCCTCGCCGCGATCTTGCAGGAGCGAGCTGCGCAGCCACAGGGTGTCCGCGTGGTCGGGGACGCGCTCGAGGACGACGCTGGCGAGGTCCAGCAGGGGGTCGGGCCCCAACGGCAGATCGGTCAGCAGCGCTGCGCCGGCGGGCACGTCCGGGTCTGCCAGCGATCCCAGCAGCCGTCGGACCGCCCGCGCTGCGTCGTCCGCGCGGTCCAGGGCCAGCGAGGCTGCGGCCACGGTCCGGACCAGGGCGACCATGGGAGCGAGGCGGGCGCCCAGGGAGGCCTCGGCTGCCCCGCTGCCGCCCAGCACGGCGTCGGCCACGGCTCGCACCGCGGCGGGCTCGGCGTCCGCATCCCGGACCTGACGCAGGATCGCCTCGCAGGCGTCGGCGATCCCCTCGGATCGACGTCCCTCCACCAGGGGCCGCAACAGGTAGGCCAGGTCCAGGGCCCACGGGCCGTCGGCCGAGGCGAGGCCGGCCCTTGCCGCGGCCTCGGCCTCGTCCGCGCGCCCCCGGTCGGTCAGGGCGCGCGCGCGGATCTCCAGGCCGTGGGTCGCTGACCGGTCCGTCGAGTCGAGGGCCATGTCGGCGTGCCCCAGGGCGTCGTCCCAGCGCCCCTCCTCCAGGGCCAGCTCGGCCAGCGCCTCGTGGGCCTCGGCAGCGAACGGCTGCGGCTCGGCCGTGTCCAGGCACGCCTCGATGTCGATACGAGCGCCCGCGGAGTCTCCGGTGCGGCGGCGGGACTCGCCGCGCATCCAGCGCGCGTGGGCCAGGCCGTCGTCGCGGGTGACCAGGGCGCTGGCGAGGCCCTCCATGGCGGTGAAGTCCACCCGGTGCCAGGCCTCGTAGAGCAGCCCCTCCAGCTCCGACAGGGCCTCGTCCGAGGCCGTCGCGAACACGTCCGTGAGCCCTGCCACGGCCTCATCGCCGCGATCCAGGGCGCTCAGGGCGCGGAACCGCAGGCGGGCCAGGGCGACGACGGTCTCCACCGGAGGAGTCGCGTCGAGGCGCGCGGACAGGCGGTCCGCGAGATCCAGGACCGTCTCGTGGAGGCCGCCCTCGGCGAGGTCGTGCAGCAGGTAGACCAGCTGCGCCGCCCTCGCGCCCGGCTCGGCGCAGGCGTCCAGGGCCTCGAGGGTCTGGACCAGGGCCTGCGCGGCCAGCTCCAGATCGCCGCTGGCGATCCGCGCCAGAGTGGTGTCCTCCAGGCGCCGCGACGGATCGAAGGCCAGGCCGGCCACGTGCGGGGCGTGCCGCATCGCGGCCTCGTATTCGTCCAGGCCCATGTACAGGTCGACCAGCAGGGCGTGGACCCCCTCCACCCGTCCGGCGTCCAGGTCCAGGCCGAGGCTGGCCTCCAGGTCCCCCGCGGCCTCGCGGTCCTGGCCGAGCTTCGCCCTGGCCGTGCCCGCCAGCCAGCGCGCGGTGGCGTCATCGGGCAGAGCGTGCGCCAGCCTGTCCGCCAGGGTGACGACCGCCTCCCAGTCCTCCAGGCGGTGAGCCTCGAAGACCAGATCGGCCAGCTCGGCCGCGTCCCGCCGGGACCAGCCGTCGAACACGGCGCCCAGCGCGGCCGTGGCCTCGTCGGCGCGGTCGAGCCGGAACAGGGCGGTGGTCCGGGACCGGGCGGCCGCGAGGAGGGCCTCCCGGTGGGTCCGCGGTGCCAGGCGCTTGGTCTGGGGTCGGCCTCTCTCGAGGACATGGGCGGCCCTGGCCGCGGCGCCCTTGGCGGCGCGCAGGGCGCGGATGAGGTGCGCCGACACCTCGAGCGCCTCGGTGTACCGGGCCGCGTCGAGGAGGGGGTGGACCAGGTGGGCCCGGGCGAGTATCCCGGACGCGCCGACGCCGTCGAAGGCCTCGAGGATCGCGGCGGCGCCCTCGTCGTCCCGTCCCACGGCGAGCAGGGCGCGGGCGCGGATCTCCATCGTGTGCGCGCGATCCGGCTCGACGGCGAGGCACGCAACGGCCTGCTCCAGGGCTCCCTCGTGGTCGCTGCGCGCGAGGAGCAGCTCGGCCGCGGTCTCGCGCAGGTCCGCCTCGAATCGGTGCCCGGTCACCTGGTCGAGGCACGCCGTGAGGTCCTCGAGCGCCTCGTCGCGGCGGCCGCTGCGCGCGCGCGCCGAGCCGCGGAACCAGCGGCTGTCCACGTGGTCGGGGACCACGTCGAGCACGATCCCGGCCAGGATCTCGACCGCGTCGAACCGTTCCTCGCGGTGCGTCTCGGCGACGAGATCGGCGATCTCGAGCAGGTCCTCGTCCGCGATCGTCCGCAGCACGTCCTCGAGGCACGTCGCGGCGACGGCGCCGTCCCCCAGTGAGTGCAGGGCTTCCAGGCGGCGACGCACGAGGGTGAGCAGGTCGCTGCGGTGCTCGCCGAGGGGGGCGGCGTCTCCGGCCGGGATGTCATACCCGCCGGCCGCGGCGGCCAGGCGGGCCACCTGTGCGTCATTCGAGGTCCGCGCCAGCTGCGAGAGGGCGAGGTCAGCGAGGTCGAGGACCGTCGCCGCCTCCCCCGCACGCGACAGATCGTGGAACAGATGAGCCAGCGTCAGGATCGTGCCGGCATCGGCTCCGTCGAGGGCCGCCCGCAGGATCTCGGCGGCCTCGTCGGTCCGTTCTGCGGCGAGCAGCGCCCGGGTCTGGATGTCCGCCGCGTAGGGCCGCGACGGCGACGCATCCAGCGCCCTCGAGGCGAACGCCACGGCCTCTTCGTGGTCTCCGCGGCGGAGGTGGATGGCGGCGACCGCCTCGTAGAGCTCCACCTCGTAGGGGGCACCTTCGCAGCCGTCGAGGCAGCGCTCGAGGTCGGCGAGGGCCTCGTCGTCCCGGTGCAGCCCGGCCAGGGCCGATCCCCGCAGCCACGCGGCGGTGGTGTGGTCCGGGAGCCGCTGCAGCACCTCCTCGGCCGCGGCGATGGTCTCGTCCGGGAACGCCAGCAGCTCGGTGATCAGGTCGGCCGCGCCCGCCAGGGCCTCGTCCGAGGCGCCGCGGATCGCCGCGCGGACGGCTTCCAGGGCCTCGCCGACCTGCCCCTGGGCCACCAGGGCGCTGGCGCGCACCTGGGCGCTGAACAGGCGCCCGCTGTCCGCGGCCTGTGCCCGGGCCGCGTGCTCGGCTGCGCGCTCGTGGTCGCCGCGGCGGGCCAGGACCGCGGCCAGCGCCTCGTGCAGGTCCACCTCGAAGGGCTCCCCCTCGCACAGGGGCAGGCAGGCCTCGAGGTCTGCCAGCGCGCCGTCGTCCTCGCCGAGGTCGGCGTGGGTCGAGCCGCGCAGCCACAGGGTCTGCGCGTGGTCGGGCGATCGCGCCAGCACGTCGTCTGCCGCGCGCACCAGGTGATCTGGCGATGCCTGCAGCTCGGCGACCGTGCCGGCGACGGCGGGGAGGTCCGCGTCGCTGGCCGACGCCACGGCCGCGCGCACCACGTCGAGGGCCTCGTCAGCGCGGTCCAGCGCCACAAGGGCGCGCACGCGCAGCTCGGCGCTGTACTGCCGCGATCCGTCCAGATCCAGGGCGCGGGCCGCGAGCTCGGCGGCGCGCTCGTGATCGCCCAGGCGCCCGCACACGGCCGCCAGGGTCTCGACCAGCTCCACCTCGAAGGGCTCGCCGGCGCAGGTCGGCAGCCCGGCTTCGAGATCCTGCCTCGCGTCCTCGTCCCGGCCCAGGTCGGCCAGGGTCGCGCCCCGCAGCCAGAGGGTGGGGGCGTGATCCGGCGCGCGCTCGAGCACGGCGGCGGCCGCCGTCACCACATGGCCCGGGGACGGCGAGAGCTCGCCGAGCAGGCCTGCGGTTCGGTCCAGATCCGCGTCGGCCGCACCCTGCACCGCGGCGACCACCACGTCCGCGGCGCCCCCCGGGTCGCCCTGCGCGACCTTGGCGCGGACGCGCAGCTCCACGGCGTGATCGCGGGCGTCGTCCAGCGCCAGCGCGAGCCGGGCGAACCGGTCGGCGGCCTCGGGATCGTCGAGGCGGGCACATACGGCGGCCAGTGCCTCCAGCAGGTCCACGTGGAACGGCTCGCCCTCGCTCAGGGCCAGGCCGGTCTCCAGGTCGACGCGCGCATCGCGATCGCGGCCCAGGTCCGCCAGCGCCGAGCCGCGCAGCCACAGGGTCGGGGCGTGGTCGGGCAGGCGCCTGAGCACGTCGCCGGACGCCTCGATCAGGGCGCTCGTGTGCGGCGCCAGCTCGCCGGCGAGGGCGGCCACGTCGGGCAGGTCGGCGTCCTCCGTGGCGTGGTACAGGGCCTTGACCGCCTCGAGGGCGGCTTCGGGATTCTCGAGGGCCACCAGCGATCGGACGCGGATACGCGCAGCGTGATCGCGGCCGGCATCCAGGTCCAGGGCGCGGGTCGCGAGCTCGGCCGCCCGTTCGAGATCGCCCAGGCGCGCGACCACGCCGGCCAGGGTCTCGATGAGATCCACCTCGTAGGGCTCCCCCTGGCTCAGGGGCAGACCGGCCTCCAGATCGTCCCGGGCGTCGTCGTCCTGCCGCAGGGAGGCCCGCATGGACCCGCGCAGCCACAGGGACGGCGCGTGATCGGGGAGGCGCGCGAGCACGTCGCCGATGGCGATGGCGAGGTGCTCCGGCGACGTCCGGAGCTCGCCGGCCATGGCCGCCAGGGCGGGGAGTTCCTCGTCGGGGGCGGCTTCCACGGCGGTGCGGACCACCTCGAGGGCCTCTTCCGCCCGATCCAGCGCGACCAGCGCGCGCACGCGCAGCTCGGCGCTGTACCCCCGCGACGGGTCCAGGGCGAGGGCGCTGGCTGCGAGCTCGGCCGACCGTTCGTGGTCGCCGAGGCGGCCGCAGACCTCGGCCAGGGTCTCGACCAGATCCACCTCGACGGGATCCCCCTGCAGGGGCGGCAGTCCGGCCTCGAGGTCCGCGCGCGCCTCCTCGTCGCGACCCGCGGCGGCCAGAGCCGTACCGCGCAGCCACAGGGTCGGGGCGTGGTCGGGGAGCCTCTTCAGCAGGGCGCCTGCTGCCCGGCCGAGGTGGTCGAAGGAAGACGAGAACCGGCCGGCGAGGGAGGCGACGTCGGGCAGATCCTCGGCGCCGGCGTCGCGGAACAGGGCGAGGACCACGTCGAGGGCGCCGTCCATGTCGTCCTGGGCGATCAGCGCCTGGACCTGCAGCTCGACGGCGTGCGCGCGGGAACTGTCCAGCGCCAGGGCGCGGGCTGCGTGCTCGGCCGCGGCCTCGTGGTCTCCGAGACGCCCGCACAGCGCGGCGAGGGCCTCGACCAGGTCCACGTAGAACGGCTCCTCCTCGCCGGTCGCGAGGCCGGCCTCGAGGTCGGCGCGCGCCTGC
>CAZLEO010000017.1:0-38164 GCA_964558555.1 uncultured Rickettsiales bacterium | reverse complement strand
GAGGCGCCCGCACACGGCGGCGAGGGCCTCGACCAGGTCCACGTGGAACGGCTCCCCATCGCCGGCGGCCAGGCCGGCCTCGAGGTCGGCGCGGGCGAGCTCGTCCTGTCCCGCCGCGGCCCGGGCCGTACCGCGGAGCCACAGGGTGGGGGCGTGGTCGGGCAGTCGCTGGATCACCTCGTCTGCGGCCCTCGTCAAGTGGTCGGGCGACGATTCGAACTCGCCGGCGATGGCGGCGATCTCCGCCAGCTGCTCGTCGCTCGCGGCGCCGAAGAGGGCGAGGACCACGTCGAGGGCGCCGTCCATGTCGTCCTGGGCGATCAGAGCCCGGGCCCGCAGCTCGACGGCGTGCGTGCGGGAGCTGTCCAGCGCCAGGGCCTGGGCGGCGTGCTCGGCCGCGGCCTCGTGGTCTCCGAGACGCCCGCACAGCGCGGCGAGGGCCTCGACCAGGTCCACGTAGAACGGCTCCCCATCGCCGGCGGCCAGGCCGGCCTCGAGGTCGGCGCGGGCGAGCTCGTCCTGTCCCGCCGCGGCCCGGGCCGTACCGCGGAGCCACAGGGTGGGGGCGTGGTCGGGCAGTCGCTGGATCACCTCGTCTGCGGCCCTCGTCAAGTGGTCGGGCGACGATTCGAACTCGCCGGCGATGGCGGCGATCTCCGCCAGCTGCTCGTCGCTCGCGGCGCCGAAGAGGGCGAGGACCACGTCGAGGGCGCCGTCCATGTCGTCCTGGGCGATCAGAGCCCGGGCCCGCAGCTCGACGGCGTGCGTGCGGGAGCTGTCCAGCGCCAGGGCCTGGGCGGCGTGCTCGGCCGCGGCCTCGTGGTCTCCGAGACGCCCGCACAGCGCGGCGAGGGCCTCGACCAGGTCCACGTAGAACGGCTCCCCATCGCCGGCGGCCAGGCCGGCCTCGAGGTCGGCGCGGGCGAGCTCGTCCTGTCCCGCCGCGGCCCGGGCCGTACCGCGGAGCCACAGGGTGGGGGCGTGGTCGGGCAGTCGCTGGATCACCTCGTCTGCGGCCCGCGTCAGGTGGTCGGGCGACGGCTCGAACTCGCCGGCGATGGCGGCGATCTCCGCCAGCTGATCGTCGCTCGCAGCCTCGAAGAGGGCGAGGACCACGTCGAGGGCGCCGTCCATGTCGTCCAGGGCGATCAGGGCCCGCACCTGGAGCTCGGCGGCGTGGTTCCGCTCGCCCCCCAGCGCCAGGGCCCTGGCGGCGTGATCCGCGGCGCGCGCGTGGTCCCCGCGGCCGAGCATCACTCCGGCGATGGTCTCGTGGATTTCAGCCTCGAACGGCGCGCCCTCGCTGTGGGGGAGGCACGCCTCGAGGTCTGCCAGGGCCTCATCGTCGCGGTCGAGGCGAGCCAGCGCGGAGCCGCGCAACCACAGGGTCTGGGCGTGGCCCGGCAGGCGCGCGAGCACGGCCTCCGCGGCCCGCACCAGGTGCGCCGGAGACGCCTCCAGCTCGGTGACGAGGGAGGCGGCCTGCGGCAAGGTGGCGGCGGCGGCGCGGGTCGCGGCGGCGTGGACGGCCTCCTCGGCATCGTCGAAGCGACCGCCGGCAACGAGGCTGCGCGTGAGCAGCTCGGCAGCGTACGCCCGGGAGTCGTCCGTCTCGAGGACCCGGGTCGCGAGCTCGGCGGCCTGCTCGTGCTCGCCGTGCTCGGCCAGGGCGGCCGCGAGCGCCTCCCGGAGGTCCAGCTCGAAGGGCTCACCGGCGCACAGCGGCCCGCAGGCGTCGAGGTCGGCCCTCGCCTCGGCGGGGCGGTCCAGCTCCCCGAGCGCCGTGGCGCGGAGCCACAGGGAGGGAGCGTGGTCCGGCCACCGCTCCAGGACCACGCCGGCCGCGGCGACGACCTCCTCGGGGTGGTCCTCCAGCGCGGTCACCAGCGCAGCGGCGTCCTTCGCGGCCTCCGACGGCGCGGCGCGGACGGCGGCCGTGACGATCTCCAGCGCCTCCCCGGCGTTGCCCTGCGCGGCGAGGGCCCGGGCCCTGAGCTCCGCGCTGTACAGGCGAGATGCGTCCGTCGCCTGGGCCCTCGCGGCGTGCTCGGCGGCGCGCTCGTGATCTCCGATGCGCTCGAGGATGCCGGCGACGGCCTCGTGGAGATCGGCCTCGAAGGGCTCCCCCTCGCTCAGGGGCAGACAGGCCTCCAGGCTCTGCAGCGCCTCCTCGTCCCGGCCCAGTCGCGACAGGGCGGTGCCCTCCAGCCACAGGGTGGCCGCGTGGTCGGGCGCGCGGCCCTTCACGTCCTGCGCGGCCTCGACGAGTCGCTCCGGGTGGTCCTGGAACTCGGTGAGCATGCTGGCGACCGCAGACACTGCGGCGTCCTCGGCCTGGTCGACGGCCTCGCGCAGGGCCGCCACGGCGTCGTCGCCGCGCCCGAGCGCTAGCAGGGATCGCAGGCGGATCTCCACGGCGTAGGGCCGGGAAGGATCGACGGCCAGGGCCGCTCGGGCGTGCTCCTCCGCCCGCGCGGGATCACCGAGGCGGGCGTGGATGCCGGCCAGGGCCTCGTGTACGTCCACGGTCGCCGGTTCGGTCGGGTCCGTCGCGAGGCAGGCCTCCAGATCGCGCAGGGCCTCGCGGTCGCGGCCGGCCTGCGCCAGGGCCGAACCGCGCAGCCACAGGGTGGGCGCGTGGTCGGCGAGGCGTTCGAGCACCTCCTCGGCCGCGGCGTGCAGGCGGTCGGGGTGTTCTTCGAGCTGTACGATCAGCCCGGCCATCTCGGGGACGGTCCGTTCCGGAGCGGACCGGATCGCGGACCGGATGACCTCCTCGGCGTCCTCCACCCGTTCCTGGGCGATCATCGCGCCGGCGTGTAGCTGCACCGCGTAGGGGCGACCGGGATCGGCGGCGCGCGCGAGGGCCGCGTGGCTCGCCGCGCGGACCGGATCGCCGCCGTCCAGGTGGATCTCCGCGAGGGCCTCGTGCAGCTCGGCCTCGAACGGCGACCCCTCGACGTCGGCTGCGCAGCGCTCGAGGTCGGCCAGGGCTTCATCGGTGCGGCCCAGGCGCGCGAGCTGCGTACCGCGACTCCACAGGGCGATGGCGTGGTCCGGCGTCGCGTCGAGCACCGCGCCGGCCAGCCTCACGGCCACCTCGGCGGGGGTATCGGCGGGGAGGTCCCCGACGACGTCACCCAGATCCGCGGCCGCGTCGCGCTCCAGCGCACCCGCGAGCAGGGTGACCGCATCGTCGGCCCGGTCCTGGGCGACCAGCGCACGCACTCGGATCTCGCACGCGTGCGCGCGCGCTGGATCGAGTTGAAGGGCTCGTTCGGCTCCTTCGGCCGCCTCGTCGACGCGGCCGAGGGACCAGGCCAGCGAGGCGAGGGTCTCGGCGAGCGCCGCGCCGAGCTCCGCCTCGCCGCCCGCCTCTCGGCAGGCCTCGAGGTCTTCGAGGGCCTCGGCATCGCGGCCCAGCTCCCTCAGGGCTGTGGCTCGCGCCCACCGGGCCGGCGCGTGGTCGGGGTGTCGGCGGATCACCGCCGTGGTCAGGGTGGCGATCTCCTCGGCCTCGCGGCCGGAGGCCGACTCGCAGACGAGGTCGCCCAGCTGCGGCGTGTCTTCGTCGCCGGCGGCGACGAAGATGTCCTGCAGGATCGCGGTTGCCTCGGCCGCCCGGTCCGACGCCGCCAGGGCGGCCAGGTGGGCGCGGAGCAGGGTGACGAGGGGGGCGCGGTGCTCGCCGAGGGGGGGCGCGACGCCCTTCTCTGCCGAGCCCAGGGCGGCCGCGGCGAGGGCGCGCACCGCGGCGGTCGCGTCGTCGCGCTGCTGCAGGCGCGTCAGCATCAGCTGACTCAGCTCGAGGCTGTCGTCGGCGCGATCCACGTCCAGCAGCGGCGTCAGCAGGTGAGCGAGATCCAGGCACTGCAGCCCGGTGGCTTCGACCATGGCTGCGCGGATGATGTCCACGCCGGCGGAGATGCGCCCGAGACGGAACATGGCGAGGATCTGGATCTCCGCCGCGTCCAGGCGATCGCCGTCCAGCTCGCGGGCATTCTCCGCGTGATGCACGGCGAGGCGATCCTCGTTCAGATCCAGGTAGACGCGCGCCAGCGTGGCGTGGAGGTCGACCTCGAAGTCGTCGCGCTGGTCTGCGGGCGCCCCGGCCAGCGCCTCGAGGTCGCACCTCGCGTCCGCGGCTCGGCCCGCCCGGACGTGCGCCGAGGCGCGCACCCAGCGCGTGGGCGCGTGCTCGGGCAGGCGGCCCAGGATCTCGCCGGCGAGATCCACCACGGCGTCGGTGTCCCCCCCGTCGAACGGCCTCGACAGGAGGTCGGCCACGTCGGCGAGATCCTCGTCGTGTACGGCGACGAGGATCCGTGCCAGCGCCTCGCCCGCCTCCGCAGTCCGGTCCTCGTCGTACAGGATCGTCACGAGGGCCCGCGCGAGGGTGAGCATGGCGCCGGCGTGCTCGCCCAGTGGCGCCCGGTCCTCGGAGGCGGGGGCCGGCGCGCCGGCCATCGCCTGCGCCAGAACGGTCACGGGCGCGGGCGCGCCGTCCAGATCGGCGAGGGCCGCGGCCGCAGTGCCCAGGATCGACAGCGCCTCCTCGGCTGGCCCGGCCTGGGCCAGCAGCGGCACCAGGTGCGCGATCCCGAGACAGTCGAGGCCGGGCTCCGCAGCCAGGAACGTATCCAGGACGTCGGCAGCATCGTCGAGCTGTTCCAGGGCCAGGCGCGCGCGGAACTCCACCTCTGCGCTGTGTGCCCGCGTGCTGGGGGCGGACCGGCCATGGGAGGCGTGCTCCATGGCGCGCTCGGGTTCGCCGAGGCGGAACAGCAGATCGGCCAGTGCGGCGTGCAGCTCGGCCTGCTGTTCGTGCGCGTCCTCTGCGGTCGCCTCGGCGGCGGTCAGGCAAGCCTGCAGGTCCTCGACGGCCGTCTCCAGATCGCCTGCCCGGGAACGCGCGGTACCCCGGAGCCACAGGGCGGTGCGGTGTTCGGGGAGGCGGTCGAGCACCCCCCCGGCGAGGGCGACGGCGTCGTCCCAGCGCTCGGCGTCGAGGTCCAGGGAGATCAGATCGGCGAGCCGATCCAGATCGTCGGCGTCCGTCACCCGCGTGAGCGCCTGGAGCGCGGCATGCGCCTCGTCGTGCCGGTCCAGCGCGTACAGGGCGCCCAGGAGCGCGCGAACCAGGGTCAACAGGGCGTCGCCGACCACCTCGTCGGCGACCGTCCCGTCCTCGCTCGCGCCGAGGGCGGCCCGGGCCACCAGCCTCGCCTCGTCGGGCGCTGCCGTGTCCGCGGCGAGGCGTCGCAGGATCGATCCACCGAGGTCCGCGACCGCCTCGGGGCTCCCTGCTTCTCGCAACCGGGGCAGCAGGTGGGCGATCCGCGTGGCCTCGCTGGCGGAGCCGGCCGCGACAAAGGTCTTCAGCGAGTCCACGGCGTCCTCGGACCGGCCCAGCGCCAGCAGCGCCTGGACCGCGGTCTCGATCAGGTGGCCGTGGGTCGCCTCCAGGACCAGGCCCTGTGTCGCGAAGGTGGCGGCTCGCTCGTAGTCGCCTCGGGCATGCAGGAGCTCGGCCAGCAGGTCCAGGACGTCCACATCCTGTTCGCCTCGTTCACGATCCGCGATGTCGAGGTAGGCCAGGAGGTCCGCCTCGGCCAGCTCGGATTGCCCGCGCCGGTGCAGGGCGGAGGCGCGGAGCCAGAGGCTGACCGCGTGATCCGGAGCGGCGCGCAGGACTCGACTGGCGAGGTCGATGGCGGCCTCCCAGCGCTCCCCCTGGTGGGCCTCGGCCACGAGGTCCGCCACCAGGGGCAGCTCCTCGGGGAGGGTGAGGCCCAGCAGCGCGGCGAGAGTGCGGTCGGCGTCGTCGCCACGATCCGTCCGATGCAGGGCCACGAGGCGGTGGCGTACCGCCGTGAACAGGGCGTCGCGGTGGGCGCCCAGCGGCGCGTCGGCGCGCGATCCGCAGCTCCGGCCCAGGGCCGCGGTCGCGAGGATCTGCACGCCGTCGGGTGCCCGGGAGTCCTCCAGCGCCTCGAGGAGCCGGTCGGCCAGGGCGAGCATCTCGTCGTGGGCCTCGGCCTGGTCCAGCGTCGCCAGCAGGTGGGCCAGATCCAGGGCCTGCCGCCAGTCCGGATCCGTGGAGACCACGACCTCGACGGCCCCCTCGGGGTCCCCGAGGGCGAGGGCGGCGCGGGCGCGTAGCTCCGTCGCCCTCGGACCGGCCTCGTCCGGCCCCAGCACCTCGGCCACACCTTCCGGCTCGCCGAGCTGCAGCAGGATCTCGGCCAGGGCGTCCCGCAGGTCCGCGACAAAGGGTGCCCGCTGCGCCGCGGGCAGGGCGAGGGCGGCCTCCAGGTCCGCGCGCGCCCCCTCGGTGTCGCCGAGGAGGGAGCGGGCCGACCCGCGCGCCCACAGGCACATGACCTGGCGCGGCCGGCGCTCGAGAACGGCCGTGGCGAGGTCCACCACGGCGTCCCAACGTTGCCGTTGTTGGGCCTCGGCGACGAGGTCGGCCAGCTGGTCGATCTCGGTCGGAGCGGCCACCTCGAACACCCGATGCAGCGTGGCCTCGGCGTCGTCGTCCCGGTCCAGGGCGTACAGGAGCGTCGCGCGGACGCGGATCGCGTCGATGAGGGGTTGTCGTCGCCGGATGTCGGGCCGCTTCAGGGCGCGGAAGGACCGCCCGGTCGCGGCGGCGGCGAGGTCTCCGATCCCGGCGGGGGAGTCGGCGAGCGCCTCCAGCGAAGCGTCCACCACGCAGAGGGTCTGCGCGGCGTCCGCCTCCCCCTCGAGCAGTCGCAGCAGGTGCAGGCGCCCCAGCCGGATCGCGGCGTCCGTGACGTCGAGGGCCTCGGCCACGGCCGCGAGCCCGTCGTCGGGACGGTCCAGGGCGTACAGGGCGCGGGCGCGGACCTCGAGGCTGCGCGCCTTGCCCGGATCCAGCGCCAGGGCGCGCTCGGCGTGCTCCAGGGCCCGGTCCGGAGAACCCGCCTGCTCCAGCAGGGTGGCGAGGGTGTCGTGGAGGTCGTCCTCGAACGGACCGATGGCCGCGGGCGTGCCCCTCAGGCAGGCCTCGAGGTCCTCGAGCGCTGCGGCCGTGTCGCCGGAGCGCGCCCGCGCCGATCCGCGCAGCCACAGGCACATGGCGTGGTTGGGCACACGTCGCAGGACGGTCCCGGCCAGCTGGACGACGGCGTCGAACCGGGCGTGGTCGTGTGCGACGGCGACGAGGTCGGCCACCTGCTCCAGATCCTCGGCGGCGGCGGCGGCGAGCACGGCCGAGAGGGCGTCCTGCGCCACGTCGGGACGATCCAGGGCGTACAGGGCGCGGACGCGGACACGGGCCAGCGCCAGCAGGGGATCGGACCAGGCGCCCAGGGAGGGATCCTCTGCGCGGGTCACCTTGGTCCATCCGAGGGCGGATTGCGCCATGGCGACGGTCGCGGGCGTACCGGCGACACCGGCGAAGGCCTCCAGGAGACCGTTCGCCAGCTCGAGGGCCGCGGCGTGGCGCCCCGCCTCGTCGAGGAGGAGCAGGAGTGAGGCCTGGCGCACGCCTTCGAGCGGGTCCGCGTCCACCACGCAGCGGCGGATCTCCTCTTCACCCGCGTCGAGATCGCCCGTGGCGAAGAGGGCCCGGGCCCGAACGGCGGAGCCGGCCGCCTCGGCGCCTCCGCCTGCGCGGGTGTGCTCGAGGGCACCCTGGTGATCGCCGCGTTCGAGCAGGATCTCCGCCAGCGTGCGGTGCGCGTCGGCGGCGAACGCCGCGTCGGGCCGGGCGAGCAGGCACGCCTCGAGATCCTCCGTGGCCGCGTCGGCCCGGCCGGACATGGCCAGCGCCGTCCCCCGCAGATACCTGCAGCGGTCGTGGTCCTCGTCCAGGGCCAGCCCGCGCTCGGCGAGCTCGACGGTGACCTCCCAGTCCTCGGCGAGCTGGGCGGCGAAGCCCAGGTCGGCGGCGGCTCCCGGCTCGACGCCGCCGCCATCCAGCAGGGCTGCGCGCGCGTCGTCGGCGCGGCCCGTCGCGTAGAGGGCGCGGGCGCGGTTCACGCGCACGCCCAGATCGGCCGCGGCAACGCCCGCGTCGTGGGTCAGCCGCAGGATCACCTCGTGGCGGCCCGCCTCCGCGAGGAGGTGTAGCAGGTGCACCGGGTACGCCTCGTCGTCGTCGGCGCAGGCGTCGAAGCACGCCTGGGCCACGGGTTCGGCCTGCGCGGCCCGATCCATGGCGATCAGCGCCTGGGCCTTGAGATCCAGGGCTGGGCCGGCAATGCCGAGCGCGATGGCGGCGTCCGCGTGCTCGAGGGTCCACGCGTGTTCCCCCTGCGTCAGATGGATCTCGGCCAGGGTCTGGTGGGCGGCGGCGGCGTACTCGCGTCGGGCCGGGGGCGGCGCGCGCAGCGCTGCGCGGAGGTCTGCGGCGGCGTCGTCGAGCTCTTCCAGCCCCGCTTGCGCCGTGCCGCGCATCCACAGGCCCTTCGCGTGATCCGGCGAATGTTCGAGGAGGGGGGCGACGAGTTCCACTGCGGCGGACCAGTCCTCGTGGAGGAGGGCCTCGGCGGCGAGGTCCACGGCCTGGTCGCCCTCGCCGTCCGTGGCCACGCACTGCCGCAGCTGCTCGCGCGCCTCGTCGGTTCGGCCCTGACCGTACAGGGCGCGGACCCGGGCCTGGGTCACCTCGAGGCCCTCGGCGCCGAGCCGGTCGAGGACCTTCAGGGCGACGTCGTGCAGATCGGCGTCGCACAACAGCCAGGGCAGCAGCACGCCTGCGTCCCCGCCGTCCTCTGCCGCGGCGTCGGCCCAGGCCGCGGCTCGGTCCGCGGCCTCGTCCATCCGCCCCAGGTCGAGGAGTGCGCGCGATGCCAGCTCGTGCCCCTCCGGGCGATCGGGTCGGAGTCGTGTGGCGGACTCGGCCCGTTCGAGGGCGCCGGCTGCGTCCCGGCGGTCCAGCAGGGTGGACGCCAGGGCCAGCTGGAGATCGTCCTCGAACCCGGTGACGTCGCCGCTTGCGAGGCTCGCCTCCAGGCTGGCCAGCGCCTCGTCGGCCCTGCCGAGCTGGCCCAACGCTGCACCGCGCAACCACAGGGCGCGGGGCTCGTCCGGGCTTCGCGCCAGCAGCGTCGTGGCGAGCTCGTCGACGACCGCCCACTCGCGCTGTCCGAGGGACTCCTCCAGCAGCCTGGCCGCGAAACCCGGATCGTCGGTGCGCTCGAGCGCGGTCGTGATGGCAGCGCGTGCCTGTTGGGGCCTACCCAGGCCGTACAGAGCGCGGACGCGCACGCGCGAGAGATCGAGGATGGCGGGTGCCCCTGGCGGCGCGGTCTCCAGTAGCTGCTCGGCCAGGTCGGCGGCGCCTGGATGGCCGCCCGCGTCCACCAGCAGGTCCAGCAGGTAGGCGCGGCGCAGGGCCTGCGAGATCCCGCCTGCATCCAGGCAACGGCGAACCAGGGCCTCACCCTCTTCGAGGCGGCCCGCGGCGAGTTCGACCTTGGCGGCGATCTCCAGCTGCTGGGGGGATACGGCCTCGACCCCCTCGAGCAGCCGAGCCGCCTGCTCGTGGTGCCCGAGAGCCAGGTGGATCTCGGCCAGGCGCCCGGCCACGTCCTGCCGCGTCGGCTCGTCCCCTGGCGCCGAGAGCGCCGCTTCCAGGTCTTCGACGGCCTCGTGGACTCGCTCCAGCATGGCCTGGGCCTGTCCACGCAGCCACAGGCCTCGCCGGCCCAGCCCGCCGTCGTCGGCGCGCTCCGACAGGGCGACGACCGTCGGCCAGTCTCCGGTGCGGTGGGCCTCCGCCATCGCCTCGTCGAGGTCCCCGTCCGCGCCGGCCAGGCTGGCGCCCAGGGCAACTCGCGCGTCCGCGCCCCGGCCCAGGCCGTACAACGCCCGCGCCTCGTTCCGCGCGACCGCGGCGTGATCGGCCTCGGTGAGGTCGCCGCGACGGAGGGTCTCGACCAGATCGAGGGCCGCGGTGTGGTCGCCGGCGTCGCACAGTCCCCCGGCGAGGTGGACGGGCGCGGCAGCGCCTGCGGACAGCGCCGCCTCCACGGCGCGGCGCGCCGCCCGCGCCGCTTCGGCCCGACGCCCGCTACCCAGGAGGGCCTGGGCTTCGAGGTCCAGGCCCTCGGGGGTCGCCTCGAGGGCGTTGGCGCGGGCCGCGTGCTCCGCGCCGCTGGCGCTGTCCCCCCCCTGCAGCAGCACCGCCGCCAGGCTGCGGTGGAGGTCGGCCGCGAGGTCGGGCTCCTCCTCGACTCGGGAGAGCCCGGTCTGCAGGGCCCGTCGGGCGCCCTGGCGATCCCCCAGCCGCCCGAGCGCGGCGCCCTTGAACCACAGGGCGCGTGGGTGGTCGGCTCGTGCGTCCAGGATCCGGTCAGCCGCTGCGACCAGCGCCTCGTCGCCGTCGTGGTAGGCCACCGTGGCGAGCTGCTCCGCGGCGGCGTCCGGGTCCGCGTCGGCGAAGGCCCGGAATCGCTGGTAGGCGTCCTCGGGCCGCCCCGTGGCGTACAGCGCCCGGATGCGGTAGCCCTCCACGGCGGGGCCCTGCGCGTCGCCGATGGCCTCGAGGATCTGGTCGTGGCGACCCTGCTGCTCCATCGGGCCCAGCAGCTGGATCTGGCCCCGGCGGACACAGTCGTGGATCGCCGACTCGCCCTCGTCCACCCGCCCCAGCGCGATGAGCGCCTCCGCGCGCAGCGCCAGGCTGCGCGCCAGGCTGGCGTCGAACTCCAGGGCGCGGCCGGCGTGCTCGAGGGCCCGCTCGTGGAGACCGGCGGCAGAGGCCAGCGCGGCGAGGGTGTCGCGCAGCGCGGCCTCGAAGCGGCTCCTGTCCTCGATGGGCAGCTCGAGCACGCCCTCGAGGTCCTCCAGCGCCAGATCGTCCAGGCCCAGCGCGGCGCGCGCGGTCCCTCGCATCCAGCGACTCGCCGCATGATCCGGCCGCCGCCGGAGGGCCTCGTCGGTCAGCTCCACCACCTGCTCGTGGGCGCCGGCCTCCAGCGCCCGGGTGACGAACTCGGCCAGGCCGGGGAGCTGATCGTCGGTGGCGTGCCCGAGCACGTCGCCGAGCACGCGGCAGGCGCGCGCCGTCTCGCCCCGGTCGAAGAGCTGGTCCACGCGCCGGCCCGCGAGGAACATCACCGATTCCGAGGGCGTCCCCCTCTTCGCGGCGGTTCGGGAGCGCCGTTGGAGCGCCGCGCGAGCGACCGCGCGGTCGGCGGTGTCGGTCGCGGCCGCCCCTCGCAGCAGGCGGCCCAGCAGGTCCTCGGCGGCCTCCCCGCAGCCGGCCCGGCCCAGATCGTCCAGCAGGAACACGCGGTCGTCGAGGTCGGTGCGGCGGTCCAGGCTCTCGGCGAGGGCGGCGACCGCCTCCTCCCGGCGCCCTGCGGCGAGCAGCGCGCGGGTGAGGAGGATCACCGGCAATGGGGCATCGGCGGACCGGGCCATGGCCGCCCCGGCGTGCTCGGCCGCGGCCTCGTGATCGCCGTCCTCGAGCAGGATCTCGGCCAGGCGGAGGTGCGCCTCGCCGGCGAAGTCGGCGTCGGGGGCCGCGGCCAGGGCCTGCTGGATGGTCCCGACCGCCTCGGCCGTCTCGCCCCGTGCTGCCTGCGCGGCGCCGGCGAGCCAGGTCAGCGAGGGATCCTCCACGCCGCCCTCGCGCGCGACGTCGGCGAGGCCGGCCAGCCCCTCGTGGTCCACGGCCCGGTACGCCTCGCCCAGGAGCACGGCCGCGGCCTCCCTGCTGGGCGCCTCCTCGAGGTGTCCGGCCAGCAGGGCACGGGCCTCGTCGGGTTCCCCGCTCGCGTACAGGGCGCGGGCGTGTACGGCGGCCAGCTGGGTGCGGTCGTCCTCCGGCAGTTCTGCCGTGGCCATGGCCTGCGCGGCGATCTCGATCACCTCCGCGGCGTGCTCCGGCTCGCACAGCCCGTGCAGCAGGTGAGCAGGCACGGTCGAGCCGGCGTCGATCGCGGCGGCCACGGCGTCTCGCGCGGTCCCCACGGCCTCCTCCGGCGCGCCGGCCGCGAGCTGGGACCGACCGAGCAGCTCGAGGATCACCGCTCGGTCTGCGTCGGGTTCGCCCAGTGCCCGGCTGGCCCAACTGATGACGCCCTCGTGGTCCCCACGCCGGCGGCAGATGTCCGCCAGGGTCAGCAATGCCGAGGCTGCGAAGGGCTGGTGTCGGCCATCGAGGCAGCGCGTCAGGTCCTGCTCGGCCCGGTCGTCGGGGCGGTGGTCGGGGGCCGCGGAGCCGCGCATCCACCGCCCGTGGGGTTGGGCGGGCCGGCGACCCTGCAGCACGGCGGCGCCGTGGGGCTGCCCGCGCCAGTCGCGTCGGTCCAGGGCCTCGCGGAGCAGCTCGCTCGCGTCGTGCAGGTCCGGCTCGGCCAGGTGCGAAAGGGCTGCAACGCAGAACCGACCCGCCTCGAGGTCTCGGCCCAGCGCGTAGAGGCATCGCAGCTGACTGCGCAGCAGCTCCAGCACCGTCTCCCGGCGGTCGGCGAGCGGGGGCGCGACGGCGCCGTCGGGGGAGGCCCCTGTCACGGCCACTGCATCGCCGATCAGCCCCTGGGACCGGGCGACGCCGAGCAATTCCCCCCCGAGGGCGAGTGCGGCGTCGTGGCGGCCGGCCTCGCGCAACAGCCCCAGCACGTACACGTCGTCCAGGGTCCGCTGGGCGGTCTCCAGCCGCCGCTCGAGGAGCGCCAGCGCGTCCTCTTCCTGGCCGGCGGCGAGCATGGCGCGCGCCTTGAGCTCGAGACCAAAGCCGCTGTCGGGCTCCAGGGCCAGGGCCGCGTCGGCGCAGGCGCGCGCCCGGTCGGGGTCGCCGTGGGCCAGCCACTGCGCGGCCAGGGAGCGCTGCAAGGCGGGCTCGAATCCCCGCCGCTCGCGCTCGGGTTGCTCGAGGCAGGCGCGGAGGTCGGCGAGGGCCTCGTCATCCCGCCCGATCTTGGCCCTCGCCTCACCGCGCAGGAAGAGGGCGGCCGCCGATGCAGGATCGCGCTCGATCAGGTGGTCCGCCAGCTCCTCGGCCACGCGCCAGTCCCCGGCGCGCAGGGCCTCGAACGGCAGCTCCGCGATGGCCCCCGGCTGGCCGGACGAGGTGCGCACCGCCTGGCCCATCGCCTCACGCGCGTCGGCCTTCCGGCCGATGCCGTACAGCGCGCGTACGCGGTGGCGCAGTCGCGCCAGGTCTTCGAGGGGATCCGTGGCCGAGCCCGTCGGCAGCGCGTCGGTCAGCTCGATGGCGGTCCGGTGGGCGCCGTGCTGGACCAGCAGGAACAGCAGGTGGGAGGCGGGCAGGCCGGATGAGGCGTCGAGCCTCGGCATGCACCGTCGCGTCGCGGCGACGGCCTCTTCGATCCGGCCCACGGCGAACAGGGCCCGGGCGATCAGGCCCTCGAGCCGGGCGTCTCCGGGGATCTCGTCGAGGGCTGCCTCGAGCATCGCGAGGGCCTCGTCACCGCGTGAGCTCCTCAGCAGGACCTCGGCCGCTGCCGTGGTGATGTCCCGGCGCAGTTCGTCGTCGGCCGCACCGTCCGCCGCCGCCTGCAGGTCGGCCTCGGCGCCAGGCAGGTCGCCGAGGTGCATCCGGGCCAGACCGCGGCTCCGCAGCGCGAAGGGATCGCCGCGTCGGCGGCGGAGGACTCGTCCGGCCAGGCTCTCCACGTCGCGCCATTGCCGCGCGACGACAAATCGTTCCAGGACCCTGACGGCCGCGGGCAGGTCGGCGGCGGCCACCGTGGCGAGCACGGCCTCGGCCGTGGCGAGGGCGTCCTCGGCGCGGTCCAGGCCGAGCAGGGCGCGGACCCGTCCGAGGAACAGCGCCATCGACGGATCGCGTTGCGGCCCCAGGGTCCCGCGCGACGGACGTTTCGCGCGCTGACCGGCCAGCGCGGCCCCGGCAAAGGAGCGCATCGCCGCGGAGGAGGCCGGGGCGTCCGCCGCGGACGCGAGCATGCGGTCGGCCAGCTCCAGGGCGGACTCGTAGCGGTCGGCGTCCTCGAGCAGGTGGAGCAGGTATGCGCGGTCCAGGTCTCCCAGCCCGGTCTCGACCTCCTGGCGGACCACGGCCTCCGACTCGGCCTCGCGGCCGAGCTCCAGCAGGGCCCGGGCCTCGATCTCGCGACACCTCAGATCGTCCGGGCGGAGTTCCAGCGCCCGCCGCGCGTGCTCGAGTGCTCGTTCGTATTCGCCGTGTCGGAAGTGCAGCTGGGCCAGGGAGCGCTGGACCTCGTCCTCGAACCCCCGCCGGAAGTAGGCGGGGACGGCCATGCAGGCCAGCAGGTCCTGCAACGCGGCGCGATCGTCCCCCTCCTCGAGGTGCGCGGCGCCGCGGAGCCACAGGGCCATCGCGTGCTCGGGGTCACGGTCCAGGACGCGCTGGGCCACGCCGGTCACCGTCTCCCAGTCCTCGGCGCGGAGGGCCTCGATGGCCAGCTCGACGGGGTAGGCGCGTCGCGGAGACAGCAGCTCGTCGAGGGTCGCGCGGGCCTCGTCCTCCAGCCCGGCGGCGTAGAGCGCGCGCGCCCGCACCCGGCCCAGCGAGGCGAGGTGGGCGTGGAACCGGGGTCCGGCGGTCGCGAAGCTGGCCAGCTCGGGATCGTCCGCCTGGCGTGCGAGCAGGCCGGCGGCCAGGTCGGCTGCTGCTGCCGGGCGACCGGCCTCGACGAGCTGGTACAGCAGGTAGTGGAGCTGCGTTGCCGCGCGCAGCGGCGCCGCGTCCAGGCATTCGGCGACCGCGCCCTCGGCCTTGTCGGGTTCCTCCAGCGAAAGCAGGGCCCGCGCCCGGACCTCGCGGGCCAGCTGTACGGCGCCGGTCTCCTGATCCGCGACGCCGAGCACCTCGTCAGCGAGCGCCAGGGCCCGATCCGGCCGTCCCAGATCCTGCTCGTTCTCCCCCAGGCCCACGAGGACGGCCGGACGGATGTCGGCGATGGTCTCGTCCGGCGCCTCCAGCACGACGAGCAGGTCCGCCCGCGCCGCGTCGGGGTCTCCCAGACGCTGGTGGGCCAGGGCGCGCATGCGCCGCACGTGGTGGAGGTCGGCGCTCCGCTCCAGCAGCCCGTCCGCCTCCCGCAGCAGCGCCACCCAGTCCTCGGCCTGGATCATCTCGTGGACCGGCCGCTGCGCCGACGCGAGATCTGGATCGGCCAGCGCGTCGAGCACGTCGTGGATCACGCTGCGGGCCTGCTCACCGCGGCCGATGGCGTACAGCGCCTCGGCCCTCGCGGCGACCACGGCCATCAGGGCGGTGCCGTCCCCCGCGATCGCGGGGGCGTCCCGCCCCTCCTGGCGGATCCACTTGCCCAGCGCGGCGCGGGCGATCCGCGCCGTTGAACCGTCCGGCCCCTCGGCCAGCCGGTCGAGGACGAGGTCGGTGAGCTCCAGCTCGGTGGTGTGATCGCCCCGCTCGCCCAGGATCTGGATCTGGTAGGCCGTGGCCTCGGGCGCGGTGGTTCCGTCGATGTGGGCGCGGAGGCGCTCCACGGCGTCGTCGCTGCGGCCGCCGTGCAGCAGGGCGCGGATCACGACCTCCTGACTGCGGGGATCCCCGGGCTCCCGCTCCAGGGCGGCCTCGGCCAGTCCCAGCGCGCCCTCGGGATCCGTGTCCAGGGCCAGCTCGGCCAGCATCGCCCGTAGCTCGGCGGCGAACGGCGCGTCGTCGGGTGGGTCGTTGTCCAGGCAGCCCTCGAGATCCTCCCGGGCGGCCGCCAGCTCACCCAGTCGGAATGCGGCGGCGCCTCGAGTCCACAGCCCGGTGACGTCGTCCGGCGCCCGCTCGAGGAGTCGTCCTGCGAGATCGCGGGCGAGCTCGTATTCGCCGGCCCGGTGGGCCTCGCCCAGCAGCGGCCCCAGGTCCGCGAGCAGCTCGTCCGGAGCCCCCTCGATCCGCGCCTGAAGCAGCTCCTGCGCCCCATCCCGGTCGAGGCAGGAGAACAGGGCGCGCAGCCGGGCCTGCAGCAGGGGAGTCGGGACGTCGGGGCGGGCCTCGACGAGGCCCTCGGTCAGCTGCAGGGTGTCTTCGTGGAGGCCGTGCTGGTCGAGCAGGAACAGCAGCGGCGCGAGGTCGCGGCGATCGCCGGAGGTCACGGCACGGAAGCAGCGCCTGGCAGCCTCCAGCCCGTCCTCCCCGCGACCCAGGGCGAACAGGGCCTCCGCTTCCAGCTGCGTCCCGCGGGTCGGGGACGTGCTCACCTCCTGCGCCGCCCTGGCGTGGGAGAGCGCACTCCGGGCGTCCCCTGAAGCCAGCGAGAGCTCGGCGAGGATCTCGAGGATTGGCCCCTCGAACGTCCGTCCGTCCGCCTCGTCCAGGGCACGATCGAGGTCGGTCACGGCCAGGTCGGGCCGACCGAGCTTGGCCCGCGCCGCGCCGCGCATCCACCGGGCCCGGGCGAGGTCGCTGCGGCGCTCGAGCAGGCGCCCCGCCTGCTCCTCGATGAACCGCCAGTCCATGGCCTGGTAGGGGGCCTGCAGCAGGCGGGCGTGGTCGTCCAGGTCCGCCTCCCGCGCCCCCTCCAGCAGGTCGGCCAGCGCCGCGCGGGCCTCGTCCTCGCGCCGAAGGGCGTACAGGGCGCCGACGCGGGCCTCGGTCAGGGCCGTGCGCTGGTGTATCGAGGCCTCGGGCGCGTCGATGGCGTGATCGCCGGTCCGCGCGAGTATCGCTGCGGCCAGATCCAGCGTCTCGGCGGCCCGTCCCGTCGCGAGCAGGGGAATCAGCGCCCCGGCGAGGGCCAGCGGATCGCCGCATTCCTGCGCCCCTCGAGCGAGCCAGACCACGGCATCGTCGACCCGGCCCAGCGCCAGCAACGCGCGGGCCAGGGACTCCGCGCCCCGCGTCCCGTCGGGATCGCCGTCAAGGGCACGCTGCGCGTGTGTGAGGGCGGATCCAGGCTCCTCCCGAT
Organism: uncultured Rickettsiales bacterium; assembly: GCA_964558555.1. Classification (GTDB taxonomy): domain Bacteria; phylum Myxococcota_A; class UBA796; order UBA9615; family CAYRNR01; genus CAYRNR01. The sequence goes on along the minus strand of CAZLEO010000017.1, from coordinate 21,308 downwards.
CGAGGAGGAGCCGCGCCAGGGTGTCGTGGGCGAGGCCGACGAAGGCGTCGCCCGCGGGTTCGCCAGCCTCGACGCTGGCGAGCAGGTCGGCTGCGGCACCGCGCCGTTCCAGTTGGGCCCGCGCCGTACCCCGCAGCCACAGGGTGTGGGGGTGGGCCGGGCTCCGTCGCAGGACCTCGTCGGCGAGGTCGATGAGGAAGGTGTGGTCGCCGCTGCGGTGGGCCTCGCCGATCAGCTCGGCAGCGTCGCCGAGGTCCTGGTCGTGGACGTGGCGCATCAGGCCGCCGAGGGCGCGGCGAGCCTCGGCGGTGCGGCGCAGGCCGTACAGGGCGCGGATGCGGTTCTGGTGCCACGCCAGGACGCGGCCGCGGCGCGGCCCCATGGGCTGGAGGGCGTCGCCCGGCGGGTCCGGGGTCGGCGCCGCGGGGCCGGACACGCGGTGGGCGATGCGATCGGTCAGGTCCAGCACGGCGGCGTGCTGATCCGCGTCGTTGAGCGGGAACAGCAAGGCGGTGAGGTTCAGCTCGTTGCCCGGCAGGCCCCCGTCGAGGCAGGCGCGGACCGCATTGCGGCCCTCCTCGGTGCGGCCCAGCGCGAACAGCGCCTGGGCCTCGAGTTCGTGGCTTCGAGTCCCTGTGGGCCCCATCTCCTGGGCCGCCCTGGCGTGCTCCAGAGCGCGTTCGGCGTCGTCCGCGGCGAGGTGCGCCTCGGCGAGGGAGTCGCGGACGTCCACGGCGAGCTCCCCCCGGGCGCCCTGCCGCGCCGCCTCGAGATCGGCGTGGGCCTGCTCGAGCCGGCCGAGCTTGATCGCGGCCGCACCGCGGGCCCACAGCAGGCGAGCCTGTGGGGAGTCCCCGTCTGCCAGCGCGTCCGATGCGTCGTGGACGGCGGTCCAGCGTGCGCGGGTCAGCCCCTCGCGCAGCAGCTTCGCGCCCTCGTCCAGATCCGGGCCCGCCAGGGCCGCGAGCACGTCCGCCAGCATCGTGTCGGCGTCGGTCGATCGGCCGAGCTCGTACAGGGCGACCAGGCGACTGCGGACCAGGGCGAACAGTGGCGCGCGCCGGGTCCCCAGCGGCAAGGCGTCCCCGTCCATCGGGCGCCCCAGGGCCGCGCGCGCCAGCCTCGCCGGGCCCGGAGCGGCCCCCTGCGCCGCGCCGTCGAGGAGGCTGTCCGCCAGGTCCAGGGCCGCGTCGAATCGGCCGGACTCGGCGAGCAGGTGGAGCTGGTAGGCCGCGTCCAGGCCGCGCTCACCCGGTGTCGCCACCGAGTCCCGGATCCACGCCTCGCCCTCCTCCTCCCGGCCCAGGGCGAACAGGGCCTGGGCCTTGAGCTCGGCGGTGCGGGACTTGTCCGGCGCCACGACCAGGGCGGCCTCGGCCTGCTCCAGGGCGAGCTTCGGCTCGCCCCGCGCCAGGTACAGGTCGGCGAGGGCGTCCCGGGCGAGGTCCTCGAAGCGGCGGGTCTCCTGCCGGGGTCCCTGCAGCGCGGCGAGGAGATCCTGGATGGCGCCCTCGTCGTCCGACGTCTCGGCGCGGCTCGAGCCGCGCAGCCACAGGCTGGTGGCGTGATCGTCGGCGCGCTCCAGCGCGGCGTCGGTCAGCGCCAGGACCGCCGCGTGCTCCGCCTGCCGGTGGGCCTCGCCGACCAGCTCGGCCACGGCCGGCAGGTCGTCGTCGTGCGCGGCTCCGATCAGCGCCTCGAGCACCTCCCTGGCGTGTTCGGGCCGGCCCGCGTGATACAGGGCGCGCAACCGGTTCTGGGCCAGCACGACCAGGCGAGGCAATCGGTGATCTGCGGGCGGTGCGCGGCGCTTGTGGGGTTTGCCCAGGGCCGCGGCCGCGAGGCTCCGCAGCGCCTGGTTGCGACCGCCGCGCAGTCCCTTGATCGCCGTGAGCAGCTCCGAGGAGATGGCCAGGGCCGCCTCGGTCCGCCGCGCGTCGTTGAGCTGGAACAGCAGGTGCACGAGGTTGAGCTCGTCCCCCTCGCGGATGGCCTCCAGGGCCGCCCGGATGGCGGCCTCCCCCTCGTCGCCGCGATCCAGGGCGAACAGGGCCTGCGCCCGCAGATCGAGGCTCTGGGCGCGGTCCGGATCCCGTTCCAGCGCGCGGTCCGCGTGCTCGAGCGCCGATCGCGCGTCCCCGGCCAGCAGGGCCACCTCGGCCAGGGTGTCCTGGAGCTCGGAGTCGAAGCGCCGGCGGTCGGTTCGGGAGGTGCCCAGGCACTGGTCGAGGTCCTGGCGGGCGCCCTCGGTCTGGCCGAGCTTGGCCCGCCCCAGCCCGCGCAGCCACAGGGCGTAGGGGAGCCCCTCCGTGCGGTGGAGGACGGCGGTGGCCAGCTCGACCACGGTCTCCCACTCGGCGTTGCGGCGCGCCTCGTACAGCAGCTCGGCCGCGGCGGCGAGGTCGTCGCCGGCCGTGGCCTCGAGCACGGCCGCGAGGATGGCGCGCGCGCGGCGGCGTTCCCCCAACCCGTACAGGGCGGCCACGCGGCTGCGCGCCAGCGCGAGCGCCGGGGCCCTCACGTCGCCCTGGGGTTCCCCGGGCCCGCCGGGGCCCGCGTCGCCTCGGGCGACGGCTCCGAGCAGCGGTGCCAGGGTCGGGTCCGACGCCTCCCCGAGGCGGTCGAGGATGACCTCGGAGAGGTCCAGCGCGGTGGCGTATCGTCCGGCGTCCACCAGCAGGTTGAGCAGGAACGCCTGCCCCAGGATCTGGTCGTCCTCGGCGGCCTGCAGGCTCTCGCGGATCCAGGCCTCCCCATCGTCGGCCAGCCCGAGACCCACGAGGGCGCGGGCCTTGAGCTGTGCGCTCTGGGCCTTGTCGGGCCGCAGCGCCAGGGCCAGGTCGGCCTGTTGCACGGCCTGCTCGAACTCGCGCCGCTCCAGGTGGATCTCGGCGAGGGAGTCGTGGATGGCGTCCTGGAAGTGAATCCTCGTCCGCTCCGGGAGCGCCGCGCAGGCCTGCAGATCGGCCAGGGCGCCGTCGAGATCGTCGAGCTTGGCGCGGGCCGCTCCGCGTATCCACAGGGCGTAGGCGAGCTCGTCGTCCCGCGCCAGCGCGCGGCCGGCCATCTCCACCACCAGAAGGTGGTCGCCGTGGGCGTGGGCCTCGAACAGCAGCTCGGCGACCTCGGCCAGCTCGTCCTCGTGGGTGGCCTCGATGGCCGCGGCCAGGACGGCCTGCCCCTCCTCGGTACGACCGAGGCCGTACAGCGAGCGCACCCGCGCCCGCATCAGCGTGACGAGGGACTTGCCGCGCTTGCCCAGCGCGACGTTCTCGGACCCGTCCGTCGCTCCGGCCAGCAGCACCTTGGCCATGCGCCGCACGGGTGCCAGGGTCGCGCCGCGGGAGCGCGTCGCCAGCTCGAGCAGCACGTCGGCGTATCGCAGGGCTGCGTCGAAGCGCTGGGCCTCGCACAGGGGATACAACAGGTAGGCCAGGTTGAGCCCCACCGCAGGATCCACACCCTCGATGCACGCCTCCAGCACCGCGCTGCCCTCGTCCATGCGCCCCAGGGAGAGCAGCGCGCGCGCCTTCATCTCGAGGCTGGGCAGCTTATCCGGTGACAGCCCCAGGGCCAGCTCGGCGTGTTCGAGGGCGCGCGCGTGCTCGCCGCGCATCACGTGGACCTCGGCGAGGGAGTCGTGGATCGCGTCCTCGAACCCGCGCCTCGTCTCCGGGGGGGAATCCAGGCTGGCGTGGAGATCGGTGATGGCCGCGTCGAGCTCGCCGACCTTGCCGCGGGAGGCCCCGCGGACCCAGTAGGCGAACCCGCACGCCGGCGAGCGGTCCAGGACCTCACCGGCCAGGCGGATCACCACGTCCCACGATTCGTTGCGGTGGGCCTCGAAGATCAACTCCGCGGCAGCGTCCACGTCCTCGGCCGCGGCAGCTGTCAGGAGCCGCTGCAGGGTGGCGGCGCCGTCTCCGGGGCGGTCGAGGCCGAACTGGGCCCGTACGCGGTTGCGCAGCAGCGCCAGCATCGGGGCCTGCTGGTCGTCCAGCCCGAGGCCCGGGGGCGCCGGTGGGTCTTCCTCCTCGCGTCCGAGCACGGCCGCGGCCATCCTCCGCACGGCGCCCGAGCCGGCGGTCTCGCCGCGGGCGGCGCGGTCGAGCAGCAGGTCGGACAGCTCCAGCACGGTGGCGTGGGCGTCGGCATCGCACAACAGGCTCAGCAGATAGGCGGATCGCAGCGCCACCGAGGCGGGCGCCTCCTCCACGTAGGCGCGGATCCAGGTCTCCCCGCCCTCGGCCTCTCCCAGGGCGAACAGGGCCCTGGCCTTGAGTTCGCGGGTCTGGATCTTGTGGGGGTCCAGGGCGAGGGCCTGCTCGGCGCGCTGCAGTGCCAGCTCGTAGTCCCCCCGGGCCAGGTGATCCTCGGCCTGCTCGCCGCGAGCCAGGTGGATCTCGGCGAGGGAGTCGTGGATGGCGTCCTGGAAGTGTTCGTGGTCCTGCGCGGGCAGCTCGTCACAGGCCTGCAGGTCGGCCAGCGCGCCGTCGAGATCGCCGAGCTTGGCGCGCGCTGCGCCGCGGATCCACAGGGCATAGGCGGTGTCCGAGGCGCGCTCCAGCAGCTCCGTCGCGAGCTCGACCACGGTGCGGTGGTCGCCGCGGTGGTGGGCCTCGTACAGCAGCTCGGAGGCGTCCGCCAGCTCCCGCTCGTGGGTGGTGGCGAGGGCCGCCGCGAGCACGGCCTGGCCCAGCTCGTCCGCGCCGGTACCGAACAGGCTGCGGATACGCACCCGCATGAGCGTGACCATGTTGGCGGACCTGCGCCCCAGCCGGGCCGGCGGGTCGTCGCCGCGCTCCCCGGTGAGCAGGGCGCGGGCCATCTGGCGTGCTGGCGCCAGCTGGGCCGAGGTGGACTCGAGGACCAGCTCGAGCAGCCGGTCGGCGTACCCGAGGGCGGCGTCGAAGCGCCGGGCCTCGCACAGGGGGTACAGCAGGTAGGCCAGGTTCAGGCCCACGCCGGGGTCCACGATCGCCAGGCAGGTCTCGAGAACCGCGCAGCCCTCGTCGATGCGCCCGAGGGCCATCAGGGAGCGCGCCTTCATCTCGAGGCTCGCGACCTTGCGCGGCTCGAGCTCCAGCGCCTGCTCGGCGTGTTCGAGCGCGCGAAGGTACGCGCCCTGCTCGGCCAGGGCCTCGCCGCGCAGGGCGTGGACCTCGGCGAGGGTGTCGTGGATGGCGTCCAGGAAGCCGCGCCGGGCCGCGGGCGGGGTCTCGAGGCAGGCCTCGAGGTCTTCCAGCGCCTCGTCGAGCTCGCCGAGCTTGCCCCGGGCCGCGCCGCGGATCCACAGGCCGTAGGCGCACGCCGGCTGACGCTGGAGCACCCGGCCGGCCAGCTCGACCACGAGGTCCCAGTGCTCGCGGCGGTGGGCCTCGAAGATCAGCTCGGCGGCCTCGTCCAGATCCGTGTCGGCCGCCCACGCCAGGGTGTGCCGCAGGCTGGCCGTGGCCCGGTCGGGCTCGTCCAGGGCGTACAGGGCTCGCGCGCGGGCGCGGATCAGGGCGAACAGCACGCCGCGCTGGCTGCCCAGGGCGCGGCTCTCCTCGGGGATCTTGGAGGCCTTGCGGCGGCCCGGACCCAGCGCGGCGCCGGCGATCCAGCGTAACCCCTCGGGCTGGGGTGGCTCGCCGGCACGGGCGCGTTCGAGGAGCTGCTCGGCCAGAGCCAGGGCGGTCTCGTGGGCCTTGGCGTCGCACAGCAGGCTCAGCAGGTGGGCCGACCGCAACGCGGTCGCCGGGGGGGCCTGCTCCATGTAGGCGCGAATGCACGAACCGCCGTCGCGCACCTCACCCTGGGCGAACAGGGCCCTGGCCTTGTAGCCCAGGGTCTGGATCTTGTCCGGATCGAGGGCGAGCGCGTCGTCGGCGCGCTGCAACGCGAGATCGTACTCTCCGCGCTCCAGGTGGAGCTCGGCCAGGCTGTCGTAGACGGCGTCGCCGAAGGCGGTCCGACGTTCCGGCGGGAGGTCCAGACACGCCTGCAGGTCTTCGAGGGCGCCGTCGAGGTCGCCCAGCTTGCCGCGCGCGGCGCCTCGGGCCCACAGGCAGTAGGCGTGGTCCGGCTTGCGGGAGAGCACCGTGCCGGCCAGCTTGGCCACGGCCCTGAAGTCCTGGTGCCGGTGGACCTCGTACAGCAGCTCGCCGGCGGCTTCGAGGTCCCGGCCCGACGTGGCCTCCAGCACCCGGCGCAGGGTCGTCAGGGCGGCCTTGCGCCGATCGAGGCCGAACAGGGCCCGGACGCGCGCCTGGGCCAGGGCCAGCATGGGGCCGCGCTGCTCCTCGAGCTGCAGGTCCAGGGCGTCGCGGGCCTTGCCCTGGGCGGCGCGCGCCACGTTCACCACCGCGTCACCGCCGGCGGCGCCCCCCTGCGCGGCCCGCTCCAGCATCTGATCGGCCAGCTGCAGTGCGGTGCCGTGGCGGCCGGCGTTGCACAGCAGGTTCAGCAGGTAGGACTGGTTGAGGAACCACGCGCTGGGGGCGGTCTCGAGGCAGAAGCTGATGACCTCCTCGGCCTCGTCCATCCGGCCCAGCCCGAGCAGGGCGCGGGCCTTGGTCTCGGTGCTGCCGGCCTTGTCCGGCGCCACGGCCAGGGCGAGGTCGGCCTGCTCCACGGCCTCCTCGTACTCACCGCGGCGCAGGTAGAGATCGGCCAGCGTGTCGTGCACCGCGTCGGCGAACCGCTTGCGGGCGTGGTACGGCGTGTCCAGGCAGGCCTGCAGGTCGGTGAAGGCCCCGTCGAGGTCGCCTCGCTTGCCGCGCGCCGCGCCGCGCACCCACAGGCAGTACGCGTGATCCGGGTCGCGGTCGAGGACGAGGTTCGCCAGGTCGATCACCGCCGCCCAGTCCTCGCGGTAGTGGGCCTCGAAGAGCAGTTCCACCGCCGCGTCGAAGTCGCGCCCCACCGTGGCGACGAGGCAGCGCCGGATGGTCTCGCGGGCGTCCTCGGCGCGGTGCAGCCCGTACAGGGCGCGGGTCCGGCTCTGGGCCAGCGCGATCACGGAGCGGCGGCTCTCGCCGAGGTCCCGCGCGCCCTCGGCCCGGCCCTCGAGGTCCACCTCCTCGCCGGCGAGGACGCGGGCGGCGAGCCGGGCGGCGGGGCTCAGGGGCGAGTCGGGCGCCGTGGCGCGCTCGAGCATGCGGTCGCCGAGCTCCAGGGCGGCCTCGTAGCGCTCCGCGTCGCACAGCAGGTTGAGCAGGTACGCGGGCTGCAGCGCGATGCCCGCGGGGGTCTCCTCCACGCAGGCCCGGATCCAGGTCTCGCCGCCCTCCCGCTGACCCAGGGCGAACAGGGCGCGGACCTTGAGCTCCATGCTCTGGGCCTTGTCCGGTTGCAGCTCCAGCGCGCTCGTGGCGTGTTCGAGGACCCGCTCGTAGTCGCCGCGGACCATGTAGATCTCGGCCAGGGAGTCGTGGACGGCGTCCGCGAAGCGGAGGTGGTCCTCGGGGGGGGTGTCCAGGGCGGCGTGCAGGTCGGCCAGGGCGCGCTCGCGGGCGCCGAGCTTGCCGCGCGCGGCGCCCCGGATCCACAGGCAGTAGGCCTGGCCGGGGAGGCGCTTGAGGACCGTGGAGGCCAGGTCGACCACGGTGCGCCACTCGTCGCGGCGGTGGGCCTCGAAGAGCAGTTCGGTCATCTCGTCGAGGTCGCGGCCCGAGGTGGCGCCCAGGGCGCGGGACATGATCTGGCGGGCCCGCTTCGCGTCGCCGAGGGCGTACAGGGCCCAGACCATACCCTGCAGCAGGGCCCGCATCAGCTCGCGCTGCTCGCCGAGGGTGACGTCGTCGCCGATCAGCCCGTCGACGCCGGTGGACCGCCCCTGCGCCGCGAGGGCCATGGCCCGCACACCCTCGGCGCTGGGCATGCCCCCCTCCTCGGCGCGGGCGAGCATGGTCTCGCCCAGCTCCAGCGCGGCGTCGTGGCGCTGGCGCGTGCACAGCAGGTGCAGCAGGTACGACTGGTTGAGGAAGATGCGGTCGGGCGCCGTGGCGATGCAGGTGCGCACCCAGTCCTCGCCCTCGTCCTCGCGGCCCAGGGCGAACAGCGCCTTGATCTTGAACTCCATGCTCTGGGTCTTGGCCGGGTCCAGATCGAGGGCGCGCTCCGCGTGGTGCATCGCCTCCTCGTACTCGCCGCGCAGCAGCAGGATCTCGGCCATGGAGTCGTTCAGCGCGTCCTCGAACCCCCGCAGCGCCCTGGGCTCCATGGCCAGCACGGCGCGGTGGTCGGCGAGGGCCTCGTCCAGGTGCCCCAGCTTGCCCAGGGCGGCGCCGCGGATCCAGCGGGCGTACGGCTGGTCGGGGATCCGCTCGAGCACGGGATCGGCCATGGCCACGACGCGCTCCCACTCCTTGTGGAAGTGCACCTGGAACAGCAGCTCCGCGCCCACGTCGAGGTCGCGGCCGGCCACGGCGGCCAGCGCGTTGGCGATGATCTCACGGGCCTCGGCCTTGCGGCCGGTGCCGTACAGGGCGATGACGCGGCTCTTGAGCAGGGCGAAGATGGGGCCGCGCATCTCGCCGAGGGGGGCCTCTCCACGCAGCAGGGGGCCCGTGTCCACCTCCTTGCCCAGGCCGATGTTGGCCAGGATGCGCAGCCCGTCGCTGCCCTCCTCGGCGCGGGCGAGCAACGTGCTGGACAGATCCAGGGCCTCGTCGTAGCGGTCGGTGTCGCTGAGCAGGTGCAGCAGGTACGACGGCAGCAGGCCGCTGCCCGACGAGCCGTCCACCACCACGTCCTTGACCGCGTCGGCGCCCTCCTCGAGGCGGCCCAGGGCGAACAGGGCGCGGGCGCGCGTGTCCACGGCGTCGCGGTGGTGGGGATCGTGCAGGAGGATCTTGTCGGCGAGGGACAGGGCGTCCTCGAACTGGCCGTCCACGGACAGCGCCTTCATCCGGATCCAGCGCGTGTAGTCCACGAAGCCCAGGCAACACTGGGCGCAGAAGCCAGGGACCCGCTTGGCGTTGAACCCCTCGCGCCAGTCGCGGAACACGTCGCCGTGCCAGATCTCGGCCAGGTTGGAGTCCTTGACGTTGCCCAGGTCGTCGGCGTTCCACTCCCAGCACGGGCTGACGCGGCCGTTGACGTGGACGACCATCTGGGTCCACGGCACGAAGCAGTGGGAGCCGAAGAAGTCGTCCTGGACGTCGTGGATGTCCTCCTCCAGGGTCTGGTCCAGCGCGCCGATGTGCTCGACCACCCCCACCTGGTGGAAGTTGCCCACGTTGGTGAGGATGCCCAGCTTGGCGGCGCGCTCCTGGGACTCGGAGACCTGGGGGTTGAGCTCGCGCTTGTCCGCGGCGTCCAGGTTCAGCTCCAGGCAGCGCTCGCTCATGTCCTTGAGGGACTGGAAGGTGATCTCGGCGGCGCCGAGGTCGTGGGCCATCTGCACGAACTCGGGCATCTGGTGCCAGTTGTGCGTGCTCAGGACCGTGGTGATGGTGACCCGCGGCTCCTCGACCCCCAGGCGCTCCTTGGCCTCCTTGAGGCGCTCGAGGCCCTTGACGATCCGGTCGAACGTGCCGGCCGGCGGGCGGAGCCGGTCGTTGACCTCGGCCGTGGCGCCGTCCAGTGAGATCTGCAGGCGGTCCCAGCCCATCTTGACGATGCGCTCGACGGTGCCCTTGCTGAAGTGGGTGCCGTTGGTGGTCAGGTCGCCCACCAGCCCGGCGCCCTTGATGATCTCCATCAGCTCCAGCGTGACCTTCTTGCGGATGAAGACCTCGCCGCCGACGAGGTAGAACTCGTCCACCCCCATGTCCACGGCCTCGCGGGCCAGCTCCAGCAGGCGCTCGTCCGGGACCTCGATCTTGGAGGCGCTCTCCGGGATCTGCCCCATGAAACACGACAGGCAGCGCAGGTTGCACCGCTCGGTCATCACCAGGTGCAGGCGCATGGGCCCCACCTGCTCGCCTCGTTTCCAGTCGAGCAGGCGGCTGACTACATCCATGGGGTCATACCAGGGTGCGAATCAGCGGCCGGAGACGGCGAGATGGTGCCGCTCGCGGCCCACGTTCGCGTCCGCGCCGGACTCGTTGACGCCGATGTCGTTGGCGACCTCGCCCTTGCCGCAGTTGGCGGACACGTCCACGTCGTGGATCCATGGATCGCACGCCGTGATGGAGCCCAGCAGGATGAGCTTGCGCGACATCCGCGACAGGTCGAAGCCCAGCCACAGCAGCAGGTTCATCATCAGCCCGTCCACCAGCAGCTCGTAACCCCCCTTGAGCGACACGGCCACCGCGCAGTGCAGCAGCAGGTAGGACACCGCAGCGCCCTTGTTTTGGTGGAACATCTCGCGGAAGCGATCGAGCTTGGGCTCGAGGTAGCGCAGGTCGATGTAGTCGGAGATGGGCCGGTAGCCGTCGCGTTCGCGCAGCACCATGTAGTGGTGGATGTAGAAACACTTGCGCACGCCCATGACCGCCAGCAGCGCGAAGTACAGCTTCTGGAAGGCCCGCAGGTCGTCGCGGGTGACCTTGAAGCCGGTCTGCTCGCACAGCAGGTCCAGGACCTCGTCGGGGGTCAGGCAGCGCTCCATGAAGTCGTCGGTGGCGCGGCCCAGAGGGCGGCACCCCAGATAGAACACCTCCTTCACGAATGGGTGCTCGTTGGCGTAGTCGAGCACCTTCTCCATCTGGCCTTCGTTGAGCCCCTGCAGCACGGTCACCACCAGATCGGTGGCCACGTTGAACCGCTCGAGGTTGCGCAGCACCTTGTCGCGCACGCGGCTCATGGGCCGGCCGCGGAGCACCTCGTCGTGGTCGTCCTCGAAGCCGTCGAACTGGAGGTGCACCTCCTTGAGGCCGGCGTCCACGAGTCGCTCGAGCTTGTCCGGGTCGGTCAGCTGGATGCCGTTGGTGTGCAGGGCCGTGATGTGGCCCTGCTCGTCGGCCTCGCGGACCAGGGTCTCCAGGTCGCTCCACAGGGTGGGCTCGGCGCCCATCAGGTCGAGCTTCATGCGCTTGCGGCCGGCCATGAACGACCGCAGCTGGTCCAGGCTGAGGTCCTCCTCGGCGAAGTCGTCGGCGCTGGCCAGGCAGATGGGGCATTGCATGTTGCAGCGTCCGGTCAGCCGCAGGATGTAGTCGCGCTGGGGGAAGCTGTCGGGGATCAGGTCGAAGTAGAACGCCATCAGCTCTTCGAAGTACGCGGGGTTCCTCGAGAGCAGGGCGCGGTTGTCGCCGTGGTCGGGGCAGCGCTTCTCGATGTAGACGCAGCCGTCGTCCTCGATCACCCGCGCGTCGACCACCTCGACGCAGATCGGACACGTGCCGCGGGTGTGGCGAAGGGTTCGCAAGGAGCTATCTCCGTTCCAGGCGTGCGGTGATGTCCGCGGCGAGCTCCAGGCTGGCTTCGATGCAGTGGTCCATGTTGTTGTACCAGAACCGGCCGAGCCGGCCGGCGAGCACCAGGTTGTCGATGCCTCCGACGGCCTGCTCCACCTCGGCCATCTTCTCGCGGTAGTTGAACTTGTAGATGGGGTAGGCCCAGGGGATGCGCTCGTACCGCACCTCCTGCACCTCGCGGTCGGCCAGCAGCAGGCCCTCGCGCTTCATGTCGAACACCACACGGTCGAGCTGCTTTTCGGGGTTCTCGTACAGCTCGTCGCCTTCGCGGCAGGCCACCTCCACGCACATGGCGCGGCGGCCGTGGGGCGCGTTCCCGGGGTCGAAGTTCTCGGGGATGCTGACGCGGGAGAACAGCACGTCCGCCGCGCCGTGGTAGCACCACTGGAAGGCGAAGTGGTTCCCCTCCGAGAGCATCATGTTGTAGCAGACCAGCGACAGGTACTCGAGGTCCGGGGTGGGCAGCTTGGCGGCCCGGGTCAGGGAGTGCAGCGTCCCGGTCCAGACCACCAGCGACGGCTTGAACGACTTCCGGCCCGCCCGGATGATCCGCACGCCGTCGTCGTCCAGATCCATGGACGTGATCGCCTTGCCACAGTGGACCTGCCCGCCGGCGGCCTCGTAGTTCGCGACGAGGTTGTCGATGAACTGCTGGCACCCCCCGGCCGGGTAGAGGAAGCGGGTCTCGGGGTTGCGGCGGATGGTCAGCATGCCCGACAGCAGCTGCCACAGGTTGTTCATCTTCAGGCGCTTGTCGATGATGGCGCGGTCGATGCCGGTCTGGGCCCAGTCGGGGTGGGTCAGCTCGGGCACGATGCCGAGGAACTTGGACGAGTACCCCTCGAAGAAGTGGCGGTACAGCGTCTCCCCGTACATGTTGACGATGTGGTCCTTGAAGGAGAGGGCCGGCTTTTTGTGGTACAGCGTGAACAGATCGCCCAGCGCGCCCAGCGCCACGCCAGGCGGGAAGCGCAACAGCTCGGGCGACGGGTGCAGGGGCCAGGGATAGAACTGGCCGGCGAACCGCACCCAGCTCTCGCGGCCGATGCTGCGGGCGTCCTGCGCGAGCACCTGGCGGATGAACCGATCCACCTCATCGACGTCCGTGTGGAAGCGGTGGGGGCCGATGTCGAAGGTGAAGCCGTCGTACTGGAACGATCGGGCCAGCCCGCCGGGCTCGTCCTCCTTCTCCAGCACCACCGAGCGGATACCCCTCTGAGCCAGCAACAGCCCCAGCGACAGGCCGCTGATGCCGGCGCCCACGATCACGACAGGTCTGGTGTCGTCCTTGGTCATTTCCTCAGTGCCTTGACCCAGTTGATCCCCGTCCGCCAGTCCAGCGCGTAGAGGAAGTTGTATTCCGTGAAGCAGGTGGCCGTGCACGCCCTACATGGGGGCTCGGCGAGCTGTTCAAACGCTGCACGGAAGCCGATTTCCTTGACGTTCGGCGCGTTGACCTCGTCCACGAACAGGGAGCAAGGGTAGAGGTTCCCGTTCACGTCCACGTTGCAGTACAGGCTGCCCGCCAGACATGGGGGATATTTTTTGTATTCATCCAGTCGCGCCACGCTGAAGTCGGGCCAGTCCAGCATGTGCTGGAAGTAGGCCGGAGACGACGCGATGGGCGCGCCTTCGCGCTTGCGCGCCAGGAGCAGGCGCAACACCTCTCGCAGGTCGGCGTCGTCGGGTCGCAGACCCTGGTTGCGGCCGATCAGGTCGTTGTGGTGCAGGATCTGGAAGGTGGTGAGGAAGCCCAGCCGGCGGGCCAGGTCGAGGATCCAGTCCACCTGATCCAGGTTGAGCTTGCTCAGCACCGTGATCGTCCAGAACGGCTTGCGGCCGGCGACGTGGACGATGCCGCGCATGGTGCGGTCGAAGTTGCCCTTGCCGCGGGCGGCGTCGTGGGCCTTGCGGTCGCCGTCCAGCGAGATGTTCACGTGGTCCGACTCGGCGATGGCCTCGTAGCGGTCGGCCACGAGGTGGCCGTTGGTGTCCACGGTGACGAACAGCTTGCGGCGCTTGGCGTGGCGGACGATGTCGCCGAAGTCATCGCGGCACAGGGGCTCGCCGCCCCACAGCCCCACACGCTGGCACCCCAGGTCCGCGGCCTCGTCGAGCACGCGGCGAATCTGGTCGAGGGTCATCTCCTGGGAGGCGCGCTCGGGCAGGGCACAGTAGACGCAGCTGCCCGTACACCGGTCGGTGACCGCCAGCATCACGTTCAGCGGCTTCCGCTGGCCGAGCGTCCTGGATGCGACGGACGCGCTGGCCATGCGGATGATGTTGCGCACCGGAATGGACAAGGTGCTCTCCTGTTGCCTCCGGGCCGAGCCCACGAGCGCTTCAGCCTGCATGTCCCGCCACCCACGCCTACTGCGGGCCGCCGCCTGCGACTCCTCGCTACGGCGCGCGTGGCGAGACATGCAGGCAGTAGGGTAACCCATGAGCGCGCCCGCCCGCGCGTGCATCGTCGTCTGCAAGAAGCATACCAAACGAGCCGTGCAGGGGTCTCGTGGGGCCGTTATCCGGTTGACAGGGCCCGATGCCACGACTACGTTAAACACGATCGGTGTAAAAGCCAAACGATCCGGGCCACGTCTCTCATGTCCCTTCGCTCCTACTTCCGATTCGGCCGATCCCTGCTACTGCGCGACCGACCGGTGTACGTGCACTACGCCGTGACCAGCCGCTGTAACCTGCGTTGCCGGTCGTGCGTCATCTGGCGGCGGGACGAGCCGGAGCTGGACACGGGGCAGGTGGCCGAGATGGCGGCCATGTTCGCGCGATTGGGCTGCGTACAGGCGAGCCTGGGCGGCGGCGAGCCCGCACTTCGCAAAGATCTTGCGGACATCGTGAAGATTTTTCAGTCTCAGGGCATCCGCACCCGGGTGCTGACCAACGGCGTGGCCATGACGCCGAAGATCAGCTCGAAGCTGGTGGAGGCCGGGCTGCGCGAGGTGTCCTTCTCGCTGGACTCCCTCGATGAGGGGGTCCAGGACAGCCTCGACAACACGGGCAAGACCTACCGCACCCGCATGGACAACCTGCTGGCGCTCGCGCGCACCCTGCCGCGGCGGGGCTCCCTGCCCGTGCTCAACACCGTGGTCACGCCGCGAAATCTCATGGAGCTGCCGGACATCATCGACTTCGCCGAGGAGATCGGCTTCTTCGTGTCGCTGATCCCGATCCACCTGGCGGACAGCGAGGGTGACGAGCACCGCTTCTACTCCGGCGACGAGGGGCTGAGGTTCGGCCGCAAGGACGCGCGGCGGGTCCGCCGGGTGTATCAAGATATCCTCGACCGCAAGCGCCGCGGCGCCCGCATCGTCAACTCCACGGCGTTCCTTCGACAGAGCCCGGAGTACCTCCTGCACGGCACGGCCTCGTGGCCCTGCCGGGCCGGTGAGCAGTTCCTCTCGGTGAGCCCGGACGGGCGGATCTCCCCGTGCCACGCCTTCGAGGGGCAGTGGGGGTTCGACCACCGCGAGTTCGAGGCCGCGTTCGCCACGTCGGCGTACCGCGACGAGGTCCGCCAGCGCGCCGCGTCCTGCGAGGGGTGCTTCCGCCCCTGCTGGGCGGAGATCGGCCTGCTCATGGGCCGGCCGGACAGCCTGCTGGAGATGGCCCGCAGTCAGGTCCTCGCGCTGCGGCCTCGCCCCCGGGTGAACACCCGCGCCATCGAGCACCACCTCGGTCTGGGGGCGTCGTCGTGAGGGTCCTGCTGATCAACCCGACCCAGTCGGAAGCCCTCGAGTCGGAGGCGGGCAGCGCCGCCGAGGAGGGCACCGGCGCGCAGCCGCCCATCGGACTGCTGTACCTGCAAGCGGCGGTGGAGGCCGCCGGCGATCACCGGGTCGACGTGCTGGACGCCAACGCCATCGTCGACCTGGCGCCGATGCTCCGGCAGCGCTACCGCGACGGCGGGCCCGAGCTCGTGGGCGTGTCGGCCATGACGCCCAACCTGGTCGGCGTGCTCCACACCATCGCCACGGCGAGGGAGATCTTCCCGGACGCCCGCGTCGTGGTCGGGGGACCCCACACGGACGTGTTCCCGCGCGAGACCGCGGCCCTGCCGGGTGTGGACTACGTGCTCACCGGCGAGGCGGAGCCGACCCTGCCGCGGCTGGTGGCGTCCCTCGAAGCCGGTCGCGTCGACGAGCGCATCCCCGGGCTGTACGCCGCGGACGGCAGCGCCGACGGCATCACCGACGAGCGCCCCTGTCTGGTGGATCTCGACAGCACGCCTGCGCCCGATCGCGCGCGCATCCCCATCGGCGCGTACCGGGGGCACGTGGAGGACGACGACGTCTTCTCGACCCTGGTGACCTCGCGCGGCTGTCCGTACCGCTGCACGTTCTGCTCCACGCCGCGGGAGCGCTACCGTCAGCGCGACACCGCCGCCATCCTCGAGGAGATGGAGGAGTGCGCGCGTCTGGGTATCCGCCACGTGTACTTCCTCGACGACAACTTCCCGGTCAAGGGCTGGCGGCTGCGCGACCTGTGCGACGCCCTGGCCCGCCGCGACGACCTGCCGTCGTGGAGCTGCCGCACGGCCGCGGCCGGGCTGACCGCGGACAACCTCGCGGCCATGAAGCGCGCCGGCTGCCAGCGTATCCAGATCGGCGTCGAGACCCACACCGACGAGGGGCTGCAGGTGCTGGGCAAGAGCACCACGGTGCACCAGATCCGGGAGACCTTCGCCGCAGCGCGCCGCGCCGGCGTGGGCACCATGGCCTACTTCATGCTGGGCCTGCCCCACGAGCGGACCGCCGCCGACGTCCGCGGCATGATCCGCTTCGCCAAGGAGCTGGCGCCCACCTACGCCATGTTCAACGTGTTGACCCTGTACCCGGGCACCGCGCTGTTCCAGCAGGCCGTGGACCGCGGGCTGGTGGACGGGGACGTGTGGCGGCGCTTCGCGCTGGACCCGCGGCCCGACTTCGTCCAGCCCATCTGGGACGAGCACTTCACCCGCGAGGAGCTGGCCGATCTGCAGGACGAGGCCTATCGTTCCTTCTACTGGCGTCCCAGCGTGGTGCTGAAGATGCTGCGTGGCGGCGGACTGCGACGCAAGGCCCGAGCGGGCTGGCAGATGTTGCGGTCCTCGGGCCGGGAGTGAAACCGATGACGCGCGTTCTGCTCGTGATGCCGTACGGCTTCCAGAACATGGGCGTGCGCATGCTTTCGGCCGTGCTGCGGCGGGGCGGGTTCGACGCGCCGATCCTGTTCATGAAGGGCTGGCGCAACAACGACGTGCACCCGCCCTCCACCACGGAGCTGCGGCTGTTCGAGGAGTTCGTCGAGCAGCAGGCCCCGGACGTGATCGGCTTCGGGCTGGGCACGCCGTACCTGTCCATCGTCGCGGATCTCACGCGCCGCGCCCGCCGGGTCAGCTCCGCCCACATCGTCTGGGGCGGCGTCCACGCGACCATCTCGCCGGAGGACTGCATCGAGCACGCGGACTCGGTGTGTATCGGTGAAGGTGAGCTGCCGCTGCTGGAGCTCGCCGAGGCCATCCGCGACGGCGAGCCGATCCGGTCCATCCAGAACCTGTGGGTGCGACAGGACGGCGAGGTCACGCGCAACTCGCTCAGGCCGCTGATCCAGGACCTGGACTCCCTGCCGTTCGAGGCCCTGGCCGACGCCCCCATGGCCGTGATCGACAATGGCCGGTTGCGACAGGGAAATCCGTCCGAGGACAACGCCCTGTACCGCGTCATGGCGTCGCGCGGCTGCCCGTTCCAGTGCTCGTTTTGCTACAACAGCCAGTACCGCGAGATCTACTCCGGGCTGGGGCACTACCACCGCGTCCGCACGGTGGACCACGTGCTCGACGAGCTCGAACGCGCGGTGCAGGCGTTGCCCCGCCTGCGGCGCATCCGCTTCGACGACGACAGCTTCGTCTTCCCCCGCGCGTGGATCGACGAGTTCGTCCGCGAGTACCCGCGGCGCATCGGCCTGCCCTTCGACATCCTGCTCAACCCGGAGGCCACCCACTTCCGCACCCTGACCGCCCTGCGCGACGCCGGCCTGGTCCACGTGCAGGTGGGGGTGCAGAGCGCCTCGGAGAGCGAGCTGTCCGACCACTACTCCCGCAAGGGCTCCAACGCCCGCATCATCGAGGTGGGGCAGCAGCTGCAGGACCTGGGCATCGAGGTCACCTACGACGTGATCCTCGACAACCCCCTGGCCAGCCAGCGCGACAAGGAGGCCATGCTCGAGCTGTTGCTGCAGCTCCCGCGCCCGTTCAACCTGTTCCTGTACTCCCTGACCGTGTTCCCCAAGTCCGAGCTCGCCCACACCCTGCTGTCGCAGGGGCTGATCACCGAGGATCAGCTCGAGGGACGGGCCACCAAATCGTTTTCGCAGTTCCGCCTGTCCTTGAGCTATCCTCGTGCGGCGGAAGACACGTTCTACGCGAGCCTGATCTCCATGACGTCGAAGGGCTTCTTGCCGCGGCGCGTGTTGCGCAGGCTGGGGCAGAACGCCTGGCTGCGCGATCACCCCGCGCCGGTGAGGTACGCGGCCGAGGCCACCAACGTCGTCAAGCTAGGCGGTACGGCGCTGCGGATGCTGCGGCGGGGCGAGCTGTCAGGGTTCAAGCTGGCCGAGTACGCGTCCTTCCGCAGGCGATTGATCCAATAGGAGACGACGATGAGGATCTGGCTCGTCAATCCCCCCGTGATCCGACAGAGGCCGAGCGCCGTGGGGGCGGTGGTGGGGAGCCTGTTCTTCAACTCGCCCCCCCTGGGGCTGGCCTACATCGCCGCGGTGCTCGAGAAGGCCGGCCACCGGGTGCGCATCTCCGACTGCCCGGTGGAGCGGCTGACCATCGGCGACACGGCCGACCTGGCGCGGCAGTTCAAGCCCGACCTGGTGGGGCTGACCTCGACCACGTCCTACTTCGACCAGGCCGCGGAGACGGCCGAGGTGCTGCGCCGGGAGCTGCCCGAGGCCACCCTGTGCATCGGCGGCCCCCACTTCAACGCCAACCCGGACCTCCTGCTGAAACACGAGGTGCTGGACTTCGGCGTGTACGGCGAGGGGGAGATCACCCTGTCCGAGGTGGTCGAGCACATCGAAGCGGGCAAGGACTACATCGACGTCCCCGGCGTGGTCGCCGCGCGGGACGGCGAGCTGCACTGGGCGTCGCCGCGGCCGCTGGTCCAGGACCTGGACGAGCTGCCCATGCCGTCGAGGCACCTGCTGCCGATCAAGCGATACCGGCCGATGCCCAACGACCACCACCTGCTGCCCAAGACCTCGATGATCACCAGCCGCGGGTGCCCGTTCCACTGCATCTTCTGCGACAAGAGCACGTTCGGCGCGTCCTATCGGTCGTTCAGCGCCAAGCGCATCGTCGAGGAGATCCACCACCTCGAGGACACCTACGGGATCCGCGACATCGCCTTCGTGGACTCCACCTTCACCCCCAACAAGAAGCGCATCTCGGACGTTCTCACGGCCATGGAGGCGGACCCGCCCCGGTCCGCGTGGACCTGTTCGTGCCGCGCCAACGTGCTCGACGAGTCGCTGTTGCGGCGGATGAAGGCCATGGGCTGCTGGCGCATCCGCATCGCCATCGAGAGCGGCAACGACGAGATCCTCAAACGCATCCGCAAGGGCATCACCAAGGAGCAGTTCGCCCACACCGTGCGCACGGCGGCGGACATGGGCTTCCAGGTCAAGAGCTTCTTCATGGTCGGACACATGGGGGAGACGCCCGAGACCATCGAGGAGTCGATCCAGTTCGCCCTGTCGCTGCCGCTGAAGGACATCACCGTCCAGATCAACACGCCGCTCAAGGGCACGCCGCTGTACGACGAGTGCCTCAAGTACGGCAGCGTCACCACCGCCGACTCCACGTCGTACTCGTTCTTCGAGCCCGTGTTCGTGCCCGAGGGCATGACCGCTCAGCAGCTGCTGGCGGCCCACAAGAGCTTCTACCGCCGCTTCTACCTGCGGCCCGGGCTGGTGTGGCGCCACGCCAGGGAGGTCCGTCGGCCGTCGGACGTCACCAAGTACCTCAAGGCCCTGCCCCTGGTGACCAACGTGATGTTCACCAACAAGCCGGTGGGCTGAGCCTCCCATGGCACGGCTGACCCTGGTCCGCGTCAACAGCCGATCCGGCGCGCACCCCTTCCTGGAGGAGACCAACGTCTCGGGGATCTATCCCCCCCTGGGGGTGGCCTACCTGGCCGCGGCCGCCCGCGCCGCGGGGCACCCGGCGTCCATCATCGACGCGTACGCCAACGACCTGAGCCGCAGCGAGCTGCTCGACGCGGTCCTGCGCGTGCGGTCGGACGTGGTGGGCCTGAGCTGCACCACCTTCGACTGGCCCCTGGCGGCCTCGCTGGCGCGGCAGCTGCGCGAGATGCGGCCCGATCTGCGCATCATCATCGGCGGCCCCCAGCTGTCCCTGTACCCCGACGAGTGCATGACCGAGACCGCCGTGGACGCGGCCGTGCTGGGTGAGGGCGACCACACCCTCGTCGAGATGCTGGATCGACTGGACCGGGGCGAGGACCTCGCCGGCATGGCCGGGACCATCGTGCGCCAGGGCGGCGAGCTGATCCACGGCCCGCCGTCGGGCCCCATCGAGGACCTCGACGGGTTGCCCATGCCCGCGCTGGACCTGCTGCCCATGGACCGCTACCAGTCCGTGGACGCGCCCACCCCGTACGTCTCCATGGTCACCAGCCGCGGCTGCCCGTTCCGCTGTCGCTACTGCTCCCAGGTCTACGTGGGCGGCACCTACCGCGCCCAGGGAGTCGATCGCGTGCTGGACGAGATGCAGCGCGCCGCCACCCGGTTCGGCGCCCGCGAGATCGTCTTCTTCGACGAGACCTTCACCATGCGGCGCGAGTGGGTGCTGCAGCTGTGCGAGGGCATCCTGAACCGGGGACTGGTCGTGCCGTGGAACGTCCGCACCCGCGTGGACCACCTCGACGACGACGTGCTCGCCGCCATGGCCGAGGCCGGCTGCTATCGCATCCACGTGGGCATCGAGACCGGCAGCCCCCGCGTGCAGCGGTTGATGAACAAGAACCTGGATCTCCACGGCATCGCCCGGTCGCTGGAGGCCGCTCAGGTCGCGGGGCTCGAGACCCGCGGGTACTTCATGCTCGGCTACCCCGGCGAGACGGCCGACGAGATGGAGCAGACCGTCCAGCTCTCCCTCGACTTGCCCCTGGACTGGGCCAGCTACACCCTCACCGTGGCCCTGCCGGGCACCGGGATCTACGAGGACGCCCTGGAGCGAGGCGTGCTCTCCCGCGACTACTGGCGCGACTACACCCTGGGCAGCGTCAGCGAGCCCCCCGGTTACTTCACCGACGCCGGCCTCGACGCGGCCGAGCTCGAGGCCGTCCTCGTCCGCGCCTATCGCCGCTTCTACCTCCGGCCCCGCCTGCTGGGCCGCAAGGCCGCCAATCCCCGCCTGTGGTCGCACATCCCCCTGATCGCCCGGACCCTCGTGGAGGTCATGACGTGACCGACCGGTCCTCCCATCACCGCAAGCTCGAGAACATGTACCACGCAGCTCCCGTCAACGAGCTGTACCGCCCCCGCATCGAGATCGCCGACGGCGCGGCCGTCGTCCACCAGCCCGTCGACCCCCGCTTCCACCACGGCGGCGGCGCGCTCCACGGCTCCGCCTACTTCAAGGCCCTCGACGACGCCGCCTACTTCGCCGTGAACTCCCGCGTCGAGGACTGCTTCGTCCTCACCGTCTCGTTCAACGTCTACCTCCTGCGGCCCGTGGTCGAGGGCACACTGCGCGCCGAGGGCCGCGTCACCAGCGCCACGCGCACCCTCTTCGTGGCCGAGTCGGTGTTGATGCTCGAGGACGGCACCGAGGTGGCACGGGGGAGCGGGACGTTCCAGCGCAGCAAGGTGCCGCTGGGTGAGGTGGGGACGTATCGGTAGGCGACGGGGGAAGGATGGCTGATCTTGGCTCGG
>CAZLEO010000016.1:0-58171 GCA_964558555.1 uncultured Rickettsiales bacterium | reverse complement strand
TCATCGCCGACGACGTGGGGCTGGGCAAGACCATCGAGGCCGGGTTGATCCTGCGCGAGATGCTGATGCGCCAGAAGGTGCGCGCGTGCGTGGTCTGCTGCCCGCCGTCGGTGGTCCGCCAGTGGCAGGACGAGATGGAGCAGCGTTTCGGGCTGACCTTCGTGATCTACGACCGCGACTACGTCACCGCCCGCCGCCAGGAGCGCGGCTACTCGATCAACCCCTGGACCACCCACAACCGCTTCATCATTTCCCAGGCGCTGGTCCGCAACGAGGCCTACGCCTCGTCCCTGCGCGACTGGCTCGGCGAGTTCCACGGCGGGTCGATGCTGATCCTGGACGAGGCGCACAATGCAGCCCCGGCCAGCGGCGCCCGCTACGCGGTGGACTCCAAGCTCACCCGCGCGGTGCGCGACCTGGCGCCCCGCTTCGAGCACAAGCTGTTCCTGTCGGCCACACCGCACAACGGCCACTCCAACAGCTTCTCGGCCCTGCTGGAGATCCTCGACCCGCAGAAGTTCTGCCGCGGCGTGCCCGTGCACCACGCCTCCCGCGACGCGGTGATGATCCGCCGTCTCAAGGCCGACCTGCGAGAGATCGGCGAGGAGTTCCCGGAGCGCGAGGTGATCCGCGTCGACATCGACGACCTCCCGTCCGACGCCCCCGAGCTGGTCCTGTCGCGCCTGCTGCAGCGCTACCGGCTGGCCAAGGAACAGCGCTTGCACGATGCCCCGCGCTCTCGCCGTGCCTCGGCGATGCTCGTGGTCACCTCGCTGCAGAAGAGGCTTCTGTCGTCCATCGAGGCCTTCGCCCGCACGCTGCGTGTCCACCGCAAGGCCATGGAGCGCCAGGCCGACGATCTCGCGGCCGAAGTAGAGCCCGAGTCTCTGCCGCTGCTGTCCCAACCCCCAGGCTCGGATGACGAGCGCGCAGCTCTCGCCGAGGAGGAGGTCCAGGCGGAGGACGACGCCCAGGTGGTCGCCGCCACCAGCGCCAGCGCCGGCCCGGCTGACCTGATGGCCCCGGAGCTGGCCCTGCTGGACGAGATGGAAGCGGTCGCCTCCAAGGCTCGCTACGAGCGCGACGCGCGCCTGCAGCACATGGTCGACTGGATACGGACGAACCTGTGCCCCGAGCTAGGCAGCCCCGGTGCGACCTGGACCGACCGCCGCGTGTTGATCTTCACCGAGTACACCGACACCAAGCGCTACCTCGAAGAACAGCTCAAGCTGACCATTGCCGGCTCGGACCGGGAACACGACCGGATCATGACCTTCCACGGCGGGATCGGCGAGGAGCGCCGCGAGGCGATCAAGGACGCCTTCAACGCCGATCCGGCCAAGCACCCGCTGCGCATCCTCATCGCCACCGACGCCGCCCGCGAGGGCGTCAACCTCCAGAACCACTGCGCCGACCTGTTCCACTTCGACGTGCCCTGGAACCCCGGCCGCATGGAGCAGCGCAACGGCCGCATCGACCGCAAGCTGCAACGGGCCAAGAAGGTCTGCTGCCACTACTACGTGCTGCCGCAGCGGGCCGAGGACCGTGTGCTGGACGTGCTGGTGGCCAAGAGCGCCCGCATCCACAAGGAGCTGGGCTCCCTGTCGCCGGTGGTGGAACGCCGCATCGACGAGCTACTGCGCGACGGCATCCGCCACGAGCGCGAGACCGCGCTGTTCCAGGCCATCGAGTCGGTGGATCAGGCCAAGGACGAGCGCGCTCGGGTGCGCGTGGTCGAGGACGAACTCGAGGAGGTCCGCGAGCGCCGCGGCACGCTCCACGCCCAGGTCGAGCGCCTGGAGGAGATGCTCAAGGTCTCCCGGGACTGGATCGGCCTGGACGACCGCCACTTCCGCGACGCGCTGACCGCCTCGCTGGAGGTGATGGGCGCCGAGGGCCTGCAGCCACTCGATCCCGCGGCCGCCGTCGACGACCCGGCCCGGGCCCGCTGGCAGATCCCGGCCCTGCACGAGCGCATGGGTGCCGATCCCACCTGGGCCGTCACCCTCGACTCGCTGCGCACTCCTCGCAAGAAGGGCCAGAAGCCCTGGGAGTGGCGGCGCGAGGCCCCGCTGCGCCCAGTGGTCTTCCGCGACCCGGGCACCCTGGACGGCGACGTGGTCCACCTGCACCTGGAGCACCGCGTGGTGCAGCGGCTGCTCGGCCGCTTCATGTCCCAGGGCTTCCTCCACGACGAGCTGACCCGCGCCTGCGTGGTGCGCACCGACGACCCCGTGCCCAAGGTGGTCACGCTGGGTCGCCTGTCGCTGTACGGCGAGGGCGCCACGCGGCTCCACGACGAGATCCTCGCGGTCGCGTCCGAGTGGCGCGATCCAGAGAGCCGCGGCCGCTCGACCCTGCGGCCGCTCGGCGAGGGGGCCAAAGACGAGGTGCTGCGGTTGCTGGAGGACGCCCTGGCCCAGCCGCGCCTGCGCGAGGTCCCTGAAGGGATTCGGGATCGTCTCAAGGCCGCCGCGGTCCAGGACGTGTCCGAGCTGCACGCCCACCTGGAACGACGCGCCACCACCCTGGCCGAGCGCGCCGAGGTCGAGCTGGGCAAGCGCGGTGATCAGGAAGCCCGCGAGATGCGCGAGATCCTGCAGCGCCAGCGCGAGCGCATCGAGCGCCAGCAGAAGAAGGTCGAGGGCGACCTGCAGCTCTCCCTCGGCTTCCCCGAGGCCGAGCAGCGGCAGCTCGCTGCCGACCAGCGCCACTGGGCCGCGCGCCTGCAGTCCCTGGAACTGGAGCTGGACGAGGAGCCCCGGCGCATCCGCAACGCGTACCAGGTCCAGGCCCGCCGCGTCGAACCGGTCGGCCTGGTCTACCTGTGGCCGGTGACGAGCTAGGAGGGGGACGATGGCCGCGCACGACTCCGAGGTTGCGTCCCACAAGGCCTGGTTGGGCCTGCTCCAGCCCGTGGGGCTCGTCGTCTCCCCGCCGGCCCTGGTCAAGGCCCAGGCAGTACCGTCGCGCAACGTCGTGGAGCTGCAGCAGACCCTGCTGTCCGTGGTCCGCCAGCCGCCGCGAACGGCGTTCGCCGACGAGGCCGATCCCTACCTGGACGACCTGCCGCGCTTCGCCGATCGCGTGCTCGGTTGGGCCCCCGAGGACCTGGCCGGAGCCCCCGGGGGACCATCGCTTGCGGACGATCTCGAGCTGGCGCTGCCCGACTACGGCGACACCCTGCGGCCCGACCTCGCCGTGATCGACAGCATGGGCGACGGCAAGCTGCTGATGCTGGTGCAGGATCTGCCCCTCGACACCCCGTTCGACGACCCTCCGCCCAAGGACCGACACGGTGGCCGCTGGCACGCGAGTCCCCAGGCGAGGCTGGAACGCCTGATGCGGGAGAAGGACGTGCCCGCTGGCCTGCTGAGCAACGGCCGCGAGCTGCGTCTGGTCCACGCCCCCCGCGGCGAGTCCTCGGGGCACCTGACCTTCCCCGTTCCGGCCATGTGCGAGGTCGCCGGCCGCCCGATCCTCGCCGCGCTGCACATGTTGCTCAGCGAGTACCGGGTGTTCAGCGCGCCGGACGGTCGCCGCCTGTTGGACCTGCTCACCGAGAGCCGCAAGTATCAGGCTGAGGTCTCCAACGCCCTGTCCGAGCAGGTCCTCGGCGCCCTGTGGGAGCTGATGCACGGCTTCCAGGCCGCCGACGAGGCGGCCGACCACCGCCTGCTCGGCCGCATCGCCCGCGAGGACCCCCAGCACCTCTACGGCGGGCTGCTGACCGTACTGCTGCGCCTGGTATTCCTGCTGTACGCCGAGGACGAGGGGCTGATGCCGGCCGACGGCGTCTACGCCCGCAACTACTCGGTCACCGGCCTGTACGACCGCCTGCGCACCGACGCCGGCCGCTACCCCGACACCATGGACCAGCGCTACGGCGCCTGGTCCTGGCTGGTCTCGCTGTTCCGGCTCGTGTTCGACGGCGGTGGCCACGGCGGGCTGCGCCTGCCCACGCGCCACGGCCAGCTGTTCAACCCCGACGAGTACCCCTTCCTCGAGGGCCGGCCCTATGGCGTGGCCCGGCAGCGTGGCGAGCAGTTCGAGGCGCCACGGGTCAGCGATGGCACTGTCCACCGCGTGCTCGACGCCCTGCTGGTGCTCGACGGTGAGCGCCTGCCCTACCGCGCCCTGGACGTGGAGCAGATCGGCTCGGTCTACGAGGCGATGATGGGCTTCGCGGTCGAGCGGGCCTGCGGCCACGCCATCGCCGTGCGACCCAAGCACGTGGTCGTGGACGTGGATCTGCTCCTGGAGCAGGCGCCGGGCAAGCGCAAGAAGTGGCTCAAGGACACCGCCGAGTGCGATGTCACCGGAAAGCCGCTCACCGCGCTGAAAGAGGCCGAGACGACCGAAGACGTGGTCGCCGCCCTCGGCCGCAAGGTCTCCCCACGTACGCCGCGATTGCTCGGCCCAGGCGCGTTGTACCTGCAGCCAGGCGAGGAGCGCCGTCGCTCTGGCTCCCACTACACGCCCCGCGAGCTGACCGAGCCCATCGTCCGCACCACCCTGCGGCCGGTGCTCGAAGCCCTGGGGGAGCGTCCCACCCCCGAACAGATCCTCGACTTGAAGGTCTGCGATCCGGCCATGGGCTCCGGCGCGTTCCTTGTGGAGGCCTGTCGCCAGCTCGCCGAGCAGCTGGTCAAGGCCTGGGAGGTCCACGATTGCCTGCCCGATTTCCCCCCGGACGAGGAGCCCCTGCTGCACGCCCGGCGGCTCGTGGTCCAGCGCTGCCTGTACGGCGTGGACAAGAACCCCTTCGCGGTCAACCTGGCCAAGCTCTCCCTGTGGCTGGTCACCCTGGCCCGCGACCACGCCTTCACCTTCCTCGACCACGTGCTCAAGCACGGGGACTCGCTCGTGGGCCTGACCCGGGCACAGATCGGCGCCTTCCACTGGAAGCCGGTCAAGCCCGACAACGACGACCTGCCCCTGCTGCGACACGTATCCGAGTCCATCGACCGAGCGGCTGGGCATCGCCGGGAGCTACAGCAACTTGGCGAGGGCGAGTACCTCGAGAAGAAAGATGTCTGGGAACAGGCCGAGTACGCCCTGCGCGACGCCCGGCTGGTGGGCGACCTGGTCATCGCCGCGTACTTCGGTGCGGACAAGGACAAGGTTCGCGAGGAGCTGCGGCTGGATTACCGGGGGATGATTAGGGCCTGGCGGGCCGGGGAGAAGGACACGACGGAGCTACAGGGGCTGGTGGACGATCTGCGTAGCGGTGACGAGCCGGTTGCGCCGTTGCACTGGGAGATCGAGTTTCCGGAGGTGTTTGAGAGGAATGAGCCAGGATTCGACTGCGTGGTGGGGAATCCGCCGTTCGCGGGCAAAAACACGGTCATAGCCTCCAACCGAGTGGGCTTCTCGGACTGGCTCAAGTCGCTCCATCAGGGCGCCCATGGCAACGCCGATCTGGTGGCTCACTTCTTCCGGCGGGCCTTCACCTTGCTGCGCCAGTACGGGACGCTCGGGCTGGTGGCGACCAACACAATCGCCCAGGGGGATACAAGGGCTACTGGGCTGCGGTGGATGTGCACGAACGGGGGAACCATCTACGAGGCTCGTCGGAGGGTGAAGTGGCCGGGTGCAGCGGCAGTCATAGTCAGCGTGGTCCATGTGCGAAAAGGGGAGGTGCAGAGGGGGCGGCTACTCGATGGCCACGATGTCCCTGTCATCACCGCCTTTCTGTTCCACGCTGGCGGCCACAACGATCCAGCTCCTTTATTTGCCAACGCCGGCAAGAGCTTCATCGGCAGCTACGTGCTAGGCATGGGCTTCACGTTTGACGACACCAACCCCGAGGCCACTCCCATCGCCGAGATGCACCGGCTGAACGAGAAGGATCCGTGCAATGCCGAGCGCGTTTTCCCATACATCGGGGGGCAAGAGGTCAACTCCAGCCCGACACACGATCACCGCCGCTATGTCATCAACTTCGGCGAGATGACCGAAGAGGAAGCGCGTCGCTGGCCCGATTTGTTGGCAATCGTCGAGGAGAAGGTCAAGCCGGCGCGCCTTGCCCAGAAGAGGGAGATACGAGCCAGATATTGGTGGCGTTTCGCCGAATCGACGCCAGCGCTATTCCGCGCCATCAATGGGCTGGAGCGGGTTCTAGTTTGGGCTCGTCACCAGCCGCAGTGGTCCACGGCATTCATGCCGGCGGAGATGGTCTTTTCGGAGGCGCTCGTCATCGTATCCTCGAGTCGTTTCTCGTTCTTCGCTTTGTTGCAGTGCCGCGTCCACGAACTGTGGGCTCGTTTCTTTGGATCCTCACTGAAGGACGACCTTCGCTACACCCCGTCAGATTGCTTCGAGACATTCCCGTTCCCAGATGGGTGGGAGTCCGCTCCCAACCTCGAAGTCGTCGGCACGGAGTACTACACCTTCCGCGCCGAGCGAATGGTCCGTAGCGAAGAGGGTCTCACGAGCACCTACAACCGTTTCCACGATCCCGAAGAGCGCGCAACAGACATCCTCAAGCTCCGCGACCTCCACGCCGCCATGGATCGCGCCGTCCTCGACGCCTACGGCTGGGAGGACATCCCCACCGACTGCGAGTTCCTGCTGGACTACGAGATCGACGAGGAGACCTGGGGCAACAAGAAGAAGCCCTACCGCTATCGCTGGCCCGGCGAGGTCCGCGACGAGGTGCTCGCGCGCCTGCTCGACCTGAACCAGAAGCGGTATCGTGAGGAGGTCGCTGCCGGACTGCACGATGGCAGGGGCGGGAAGAAGAAGGCCTCGCGCAAGGCGGGGAAGAAGAAAGCCAAAGCCGGGCCCACCGCCCAAACGGGATTCGCCTTCGGCACTCCGTCAGGCACCGGGGAGGACGCATGACCCGCGACGAGCTATTGGCCCGCCTCGACGGCACCGAGTGGACCGACTTCGAGGTCAAGTCCGCGGCCGCCGGCGTGCCCCAGGACGCGTTCAAGACCATCGCGGCCATGGCCAACAGCGGCGGCGGCTGGATCGTCTTCGGCGTGTCCGAGCGCGACGGCGAGAACGAGATCACCGGCATCGACGACATCGATCGCTTCCAGAACGATCTGCTCAGCGCCATCCGCACCGGCGACAAGGTCAGCCGCCCGCCTGTGGTGCACCCCCGCCTCCACCGTTTCGACGAGGGCTGGGTGCTCGCGTTGCGGATCGAGGAGGTTCTCCGCACCGACAAGCCGGTCCGCTGCCGCGTCAAGGGTCGCTGGCAAGCCTACGTCCGCGTGGGCTCCGGTGATCACCGCTGCCGCCCCGAGGAGGAGGGGCGCTTCGTCCGCGATGCCACCGAGGAGCGCTACGACCAGACCGCGTGCGCGGACGTCACGCTGGAGCAGCTCGATCCCGATGCGATCAGCTGGCTGCGTGGGCTGATCGAGCTACGTCGCCCCGCAGCCGCGAACCCTGGCGCTGACGTCCTCACCTGGCTCACCTCGGTGGGGCTGGTGCGGGCCGACGGGGTATTCACCAGGGCGGCCGCGCTCCTGTTCGGGCGGTCCAGTGCCCTGGCCGGCCTGCTCCCGCGCGGCATCGTCGACCTTCGCGTGATGCACACCTCGGCCGCCGGCGGGATCCCCAGACACCGCTGGGACGACCGGCGTCTCTGCGACGGCAACATCGTCGACGCCCTGCGGACGCTGTTCGAGCGCTTCCACACCCTGTGCCCCCAGCCGTTCGAGATGGAGGACGAGGGCCCGCATCGCCGCTCACGTTCCCGGGAGGAAGAGGCGCTCCGCGAGGCGCTGGTCAACCTGATCGCGCACCAGGACTACTCGGACCAGAGCCGCATCCCCACCGTGCTGTGGTGGCGAGACCGGATCCACTTCCGCAACCCCGGTGACTCCTTCGTTCCGGTCGAGCTGCTCGCAGGCGGCGGTCACAGCCTGCTGCGCAATCCGCTCATCGCACGGCTCTTGCGCCAGGCCGAGCTCGCCGAGCAGGCGGGTACGGGCCTCCCGCTCATCCTCAACACCTGGCGCGACGCGGGCAGACAACCACCGGAGATCCGCAACGATCCCGGGAACAAGCTGTTCGAGATCGTCTTCCCCTGGGGAACACCGGAGGATGCGCGTGGCGGAGTATCTGGCGGAGTAGATGGCGCAGTAAACGGCCTAGTAAATGGCCCAGTAGGACCGCACACGACCGAAGGAGCGCTGGAGGAACGGCTCCTGGCGCTGATCGTTGCTCAGCCCGGGCTTCGCGTTCCGAGGCTCTGCGAGCAGCTGGGCGAGTCCACGCGCAAGGTGCAACGAGCCATAACAGTCCTCCGGCGCGACTCCAGGATCGAGTTCCGCGGCGCCCCCAAGACCGGCGGCTACTATCTGATCACCCGCGATGACGAGGAGCCCCGGCGATGACCACCTCGGCCGACGTCCGCAGCCAGCTCATCGACACCCTGCGCCTCGACCTGGTCGGGCCTCGGCCCGGGCACCCGGACCACCTTCAGTACCAGGCCGAGGAGCTGCCCATCTCGCCGTCGCGGTGGTACCTGACCGGCTTCCTCGTCCCGTACGAGGCCCCCCTCGACGAGCGCACCGACGACGACGGCGACGACGCCCTCGACCAGGTGGATCGCGTGGTCGAGGCGGACGACGAGAACACCCCCGAGCAGGCGTCCGCGCGCAAGGCGTACTTCCCGTCGTCCATGGGGCTGAGCGTGCTCGTCTCCGGCGAATCGGCGCAGCTGCAGGTCAAGGTCGCCTGGGGTGACTACGCGCCGGTCCCCCGGGGCGAGGAGGTCGTCTCGCTGGATGGCGAGCCGGTAGAGGCTCCGGCCGAGGAGCGCGCCAGCGGCGGCCGCTGGCGACGGCTGCCCCGCGAGGCCGAGGTGATCGTCGGTCTGTCCGAGGGAGAGCCCAGCGAGACCGAGGTGCCGGGCAGCAACGGGCTGCGCGTGGTGGTCTCCGTGCGAAGGGCCGCCACCAGCCGGCTCGTGCCCGACGGCACGCGCTCGGTGTCGGTGTTCCTGGTCAACCACCGCGAGCCCGCGTCCGAGACCATGCGGCGCGACGCCACCTACGTGTTCCAGCCGGAGCTCTCCCTGCACACGCTGCCCCCGTTCGTCCCACGGCCGGACGTCCGCGGGCTGGACAGCGACGACTGGGACGACGCGGTGGGGGACCTGCAGTATCGCGACGTGTTCGAGTACGGTGTCGGGCACAACGTCTCGGCCGTGGCAGTCACCGACAGCGCTGGTGCTTGCCGTGAGGTGCGCACCGAGTGGATGCCCACCGCCGACGTGGACAAGGTCGTCCCAACCCAGATCCCCGGCGTCGAGCTGGGCATGGAGGCGCTCGGGGCGGCGGAGTCGGCGGACGACGTGCGCGCCCTGGTTGGGCCGATGGTTGCCGAGTACGGCGAGTGGTTGCAGCGCCAGGCCGCGGTCGACCCTGGCGAGCCTCACCGTGCGCGCGTGGCCCGCGAACTACTCGACAACACCGGCCGCGCCCGCGAGCGAATCCAGGCCGGCCTCGACGCCCTGGACGACCCGCTGGCCCTGGAGGCGTTCCGCATCACCAACCGGGCCATCGCCGCCGCGTTCCGCCAGCGCGCCTGCCACGGCAAGGACAGGCGCCCCGAGGACCTCCCGCCGCCGAACTGGTATCCGTTCCAGCTCGCGTTCCTGCTGATGAACCTCCCCGGTGTGGTCGATCCGAAGGCCGCCGACCGCCACATCGTGGACCTGCTGTTCTTCCCCACCGGCGGCGGCAAGACCGAGGCCTACCTGGGCCTGGCCGCGTTCACGATGGTGCTGCGGCGGCTGCGCGATCCGTCGATCCACTCGGCCGGCGTCTCGGTGATCATGCGCTACACCCTGCGCCTGCTGACCCTCGACCAGCTCGGCCGTGCTGCCACGCTGATCTGCGCCCTGGAGATCGAGCGCCAGCAGGACGTGGAGAAGCTGGGCCTGTGGCCCTTCGAGATCGGCCTGTGGGTCGGCCAGAGCGGCACACCGAACCGGATGGGCGAGAAGGGCAAGGACAACCAGTATTCGGCGCGGCGGCGGACCATCGCCTACCTCAACGACGACAAGCGCAAGCCCTCGCCGATCCCGCTGGAGACCTGCCCCTGGTGCGGTGCGCGCTTCGACAAGGACAGCTTCACGCTGCTGCCCGACATGAACCGGCCCACCGACCTGCGGGTCTGCTGTCGCGATCGTCGCTGCGCGTTTCACTCGCGGCGCCAGGAGCGGGGATTGCCGATCCTGTCGGTGGACGAGCCGATCTACCGGCGCCTGCCGGCGTTCCTCATCGCCACGGTGGACAAGTTCGCCAACCTGCCGTGGGTCGGCGAGACCGCGGGGCTGTTCGGCCGGGTCGCCCGCCACGACGACGAGGGCTTCTACGGCCCGTGGGCCAAGGGCAAGGGACAGGCACTGGAGCGCCGCCTACCCGCGCCGGACCTGGTGATCCAGGACGAGCTGCACCTGATCTCCGGGCCGCTGGGGACCATGGTCGGGCTGTACGAGACCGCCATCGACGCCCTGTGCGTCGATCCGGTGGGCGCCGAGGGTGTCCGGCCCAAGATCGTCGCCTCGACCGCCACCGTCCGGCGCGCCGAGAAGCAGATCCGTGGGCTGTTCGGCCGGTCCTCGGTCGACGTCTTCCCGCCACCGGGACCCGACAGGCGCGACTCGTTCTTCGCCCGGACCGTATCGCCGCTGGACCAGAACCCGCGCACCTACCTCGGTGTCGCTGCCCAGGGACGCAACCTCAAGGTCGTGCTGCTGCGCACCTACGTCGCGCTGCTCGGCGCGGCCCAGAAGGCGTGGCTGGACAACGGCGGCGCTCGGAACAAGGAGAACCCGGCCGATCCGTACATGACCGTGTTGGGCTACTTCAACTCCCTACGCGAGCTCGGTGGCAGCCGCCGGATCGTCGAGGACGAGGTCCGCACCCGACTGCTCGACCTGGGCTTCCGCCGCAGGCGCCTCAACGAGGTGCGCGGACTGTTCGCCGACCGCAAGAAGTTGCACGACCCGCGTGAGTTGACCAGCCGCGTGGGCACGAACGAGGTCGCAGACACCAAGCGGCGCCTGGACCTGACGTTCCACGACGACAAGGAGCGCGTCGACGTGGCGCTGGCCACCAACATGATCTCGGTCGGCCTGGACATCACCCGGCTGGGCCTGATGGCGGTGCTGGGCCAGCCCAAGAGCGCGTCGGAGTACATCCAGGCCACCAGCCGCGTCGGGCGAGACGCCGACCGGCCCGGCCTGGTCGTCACCCTGCTCAACATCCACCGGCCGCGGGACCGCTCGCACTACGAGCGCTTCGCGGCCTGGCACGCCAGCTTCTACCGCGCGGTCGAGGCCACCAGCGTCACGCCGTTCTCGCCGCGGGCCATCGACCGCGGCCTCGCCGGCGTCGCCGTGGCCCTGGCCAGGCTGGGTCACGACGCCATGACCGAGCCGCTGGGCGCTGGCGCCATCGGCAAGCACCTGGGCGAGCTCGCCTTCGTGTCCGAGGTCATCTCCCGCCGGGCCGAGGGCCACGACGAGCAGCTCTCGGCCGCGGACGCCGAGGCCCTGCGCCAGCGGGTGCGCGGACGGGTGGTCGATCTACTGGACGCCTGGGCACGCATCGCCCAGAAGGAAGGGGACCTGCAGTACCAGGACGAGGTCGGCCGGGCCCAGCGCCTGCTCTATCAGCCGCTGGATCCCCAGCTCGACCGCAAGCCCAAGGAGCACGCCCGGTTCAAGGCCCAGCGCAGCCTGCGTGACGTGGAGCCCACCGTGAACCTCTGGCTGCGTAACCCCGAGGGTTTCGACGTGGAGGTGCCATGAAAAAGCGTGGCAAGCGGATACCACCCGCGGGTGAGCTACGGTGCAGCCAGGTGTTGACCACCTTCGGACCCGGCGCGATGGTCGACCTGCCCGACCACGCGGTCCTGATCGGCGGGCTCGACCACTGGCACGGCGAGCGCGAGCGAGTATTCGAGGACCGGCTCGAGCGGCGCGTCTGCGAACACCTCGGCCTCGAGGAGGTCGCGCTCTACTCCCCTCCGGTCGACGACGGCGAAGGCTGGTCCAGTCGTTCGGGCATCACCGCGTTTCAGTTCCCGACCTGGTTCCTGGCCCAGGTCGAGCAGACCTACGAGGCACCGGACGGCCGCCTCTACCGCACGCGACCCCTGGTGCCGTGGAGCCAGCTCCGGGACGGCAAGTACTACTTCTCCGACGACCGCAAGAAGATCCCCGTGGTGCCGGTCCGCTTCGTCCAGGCCTGCGTGCGCGGCCACATCAGCGACATCGACTGGTACGCCTTCGTGCACAACACTTTCGACCCCGAGCGAGTGGGGCAGCTGTGGCTGGACGAGGGCGGCGCCGGCAACGACTTCGCCGAGATCTACGTGCGCTGTGAGCGCACCAGGGACCGGCGCCCGCTGTCCGAGGCGATGGTCACCGAGGCGATGGTCCTGGGCAAGTGCCAGGGCCGCAAGCCGTGGCTCGGCCCCCGGGTCTGGGACCCCTGCGACAAGCCCAACCGCCTGCTGACCCGCTCGGCGAGCAACGCCTACTTCTCCCAGACGCTGGGCGTGATCGCCATCCCGGACACGCTGGCCGAGCTCAAGGAGGCCGTCGACCGCGTGTTCGAGGACTTCCTGCAGTACGCCGAGGACGCGGACGACGTCCGCCGCGAGCGCAAGAAGCAGAAGGTCTTCGTCGCCCTGGAAGGCTTCTCCGACGAGGACGTGTGGGCCGAGGTCGAGCGCCGCAAGGGCGGCGTCCCCCCCGTGGACAAGGGCATCAAGCAGGCCGAGATCGAGACTCTACTTGCTGCGAACGAAACACTGGGCGAGGACGTCCCCGACGGCGACTTCTACGCCCGCGCCCGGTCCCTGACCAAGCTGCCGCCGTGGATGCGGGAGCGGGTCGTTCGCATCGTGCTCGTCCACCGCCTGCGCGAGGTGGTGGCCCAGGTCGGCTTCACCCGCTTCGAGGCCGCCATACCCGACATCGACGGGGAGCTGTCGCTGGATGTCGAGCTGGCGCCGCTGGCGCGCGAGGTCACCTGGGTGCCCGCCACCCAGCACCGCGGCGAGGGCGTGTTCCTTGCCATCTCTGATCAAGCCATCGCTGACTGGATGGCCCGCCCAACCGTCGCCCGCCGCGCTGGCCGCCTGCTGACCGGCTTCGAGGCCTACAAGCAACGCAAGGGTCTCGAGAAAGCCCGCTTCCCTGGAGCGCCCGCGGTCATGCTGCACTCCCTGGCCCACCTGCTGATCACCGCGGTGTCCCTGGAGTGCGGCTACTCCGCCAGCTCCATCCGCGAGCGTGTGTACGCCGGGGAGTCCGGCCACGGCATCCTGCTGTACACCGGCGGCGCCGGCTCGGAGGGCACCCTCGGCGGCCTGGTGGACGTCGGGCGCAACATCGAGCACCACCTGGCCCGCGCCCTCGAGCTCGGCCGCCTGTGCTCCAACGACCCGATCTGCGCCCAGCACGACCCTACCAACCCCCACGAGGAGCGCTTCCTCCACGGCGCCGCGTGCCACGGCTGCCTGCTCATCGCCGAGACCAGCTGCGAGCTGCGCAACGAGTTCCTCGACCGCGCCCTGGTCGTCCCCACCGTCTCGACCCCGGCCGCCGCCTTCTTCCCCGAAGAGGTGCTGTGATGTCCGTGCTCCACGCCCTGGGACGCCCCGCCTTGCTGGCGCTGGCCCAGGACCTCGAGGCCCGTCGCCTGGAACCCTCGTACTCGCGCGCACGCCTCCACACCCTGGTCCCTGAAACCAAGGTCGACGAGGTCCGAGCCGAGCTGCGCTCCATGGGCGACGACGGCATGACCGCCGCCCACATCGCCCGTCTGCTCCGCCTGCTGGCACAGGAACGCCAGGCCGCCCAGTCCATCGCCGACCGCATCGAGCTCGTCTGGTCCGGCCCCGAGCTACCCGGCAACACGTCGCGCGACACCTCCGTCGTCGTCCGCCAGCTCTTCCGCGAGGCCAAGCACAGCCTGCTCATCGCCTCCTACGCCATCGACAAGGGCGA
This sequence comes from uncultured Rickettsiales bacterium, assembly GCA_964558555.1. Classification (GTDB taxonomy): domain Bacteria; phylum Myxococcota_A; class UBA796; order UBA9615; family CAYRNR01; genus CAYRNR01. The sequence continues at coordinate 44,178 of CAZLEO010000016.1, read as the reverse complement.
GAGGGCCCATGCCCTCTTCGGCGAGCTCGCCGCTCGGATGGATGCCGAGCCGGACCTCTCTGTTCGGCTGTTCCTGAATATCCAGCGTCCGTACAAGGACGAGACGCCCGAGGCCATCCTGTTGCGCCAGTTCGCCGACACCTTCCGCAACGGGATCTGGCCCGGCGAGCGCCTCCCCGAGGTCTTCTACGACCTGCGCGCGCTGGAGATCGGCCAAGGCCGCAAGGCTTGCCTGCACGCCAAGGCCGTCGTGGTGGACGAGGAACGGGTCTTCATCAGCTCGGCCAATTTCACGGAGGCGGCGCACGAGAGGAATATCGAGGCTGGCGTACTGGTCGATGACGCCTCTCTGGCGACATCACTGCAGAGCCAGTTCGAGTCCCTGTTGAAAGCCAGGGACCTGCGAGCCCTGTGGGGCGTTCCACAAAACGGGGACTTCGAATGAGAAACCTGCAGCCCCGCGAGCAAGTGCCGCGGACGAGGGAGACGGAGTCGCGCTGCCTCGCCTGGGTCCTGACCCGCACGGGAGGTGATCGTGGCTGATCGGAACTGGGCACGAATCGAATCTGGCGTCACGTTCGAGGCGCTGGCTACGACCATCGTCTGGTTCGAGGATCCGAAGGCAGCGCTATTCGGCCGCCGGGGAAGGGACGGGGGCCAAGACGTGCGATCCGGCGACGGAACCCTCGTGTACCAAGCGAAACATCATGAGGACGGATCCGCCGCGAAGGCAATCGCCGATGCCAAGAAGGAAGCCGCCAAGATCGGCCGCTACCGGCAGCCCACACACGCTCGACATGGGCAATGGGCCGGTGTTTCGAACTGGCGACTCGTCACGAATGCCGCGTTCAACCCAACCAACCGGCAAACGTGGGATGACGAGGTCGTGCCGCTGTTCAAAGCGCTCGGCTTGGCGGTGGATTTCTGGGAGCAAGCGAACCTCGATGCGCTGTTGGATAAGCATCCGGAAGTTCATCGGTCGTTCTTTGGCGGCGAGACGCGTGTCTTCTTGAGCATCCCCGAGGCCCGGGACGCCCTGCTGGGGGATGAGCCGTTTCTCGTCCGGTCAGACAACGGGACGTTCTTTGGCAGGCAGTCAGAACTCCAGGCTATCCAGGACTTCCTCGACTCGGACTCACTGTTCCTTCTCGTGCACGGCGCCGGTGGAATCGGCAAGACACGGTTGATGGTCGAAGCTGGCGATATCATCGCGTCGACCGGGCACTGGCAAGTCCTCTGGGCAAACGTCGCGACGATGACCATGACCGGATCCTGGTTCGCCGCCATCGTGCCCGAGCGGCCGACGCTGCTGCTGGTTGACGAGCCCGCGGATGAGAAAGTCCTGCAGCTACTATCCGAGCAACTTCGTGGGCGAACGGCACGCTCGGCTCGGTGGAAGTTCGCCGTAGCTGTCCGGTCTCCCAAAGACCCCGTAGTTCGCTTCCTTCACGGCCCCCGCGTCCGGCACAAGGTGGCGGAGCTGGCCCTTGGCGCGCTTCCACAAACCGATGCCGAGAGCATGTGTGCAGACCTCCTGGCATCCGGAGCGCTGAGCTCGGCCACTGCGGAATGGCGGACAGATGCTGCGCGCCTCGTCGCAGAGCGGTTCGCCCGCCATCCCGTCTGGATGACGCTCGCCGTTCACCTCCTCGAGTCCCACGGCGATCTCTCGAGGGTACCGGCGACGGCCGAGGCGCTGGCAGACGACTACCTTCAGGAAATCGTGAGCCTCCATACGGCGACGCCTTCCGAGGTGGTCCGATCGCTGCTTCGCTGGGCCGCTCTCATTGGGCCAGTGGACCGAGAAGATGACTCGGTCGTCCGAGTGCTCGCCGCTGGCAGTGGCGTGGAAGATGTCGCTCGCACCCGGAGGATCGTCACCGAGCTGGTCACGCGACGAGCGCTCACGGACCGCGGTGCGCGCAATCGCCTCATCGAGCTGAAGCCGGACGTCCTGCGCGACCACGTATTACTCCGGTGGCTGGCTGTACAGACCGGCCCTAGCGACGATGCGCTCGAGCCATCTTCTGATGCCCTCTCCCTCGTCGCCTCCGTTCGGTCCGCAGGGGCTGCTGGCAACATCAGCAAGCTCGGACGATCCGTGCTCGTCTCGTTGGCGCGGACCGAGCTGCTCCTTTCGATCGCGGGCACGCCCGTCGATTTGCTAGATGGCTTCTTCGAGGGCGTCCAGGGCCACCTCGACGGGATGTCGGCGCCCCAGCGAGTCGCGATGGCGGAGGTGCTCGTCGACATCGCACGATTTCGCCCAGATGATGCAGTCCGGCTTAGCGCCGCGCTGCGCCAGTCATCCGTTGGACCGACGACGGTCGAGGGGTTGTTCGGAGAGCAGTCCGTTGGCCATGACGACGTGGTTCTCGAGCTCGGATGGCCGGTCTTCCACGCTGCAATGGGCGCGCGTAGTCCGGATCACCGGCAGCGGGTCCTGGACGAGCTATGCGCTCTGGCTTCAGCGGAGGCCGAGATCGCAGAGCGACTTCCTCGTGGTCTTCCGAACGATGGCAAGCGGGCCAAAGATCTGATTGGGCGGGCTCTGCACGGGGGTCCTGAGTTCTGGGGAGACTTCGAAGAGCAAGCGAAGCGGACGGCAATCCGCCTCCTGCGTCAGAGCGTTGAGGGCGGCGGCCTCGAGGAGCATGCTGCTCCACTGCAGTCCCTCATCACACCAGCGCTGAGCCTCGAAAGACGACAGACGTGGAGCGAGAGCTTCACGGTTCACATCCAGACGCTCGTAGCGATGCCGGGACACCCTGCTTGGCAGACGAGGATCGAGCTTCGCTCAGAGCTCATGTCTCTGGTGGAACGGGCCGAGACCCCGGTGGCCGTCCGTAGGTTTCTCTGGGGTCTACTTGCCGAGGCGCACCGCAGCGCGAACCAGTGTCGCGAGCGCGGCGACGACGCCTTTCGTAGCGAGTTGCGCCATCAACTGCTGGAAGATCTGACGTGGGCGCGGGAGGTGCTTTCCGGGCGCACGGAAGAACTGGAAGAAGTAGCTGCGGCAAGGGATGTGTGGGCCTGGCACCACAGGTTCGAGAAGGACGGCGAGATCAAAGCAGCGGCGGATGCTCTGGAAGACCTCTACGCCGCGAACGAAGTCGCTGGTGAGTTCGAGCCCCTCCTTAGCTTCCATGACTACGAAGGCCAGAGAACACGAATGGCCGCCAAGGCTGCCGAGATAGCGGCGTCGGCGAAATCCGATGAAATCCAGGCGTTTCTGAGGCGAGGAGCGCAGTTCCTTGGTTCTGCAGAGGAGCTCACACGACTCGGAGGTGTGGCCTGGGCTCTCGGGGAACACGCCGCAGGTTCGCCTGCCGTGTCTGACTTCGTGTATGAGAGTCTGGCCGGTAATGAGCCGTCGCCAACGACCCGCTTCGCAGTCACGGTAGCGGTTCGGTGGTTGGCCGAGCTCCGACAACAGCAAGGTTCCGGCGCAGCGCTTGAGCTACTGAATGAGCTGGTAGCGAAGTGCGGCAGTGAGCAGCAGGTTCTCAATCTTGTCCTCACGGTGTACGGACGGCTCCCTCCGCTTCAGGGCGTGGGGACAGTCTCGGGCGAGGAGCACAACTACGTTCGCGGGCTGAAGGCGCTCTTTCTCCGTCACGATGCTGGCCCGGGTTTCATCGGATGCATCGCCTGGGCACTCGACCACGACTGGCCTGGGCTCCGGGATCTTCTGTCGGAGGTGTTGGACTCGCTGACGGACGCGTCGTTGGTTCCCGCCGTACGTGTGTTGGTTGACGCCGTGTACTGGTCCACGCGCGAGGACGGAGCACCCGATGGGGCAGAGCAGCTTGGCTTCTGGCTCATGAGCCAGATTGCCCGTGTCCCGTTCCCCGATGAACTGGGCGGCAACTTCGATTGGCACCTCAAGGAGGTGCTCGGACGCGTTGGGCGTCCCGGCGTTGCGTGGTTGGCGGACACGCTCACTCACAGAAGCGCACTGGAGGCTGAGCGGGGATACGAGCGTTACCACGCCGTCGGGAGCCAACTCCGGTTCAGCAACCACGTGGAACCCATCTCTCTCGAAGGACCAGTTGAAGCAGCTACGGCAGACAGCGTGCGAAGGTTCCTCAGCCTGGCGACGGATCGTGGGACTGTAGGCTACCACCTACCGAGCATTCTTCAGGACATCGATCCAGAGGGGCATGTTGTTCCTGACACCGTCGTCGCAATGCTGGGAGCAGGGCTCGACAAAGATGGTGTCTGGCGGCTGGCAAGGACGGCTGCAGCCTACCCGGTTGGCGTTGATCCCTGGCGGACGATAGCGCGAGTTGTGGTGCGAAAGGCGATTGCGGCGGCGAGCAAAGAGGAGAAGAATTCGCTGTTCGGATGTCTGTCTGACCGAGGCGTACGGTCATGGTCCGGGACTCCGGGGGAGGTTCCGTCGGTCTTCATCGACGCCGTTGAGTCCGCGAAGCGTACGCTATCTCAGGAAGAAGACCAGGACCTACGAGAGTTTTGGGCGTGGCGGCTCGCGATAGCCGAGGCCGAACTTCGAGACCAAGAAGAGCACGCAAAAGAGGAGCGGGGCGAATGACCAAGCCGCTCGACCAGAGGCTTCAAGCAACGAAATTTCGCCTTGACCAAGTTGTCGCTGCGCTTGGGCGGCACCCCGGTGCGCTGGCTGCTGATGTCGGGGACGGTTTCCGGGATCTGGCTAGGTTCGGTGACGAGATCCCACACTGGCTCGAGCTCATTCGAACTCGAGACGCCTCCGCCCAGTTGCTGGCCGGACTGGAAGGGTCCGCGGATGGCGACGACTGCGTCCCTCTCGGCATGGCTCGTGTGAAGTATCAGCATGTCCGCCTGATCGGCGTTCAAGCGCGTCTCTCGACATCATGGGCCCTGGCGGATCGCATCTCTGCGGCAGTCGGCGGTGTGTTCTGCACGCCGAACTCTGGATCGAACGTCCTGAGTCCGCCACAGATGATCTCCCACTTCATCGGCAAAGATAGGAAGAAGACGACCGCCGCTGGCCTCTATCGCTCTATCCAACGGACATTCGGTTGGCCGATCGGGATCTCCTACGCTCTTCGAAACCACTTCGTACACGACGGAGGATTCGAGAATGGGGCGGACTTCTTCGAGGGCGTTACCGCTGCATCCGGCTTTCGGATTTCGTCGGCTGGGTGGGATCGGGTAGAGGAACGCGCTCGGGAAAAGTACGGTGTGGCCCCCACGTTCGTCAGAGGCACCTGGCCCGCCGCGCCCTGCGACGACCTGCGGGCGGTTCTCGTTTCTTGTGAGCGGGAGATGGACGATGCGATGGGGGTCCTCATCGGGTCTGCCGCCGAGGCGATCTTCTCGCACGTCGGGTACATGTTGGGAGACGACTGAGGTGGCGAGGGTGCGATGCGACGGAGGAACTGGTGATCGCTGACGTCGATCTTGAGATCGAGGCTGGCGAGTCAGAAATCCTCGAGCTGACGCGGTCGACCGGCCAGCTCAGCGGGGCCGGGAACGAAGACCCTCAACGCCTTTCGACAACCATCTGCTTTCGACCACGGAATCGACCCGACCTTCTGACCCCGCAACGGCCGCGATCCGTGCGGATTGCAGGGACGGGGCCTTGTGACCCCTCGCGAGGGGTGGTGGCTATTCGTCGCCCGCATCGTCCTCGTCTTCCGGTGGTTCGCACCATCCTTGGTCCGCGAACCACTGCTGCAGCAGCGCCTTGGAATTCGGCGGGAGGTCGCCGGCCTTCTCGCCGGAGAGGGCGTACGAAGCCAGGTCCACGTTGCCCCGGTTCCAGGTGGCGCACGCCCGACAACGCCACAGGGTCCAGCCCTTCTTGTTCGTGTGGATCTCCGCGCCGTCGGGGTCTCCGCAGCGTGGACAGGGCCGAATCCGGTCGTCCGTGACCTCGTAGCCGAGGACCTCGGCGACGGAGACCAGATCGAGGTTGCGTACCTGCAGTATCCACTTCGGCAGGCCGTTCCGCGCCAGAGTAGTGGTGTTGGGACCAGAAACCTCGCCGGTGTTCGCCGGTGCCGCGTCAGCGTCGGGTGATGCCGTTTCGACTGGAGCTGTCGAGGGAAGGCGCTCCGGTGGGGCCGGTATCGCCGTTGTCGCCGGCCGGCGCTTGGCTGCTGGACGCTCGTCAGGTGGTGACTGAGGCGGTGCCGTGTCTGGTCGCGCCGGTGCTGGTGGCCCAGTACGCACGAACGACGAGCGCTGTCGCTTTTGCGGTGGCAGATCTGGAACGTAGACCGAGCGCCGAGGCATGACCAACCAACTCATCAATGGGAACGGTGGGACTCTCGCCCCCAAGGCGCGATAGTACCTCCGGCGCGCTGCCCGAGGCCAACGGACAGGCCACTACTTGCCGAGCAGGTGGCCCAGGAGCGCTGCCAAACCCGGTGCCGTCTCAGGGTCGCCCGGCGGCAGCGCCACAGCGCCACCCTGGGCGCGGTCGACGGGCCAGTGGGGGGTCAGCATCCGCGGGCTGTTGAGGTGTACGTCGTAGACCTTGCCTGGGTAGAGGATCCAGGTGCTGGCCACGGCGGGCAGCAGGCTCTCGCGGAAGCCGATGCTGTCGGTGTACTTGAACCAGACCTCCTGCAAGGCCTCGACCGGGAGCAGGTCTCGGCGCGTCGGATCGATCCGGTGCTTGGCGTCGAAGACGTGCAGGCAGATCGGCTGACCTACGGCCCGCTCCTCGATCACCAGGTCTGGAGCCCACGGGCGGCCCGGGTGGAGCTTGACGAGGGGGTCCTCGCCCCTCCAGTGGTAGCGCGGCTCATACAGGAGCCGGAACTCGCGGTCGTCCTTCGACACGCGCGCGATCTCGCCTTGCGGCAGACGGACGAACCAGCCGGCCTCCTGCAACCGTAGGATCTTGCCGACAGACGTGTCAGCCCAGGTAGCGAGGGCGGCGGCCACCTGGATCGCGCACCAGGTCTCGTACAACTCATCGAGGTTGCGGACCGGCTGGAGGACGGGCATCGGGGGAGGCGCCTGGACGCCTTCGATCTGTCGCGCGACGCGGTACAGCCCCCAGTATCCCGGGTGTCCCTCGACCTTGGCGCTGCGGTGGAGCCGCCCGCTCGGGAGGTGCGGCGGGAGGCCCGTGCGCCGCCTGGCCCTGTTGACCTCGCCGGCAAGCGCCTGGATGCGGTTGCGGCGCGCGGAGATCGCGCGCAACCGGGGCACGTCACGCTCGAGGAAGAGGTTGCCGCGCTCGGTTCGGAAGGCTTCGCGCGCAGAGCGGCCGGTCTCGATGCGGAGCTTCTCGTCGTCGAGGAGCTCACCCATCTCGTCGAGCACGGCCTGGAGGTGGCCCAGGACACCGACGGCGCCGCGGTTCTCCTCCACGTCGAGGTCTCGCGCGGAGTCCCTGTGGACACCCGCATCGCGACCGCCTGCACGGGCGCGGAGCTCGGCGACGGGGTGTTGGCACAGCCACCGGACGTCACGGGCGGTCAGCCTGGGCGTGGTGGCGGGGACCGCGGACACGCTCTCGCGCAGCTTGTGGAGGGGGTGCGCGCGGATCTGCGCTGTGGACTCCGCCACGACCCCGGTGGCCGCCTCCATCAGCTGCAAGAGTGCTTCGGGACCGGAGCGCCGGTCGTCGGCAACCAGGCCAGTTCCGCCGAGGTCAGCTGACAGGCCTGCCGCCAGGGAGTCGAGATCGTCGAGCAGCGCGCGCAGGCTGCACTCGGCGAGCTTGGAGGGCGTCACATCCATAGCCAGGTCGAGAGAAGCTCCGTCCGAGCGTGTGACCCCGATCGGGACGACTCCCGCGGTGGCCTCGATCAGGTGCGCCGGCGACCACCGGATGACGCCATCGGCCCCGGCGACCATCTCCAACTCGTCGCCACCGATGCTGATCGTGACGGTATCCGCGGGCGGTACGCCACGGACCTCCAGCAGCAGCGGCCGGCGTGGCTCCACGCGGATCGGCGCCGGCGCCCGCGCACCGGGGCGGGCAACCACGCGGTCCGTGCCGGCGCGCACGTGGACGGCCCAACGATCAGCAGTGGAAGAAGTCATAGAAATCTCCCAGCTCTTCCCCGCGGGCGCGGATCTGATCGCAGCGCTGCGCCGAGCTGCGCCACCCCTGGCGGTTGCAGAGCCCTGCGAGCTCCTCGAGCACGCGGCGGTAGCGCTCGCCGACCCCCCGGATACCCGGGAGGACCCGCTGCAGCACCTGGTAGTCCTCGGCCACCTTGGGGGGCAGCAGGTCGCGCGCGACGGCGAGGTAACGCTGGATGCCACGGATCGTCCGCGGCGTCGGGGCCCCCGACACGCGCTGCTCGTGCAGGAACGACACCAGTTGCATGATCGGCTTTAGGGGCGGCGGCTCCGCCCCGTTGGCCGAGGCGCCCACAGCCCGCCAGTCGACGGGCACTTCCGGCGGCGCGGGCAGCTCCAACGGCTTGTCGAAGGCCTCTACCACCGGCTCCATCCAGATCACGGGTACGCGCGAGAGGAAGCGCGGCGAGAGTCGCTCCACGGTGTCGTCCACGTTCACGGTGCCGACGAGCCTCGCGTTCGCTGGGAAGGGGAAGGTCGCCGGGTAGCGCGCTTCGTTCGCAGGGTGGAGCTCGTTGCCGTACAACCGCACCTGGGGTGCGGCCGCCTCGAGCGCCGAGATGGGGCGGCTGAGGTAGTACTCGGGGGACGCGAGGTTCAGCTCCTCCAGCAGCGCGGTGTAGAGACCACCGCAGCCGCGTACCTCGTCGTCATGGGCTGTGAGCAACAGCTCGACGAAGCCCTCGCTGCTCGGCTCCCAGGCGTGCTTCTGTGGGTGCCAGAAGCCGAACAGGGGCGAGTCGTCGTGCCAGTCGCGGCGGACCACAAGCTCCAGGCAGCGGGTCGTTTCGGGGCCGTGCCCCAGCTGTGACAGGAAGGAACGCGCGAAGGTGCTCTTGCCGACGCCTGGCGGGCCGGCCATCAGCGCCCAAGGCGAGGAGATGAGGCTGGCCAGCAGGTTCGTGACGTCTTGACCGTTCCAGGCAGGCAACCGGCGAGCGAGGTCGGTGGCCAACTCGACGAGGTCGTCGGCGCCGCGGACCGGGCCCTGATTCGCCTTGAGCGGCGTGGTCGGTGTCTGCGCCTCGCCGACAGGTCCAGCGGCAGCTACAGTAGGCGGGCCTTGAAGGATCTCGGCGAGAAGCTTGCTCTTCTCATCGTTGCGGAGCTCCTGCAGGGTATCGATCTGTTTTTGGATGTCGATCGTCTGGCGGGACAGATCCTCGCGACGGCGCTCCTCTTCTCCTTCCAGATCAGCCAGCGCCTGCAACCGCTCGCCGCGCACCTGCTCCAGCCGGCCGATTTCGGTCTCGAGGTCTTTGCGCCGCTCCTCGACCTGCTGGCGCACCACCTCGAGCATGTCGTCGACCCGACGACTGGCGGCGCGCTGGACCTCCCGCTTGCCCTCCGGGGTCTCCACGAACCATTCCGCCGCGCGGCGGCGCTCGTCCTGGAACAGCCGCGAGGTTTCCAGGAACTCGCCGAGGAGTTGGAGCCTGCGCTCGAGGATGGCCTGGGGGAGCTCGTCGCCGCGCGACTCGAGGCGGGCGACCGCGTGGGCGATGTTCGTGACCTCGGCCCCGCCCAACTCCCGGACGAGTTCGGCGAGCCACACCTCGACGGCGGCCGGCTCAAGCCGATCGACCGGCTCCGCCTCCTCGCCGAGGAGATCGTCGAGGCTTGGCGGGACGTGGACCAGCCGCCGCGACGATGTCGTCTGTAAGGGCAGCGCGCCGAGCTCGACCAGGCCGAACAGTTCGGCGAAGGCGTCGGCGTCCATGCGGGCGACGAAGCCGCGGGGATCCGCTGGTAGAAGTGCGTCGTCGTGGCGATACGGACCCTGGATTTTCCCGCCCGCGGTGATGAAGTAGGTCTCCGACAGGCCGTCGCGAAAGGGATGGCTGCGGATCTCGTCGACCGGAGGCTGCTCCAGCGTCGTGGTCGGCACGATGTCGTGCCAGCGGGCCTCGGGGACATGCTCCGGCTCCTGCGTGACCTTGCACGAACCGGCCTCGCGCCGGAACCACCCGGCCTCGCCACCGACGACGACGAGATCGCCAGGGCTCCACTTGCGCCCGAGGTTCGATGGCAGCTCGATATCTGAACCGCCGAACCGCAGCGGATCGACTTCCACCCCGCTGCCGAGCCAGTGCGTGACCCGTACCCGCCGGGTCGCGCCGGACGAACCCTCGGAGACGAGCACGCCCAGGAAGGCGAGGGCCTCCGCCTCGTGACGCTCCGCGGCGGCGACCAACTCCTCCAGCGCCTCGATCATCCAGCGGTGGTCCAGATCGGCCTCTGCGCGGGCTTCGACGCGGAGCAGCACGCTGCGGATCGACTCGATCTCGCGCTCCCTGAACTCGGCGTTCGCCGCGCGGGTCTTGATCTCCCGGAGTTCGGGGCGGAGCCGCTCGTCCATGGCCCGGCGTTCTGCCTGGAGCAGGTCGTCGACGGCGTCCAGGTGGCGCCGCGCGGCCCCGAGGCGTCCCAACTCGAGGGCCTGGTCCGCCGCCTCGACTTTCCGGCCTGCCTGGTCTTTGGTGGGGCCCGGCGGGATACGGTCCACCCCGTCGAGGAGGGCATCGCGTCTTTCGCGGAGTGTGGCCCGCGCCTCCTTCCAGGCGGCCTCGATCCGAGCGTGCCGGTCTTCCACGGACTCGTCCTCCGACGGCACCGGGAGCATGGAGAAGTCTTCGCCTACCTCCTCCAACTCTGCGGACCAGGTCGCCATCTGGCGATCGAGCCGTGCTGCAGCGGCGTCCTGCGCCTTCTGTTCGATTACCTCCTCGGCGTAGTCGATCCATCCGGCGCTCTCGCTGACCTCGAGCCCGCCGAGGATGCCCAGTGCCTCCTCGAGTAGCTGTTGTGCGTCCTCGATCTCGAGGCTGTCGGCCTGCGCTTTCAACGAGCGGATTTTCGTGCGGACGGTGGCCAGGTGGTTGGCCGCTGCCTCTACCCATGGGGGGGCGGGGTGGCTTGGCGCGATCTCAAGGGCTTCACGCGCGAGCGCCAGCAGCGGTACTCGGTCTTCGACCTCGGACTGCTCGGGGACTCCTTTCAGCTCGTCGAGCAGCCACTCGGCGCCCAGGCACCGCGGCAGCGATTCCTCGAAGGACGGGACGACGGAGGCGACGTCCCACAACACCGCCTCGGCGATCGCAGAGTAGGGCTCCAGTTCTCCGGAGAGCCAGTCGCGCCAGTTGCCCGGGAGGACGCTTTCTGCAGGCTTCTCTGTCGTCCAGTTGGCCACGAGCGCCCTGGCAGCGGTCTGTAGTTCGTCGAGTTTCTTGACCAGGTGGTTCCACACCTTGACTCTTCGGTACAGGGCTTCGCGGCCACCCCTGGTTTCTGAGGCCCAGTCCTCGACGTCAGCGGTAAGCAGCTTGAGGTCTTTCGGTGGGCTCGATTTGGGTGTCTCGGACAGGTGGATGAGATCCCATGCCTGCTCTCTGGCTTCCCCGTATATCTCCGGCGCGGGGTTCTTCTTGAACTTGACCGTCCGCTCGCTGAGCTCTCGTAGGTGTTCGCGGGCGAGCGCGAACCTGGCCGGTGTCCGTAGCTGTTGTAGGGCAGGTTTGCTCCCCTGGTGCTCAATGACGTCGCCAAGTGACTGGACCAGGACCGGCGGGGCGGAGTAGTTCTCGCTGAGTCGCCAGGCTATCCCGAGAGCGCTCTCGCCGAGCGCCGCTTGCATCCACCAGTCGACGAGGATGGCGGCTTGTTTTGTGGGCCCCTCGTATCCATAGGCTGCACGCACGGCGAGGTGCAGGTGTTGGACACATCGTTTTCGGTCTCCCTCTCTGTCTGCGCCGTGCCAGGCGAGCCGGTGGGCCGGCCCCAGTAGGTGTTCGATCCACCAGAGGGCGGCGCCGGGTTCGAGGGCGGGTTTCTTCTCGCTGGGCAGAATCCAGGTGGGGTCAGCGCTCATGGTGTGCTCCATGGGTTGAGTTGGAGAGGTCCGGAGATCATCCTCTCAGATTCAGCGGATCCGGGTATGCGAACCCCCGCTGCGGCGACCGTCGGATTGGGCTTGGTAGCTCGCCGTCTGCGCGTTGTGCCAGGCACGGCGAACTACAGGCCGTACTCGTCGTCGTAGTCGTCATCCTCGCGGTGCTTGTCCTCGATCCTCTTCGCGCCCGCCGCTGCCTGCATCGCGAACGTCGAGGTCGTGGGGGTGTTGAGGAACAGCGGGGAGGCGATGAAGGAGATGTCCGCGCGGACGCCACCGCCCGAGAGGGAGACCAGGTGCGGGAGGGGGAACGCGAGCTGCGTGTGCGACGTGCCGTAGCCGCTGGTCACGGCCTCCTGGATGAGGACCTGGTCGGTGAGCGTCCCGAGGCGAACGGCACGCTCGGAGTAGCCGGCCTGCTGCGTCGAGACCGGGAGGAGGAGGTCTGCGAGGACGCCCTCGTTGTGCGTGTCCCGGCTCCGGAGCCTGATCCGCGCCATGATCCCGGCCTCCATCCGGAGCAGGACCACGCCGTCGTGGATTCGAACGTGCTCCCCCCGGACCAGCGCCTGCTGGAGGGCGAGCCAGACCAGGGCGAGTTCCTGGTCAGCGGCTTCCCAGATCTCATCGGCGATCTCGAGCTTGGCGGTCTTCCACCGCGTGCGGTCGTTCTGGATGATCGCATGCGCCTCGTCGGTACGATGGAGGAGCAGATCTCCAGCCGGCACCGTCCGCACTTGCTGTCGGTCGACGTCACCGCGTTCGTCGGCCAGGCGGACGTGCGTGTGGTTGTGCTCCTCCTCCGTGGGCTCCATGTGCAGCCGCAACCGGGCCGCCGGTGGATCCCCCTCCAGCAAGGTCGCCATCGCTGCCGGCCAGTCGGCGAGCAGGGGCGGGGATCGCCGCGCGAGGTCACCGGGCATCAGCAGCTCCGAGCGCGCGTCGTTGAACTCCTCTCGTTCCTTGCCATCAGGATCGAGCTCCTCGGTGACCTTGAAGAGAAGCCGGTCCTCGAGGAAGTCGTCGTCCGTCCAGTCGGCGATGGCGTCCGTCAGCCGGCGGAGGGGAGTCGGAACCCAGGCGACGTCGTGGGTGACGATCCGCGGGTGCTCCGGCAGCTCGATGTTGATCCCGTGGAGCATGTCGCCGACGCGGAGGACTTGCGCCGGCACGGGCTCGTGGTGGACGGCCTCCAGCAACCACTGCAGATCGCTCTCCTCCTGGATCTGGACCTCATGCGGGAGGCGCTCCACGAGTTCCTGGATCTCGGCCTCGACGCGCTCCTTCTCCGTTGAGTTCGCCTCGATCCCGAGCGCCTGAGCCCATCCGAGGCGGACGGCGGCGTGCTCGTCGATGGCGACGGCCCCGTCCTCGGTGCTCAGGCGCAGCATCAACTCCCGTTGCTCGACAGCGTCGTTGGGCAGCGGATTGTCCGAGGGCGTGTCGATGATGTCCGCGAGGTTGTGCTTGACGCGCGGCAGCTCGGCCAGAGAGCCGCGCGCTCGGAGCTGATCCACAGCGTCCGTCGGATCGAGGCGCAGGCCATCGCCGTCGAACTCTGCTGCGATCCACCGGGAATAGGGCACGAGCCGCTGCGGCGAGAGCACGGTGCCATGGTCGTTTGCGAGGGTCTCGACCTCCTCGCTGGCGGCCTCCACGTCCTCGACGCGGCAGACGACCAGGTCATCCCCCAGGTCGTCCCAGGGCCGCGGGAGGTGCCTGTACTGGTTCTCCGTCAGCACCAGCGCGAGCGGGTGGAGCTTGGTGTCTTTGAGGAACCGATCCTCGATGGCCTGGTACACACGATCGATTTGGTCGCGGTCCCCGTCCCACCTCGCGATGTCCAGGATGAGGCGCGGCGGCCGCTGTCCGCCGTTGGCCATCGCCTCGTCCGCGAGCGCGAACAGGCGACCGCACTCGTCGTCATCGAGCCCGAGGATGTCGAAGAGGATCCCCGCCCGTTCCCGCTTGTTGAAGAAGAACCGGATGCCCTTGCTCTTGTCCGCGAGCAGCTCGCTCAGCCGGGAGGGGACCGTGTCGGTCTTGTACGACCGTCCCCCGCGCTTCTCCCAGCGCGCGGTCCATTCCATCGCGACGTCGGTGTGGTTGGTGTCCAGTGCGTCCAGCTTGGCGCGAATACTCTCGCCGAGGGTCATGGCGTCCTCCCTGAGTTGGTCTTGCCGCTGGTTGTACCTCGTGGATCTGAGGCCCTCGAAGGGGATTACGTTGCCGGTAAGAAAATATTGCCGGCGGCGGGGTAAGTCGGCGGCTTGCCAGGAGGGGCGGTAAGTGCGGGTAAGAGGCGGCAGGTGCGCGGGAGTGGCCTTCGCGGAGGAAGGTCAAGGCGGGGCGGACATCATTCGTCGTAGTCCACCGACGTCCATCGCCAGTCCAGAACGCTCGGATTGACAGCGGTCCCCAAGAGCATGTCGTCGATTTGGCTGCCGGGCATCAGAACGATGAGAACTGGCTGGCCGGGCCAGAGGAGATGCCTGTACTTCTGGTACACATCGCACTCCAGCGTCTCGGCCAGTCGCTCGATCCGACCTCGTACGTTCGGCTGATCCCTCTTCCCCGCGACACGGGAAACAAGGAGGCTCGCCGCAGCCTTGCTGCTGAAGAGCTTGTAGAAGTCCCACGCATAGTCGTTCCAGTCCCCCGGCTCTACCTGCCCCCAATTCGCCGCTTCCGATTCGACAGATAGCAACGGCCAGCTACGACCTCGCCGCTGGAAGAAGTACGTAATGTCGTTGCCTTCTTCGTACATCCAGCGATGGTCATTCGGGATTCGGGCGACGGCAGATGCTGGCTCGTCCAAGACGTCGAGTCGGTCGAACGTGGCACGCTGAGCGCACACCGTCCAAGGCTCACTACCCGGGTCCAATCGCTCAGCAACTCGCAACGATAACGCGAACGAGAAGAGCATCAGGTTCTTCTGGTCTCTGATCGGCGGGGTCTGACTGGCGTCCGCCAATGCCGCTGACACATCGCGCTCTAGGAGGCCCATCCAGCGTTCCGGATCGCGTTCGATGTCCAGGGCAACTCCGAGTCCGGGATCCAGCAGGTCGTCCACCAGCGATTGCGAACTGACCCCCATCTGGCGGGCGGCGTTGGATATTTTCTCGACCTTCTCCGCCGGGAGTCGATAGCTGGCCAGCTTGAGATCCGGCTTCTTCTTGATGTCCCCTACCGGCTCCCAGAGCCCCACTGGACCGTAGTAGCCCTTGGGCGTGATGTCCGTGTGCCCAACCAGGCGAACTCGCCCCTCCTTTGCCAAGCGGACCAGCGCGTTCGCGAGGTATTGCCGCCAGGACCACCCAGTACGATTCTCGTCGTCATGATCCAGATAGCCGGCTGCGCGCAGTCGATCGATGTAGACCGGTTCGTGCTCCAGCAGCCACGCCAGGATTTCGTGAGATCCGACTGGTTTCCCGGTCCACAGCGCAGAGAGCGCCGCCAAGAGCACGGCGTAGAAATCTCTGAAAGACATCATTCCCTCCTCGGTTGAGTGTCGAGTGCTCGATGTCAACATCCAGCACTGAGGGGAGGGTAGGCTTCCGTCTTGGCGGTGTCAAGGCTGATTGTTGACATCGAGCATTTCTGAGCAGGAGGGCCTCTGATGGGGCGGTCCTATGTAGGGCCGATCGGCCACTCGCCAGCTTCGCGAAGTCGGCGCCGCAGCGTGTTGCGGCTGACCTGCAGGATGCGGGCGGCTTCCTTCAACGACCGGCCCTCGCGGAGCAGGGCCAAGGCGGGGCGGAGGTCCATCTCGACACGGGGACGGCCGCAGTGCTTCCCCGCGGCCTGCGCGCGGCGGACACCAGCGATCACGCGTTCGCGGAGCAGGTCGCGTTCGAAGGCCGCGAACGCGCCGAGCACGGCCAGCAGTAGCTTGCCCTGGGCGGATGTCGTGTCGAAGCCAGCGTCCCGCAGGGAGACCAGACCGACGCCCCAGGAAGCCAGATCCTCGCAGACCGCCAGGAGGTGGCGGAGGTCACGTCCCAGACGATCGAGGCGCCACACGGCGATCACGTCGAGATTGCCGGCACGTGCGTCGGCGAGGATCTGGTCCAACGCAGGTCGTGACTCCTTCACTCCGGAGACGCCTTCGTCGACGTGTTCACCTTGGACGACCCACCCCCGTTGCGCGGCGACCTGGCGCAGCTCGTCGAGCTGAAGGCCGGCGTCTTGGCCGTGGCCGATGGTGCTGACGCGCGCGTAGAGCGCCGCGCGTAGGGGGCGGTTGGTGGTCATGGCGAGACGATCACCACGCCACACCCGGAGTAGTCCGCGTCGAAGCCGGCGATGGGCATTCTGAGGTCAGCCTCGACGAACAGGTCGTCCATCACGGCCTCAAGCTGGGTGGACAGCGAGCGGATCACCGCGGCGCCCACGCGAGCGCGGATGCAGCTCTCGCCCTCGTCCGGTGCGGAGTCCTCGACCTTGTCTGCGGTCCAGTCCAGGGAGACGGCGAGCACGGGCTGGAGCACCGCGCCAAGGTCGGGCGGGGGCTCGATCGGGGGCCAGGGGTCGGGGAGGATGCTGTTGCCGCCGAGGTCCTCGGCGCACGCGGTTCCATCGAACTCCCATTCCGGGAAGGCCAGGTGCCCGTCGGGCTGCTGGACCTCGGCCTCGATCTCCGGCGCGTACTGGGCAGCGGCGTCGAGCCCGCCCACCAGGCCCGCGGTGATCATGCAGCCATCGAAATCGCCCTCGGAGCGAGCGAGGTGCTGGCCAAGCTCGGCGCCGGCGCCAGCGACCTCCAGGATCAGCACCAGATCCGACGCGGAGAAGTCGCCATCGTTCGGCGCACACGCGGGGATGCAGGTGGCCAGCAGGAGCAGGGTGACGGCCAGGGCCGCCGTGGTCAGGGGATTGCACTTCATGGGTCCGTTCCTTCTCTGTCCGTCCGGTTCAGACCTCGGTTGTTGGTGTTGTCCTCCGATTCGCGATTCAGGGGCCGGCGAGCAGGGAGCGCAGCAGTTCCGCCGCGCCGGCCCCGCCCGAGAGGCCCAGGACGGCGAGCACCATGGAGAGCTTCCAGGTCCTGCCGTCCACTTTGTCTGGGCGATCTCGCATCTGGGTGTGGGCCTCCATCTCCTGGGGGGGCGGTGGGGCGTGGGTGCGGTCCTGGGACTCGATGGTGGCCTCGAGGCGGGCCAGTCGCTCGCGTACGGACGCCAGCTCGGCTTCCATTGCGGTCATCCGGCGCGCTCCGTTGGGGGTTTCGTCTGCCATGGCGATCACCCCAGGGCTACCGGTTCGTCAGAGAGGGCTCTGTCGTTGACGATGCCCATGCGGCGGCGGTGGATGGACTTGTACAGGTTGAACTTGCCCGCCCACAGGTGCCACTCGTTGCCGTCTTGCACCCACCGCAGGCGTGAGGACTTCGGCGGTCCGCTGGGCTGGCTGAGCATGCGGCAACGATCGGCGGCGCGCTGGGCATACGCGGTGAGCAGCTCGAGGTAGGGCACCGAGGCCTTGCCAGCCTGGGCATAGCGGTCTCGGATCTGCCGGGCAACCTTCCTGGCCGCGCCCGGCCCCTGCTGGACCGACGTGTCGAAGAACAGCGACATGGACCGCTCGGTGGCCACCCCGAGGATGCGGGCGGCGTCCACCGCGCCGCGGAAGTGGGATCCTTCCTGGGCCATCCGGCGCTGCACGGCCCGGAACACCTCGTAGTTGCCGGCCTCCTTGAACCGGGTGGTCCAGGGGCGCTTCCACAGCACCTCGCCGTCCACGGGCGCCAGGCTCGCGGCCTGGGTCGTGGCGAGCAGTTGCTGCCACGACGGCCCGAAGATGCGGGTGAAGGCCGCGGGGTCGGCTTGCTGCATGGCGGTGAGCAGCTTGCCCAGCGAACCGGGGCTCTGCGCCCACTGCAGGATGCCGAACGACAGCCCCGCGCCGTCGCTGTTGCGGTTCTGGGATGCGTAGCTGCCTTCGTGGCGGCTGGTACGGGCGATGACACGAGCGACCCAGTCCATGCGGTGTCCTCTCGGCTGCTTTTGTCCGCCGGTGAACGCAGCGGCCAGGGCGATCACGCCCACGGCGCCGGCACCGCCGATCAGCAGCAGCGCTCCGGTGTTCTTGGCTTTCATGCGGCGGCTCCCTCCTCGTCTTCGGTGGGCTTGCGGGCGGCGGCGAGCAGGTCGCGGGGCACCTTGCGGGACCACCAGTACTCGCCGGCTTCGGCGAGTTCGGTCCACTTCAGGCCGCTGGCCGGGGCCAGGGCCAGGAACTCGCGCCAGCCCTCGGCGATGGGCGGGATCACGTCACCGCGGCGAAGCTCGGATCCGGACGCGATGCGCAGGGCTCCGTCGACGACGACGGGGACCTTCTGGTCGGTGACGTAGTAGCGGCTGGCGCCGGCCAGGGTCTCGACCACCCTGCTGGCGACCCGCGGCCACCACTTCTCGGCCCAGGCGTCGGAGGTCCACTCCCAGTTGAGGGCGTGCCAGTTGCCCCAGCGGCGCAGGTCGCGGGCCAAGCGCTGCTCGAGGTCGCGAGCGGTGCGTTCGTCGTCGTCGTCAGGCCAGTCCACGGTGTAGTGGTCCGGTGCCAGGGCCATCGTGTCGAGGGACGCCGCGTCCAGCGACTGCCAGTGGGCGCTGCCCACCTGGCGCACCCCGATGGACGTGCCCTTGACCCGCCCGAACTCGGCGTATTGGATGTCGTCGGGATTCCACTGCGACGGGGTGCCCACACGCAGGCCCTCGTAGACCGGGGCGCCAGCGTCCTTGGTCACCAGCACGGCGGTATCGCGCGCTGCGTACATGAAGCGCGCCCAGGGCCAGGCGGCGGGATCGACCTTGGCCAGGTCGTCGAGGCGCTCCTCGCCCTCGAGGCGCAGCCGGGCGCCCTCGACCTGGTCGCCCAGGGTCTCGGCCTTGCGGTAGCGGGCGTTGGCAGAGCGGAGCAGGCGGGCCGCGTCGTCGGCGACCTTGGCCCGTGCCTCGGCCTCGCGGCGGGCCTTGACCTCGGCCAGGCGCTGGGCGGTCTTCTCGGGGTCGCGGGAGATCAGCAGCAGGATCTCCTCGGGGCCGAGCTCCATCTGCGCGCCGGGGTTGTTGGTGTCGCGCTTCTGGGACTTGAGCAGCTCGCACAACCAACCATGCCCGCAGTACGAGGTCGAAATCGCGGCCCCTGACGTGCGGGCGCCGAGGGGATACATCCCGGTGAGCGAGCAGCGATTGAAGCCGAAGCGTGAGCGTACCCGGAGGGGACAGCAGGTAGGTGAACGAGCCCGACGCTGGCAGCAGATGATGGACGAGGGGGGCTACACGAGTATGTCACAGCTGGCGCGGGACGAGGGGGTGACGCCGGCTGCGGTGAGCAAGGCGCTGCTCAGGCTGCGAACCGCAGGCGAGGCGGTATCCGGAACGACGTGACATCCACGCCTCAGTCCATTGACGTTTCCCGGTCCCGCACCTACCATGGAGGTACATCTGCTCCCCGCTCGACACGCCCTCCTGGTGGGGGCCTCGGGCGGGGTTATTCATTTCTGGACCCGATGAACGCAGCCAGAACCCCTCGCGCCATCGCCTTCGTGGACGGCCAGAACCTCTTCCACGCCGCCAGGGCATCGACATCCGCATCGCGCTCGACGTGGTCTCGCTCGCACGCCGGCAGGCCCTCGACGTCGCCCTGGTGTTCAGCCAGGACCAGGACCTGTCCGAGGTCGCCGACGAGATCCGGGAGATCGCTCGACAGCAGGGCCGGTGGATCAAGATGGCCAGCGCGTTCCCGGCAAGCCCGGTCTACGGGAACCGGCGTGGCATCAACGGGACGGACTGGATCCGCATCGAGCGTGCCGAGTACGACGCCTGCCTGGATCGCCGCGACTATCGGCCCAAACGCCGGTAGGTAAACCTCCAACCCCAGCCGGTGAGCCGGCCGATGCCACAGGATCACGAGGCGTCGGGATCCATCCGCGACGCCCGTGAGGAGGAGCCGGTTTCGGCTTCGACCAAGAGATCGGATCAGGCTCGATGTCCGGCGCGGTTCATTCCGGTGCGGGAGAGCACCGGATTGCACCAGGTTGATGCTCATCCGGTATCGAGATGCACCCGATGAACACCAACGTGGTTCGCGCCCGTGATCGATGAGAAGGCGGCCGGTCTACACCTGGATCACCTGGCCGGCTGCCCCAGCGCCTCCTCCATGACCTCCACGGCCTCCTCCTCCTCGGAGCCCGGCAAGAACGCCAGCACCTTGGCCGCGTAGCTCGTGCCCCTCGGGGTGGGGTGCTCCTCGATGCACCAGGCGCGGTCCTTGACCAGCTCGGCGACGCCAGTGGAGGCCGTCTGGACGAAGTCCTCCTGATCGAGGCTGGAGCGCAGGTCGCCCGCGCTGCCGGTGGTGCTGCGCAGCTCGATGGAGCCGGCCTGGATGCCCTCGCCGAGGTACTGCACGACCTGGACGCGGGCGTCCCGCCGGGCCTGGTCGCGGGCCAGGCGCTCGGAGTCGAGGATCTCGGAGAGCCCCACGAAGTACATGCCGCGGTTGCTCTCGGGCACCCGGGTGGTCCAGGAGCCGCAGTCGTCGAAGGTCTGGACGAGGTCGGCGGGCACGGTGGTGGTCTTGAAGGCGAAGTAGACGGGGTTGGGGAAGGAGACGGAGCGCTGCCAGGCCACGCCGTCCTTGACGTCCGCGCCCAGGTCCACGCCCTTGACGCCGACGCCGGCCGTCACCCCGGTACCGGCGCCCGTGTAGTGGAAGAGTTCGCCCGATCCCTCCAGGAACTCGCCGAGGTACAGGCCCGTGCACTTCCCCGGCCCGTCCTCGCAGCACTGGGCGAAGGCGTCGGGATCGTCGATCGTGGCCACCATCTTGCCGGTCAACGTGTACCGCACGCGGACGATCGAGCCCCCCTGGTGCCCCACGTCGGCCCCGATGTCGATCCCGGCCGCACTGAGCAGGGGGATGCCGAAGCTGGCACTGACGGACGTCGAGGCGTTGAAGTACTCGTCGTACTGCACGCCGCCGCCGCCCACGTGCCTGTACGAGATGTACTGCGAGCAGCTCGTCTGCATGGCCGCCGAGTCGTCGATGTCCCCCGAGGTGGTCCCATCCGGCACGAAGCGGCCCAGGTAGACCGACGGATCCGTATCGAAGGCATTGCGCAGGAAGAAGTTGGACCGGCCGGTGGAGACCCGCTCGACGATGGCGAGCAGCTCGGGCGGGACGCGGTCCTTCTTCTTTTTTGCGTGAGCGCACGAGGCGAGCGAGACGAGCGTGAACGCGAAGGGCAGAAGGACGAAGAGTACAGCGTATCGGCGCATGGGATCCTCCCCGGTGTACGTGCGGTTTCCGGTTGAGACGAAGCAGGATGGGGCAATCTTCAACCGACCCGGGAGTTCGTGTCAAAATGCGTGAATACTCGAGGCCCTGTGGCCGTCTGGTATCCTTGGTCGGTGTGGACCTCCAACAGGGGGAAGAGACCATGAAGCGATTCGTTCGAGGATTTGTCGCTGCCGGATGGGTGATCGCGATCCTGGCAGTGCTTCCGGCGAGGGCAGAGGATGCGAGCTGGCCGGACCTGACGCGTCCGCCTTCGGCGCAGGGCGGGGGCGGAGGAGACGCGGCGCTGCTCGTGGGCATCGAGGACTACTGGCAGCTTCCGGATATCCTGGGAGCGGAGCAGAACGTCCGCGATTGGTACCGGTACCTGACGACCACGCGGGAGGTCTCGCCGTCGCGGATCACGCTGCTTCCCAACGACGAGGCCACGGTGGAGGAGATCCGGCGGTTCGCGGCCAAGCGGACGGAGCAGGTGAGGTCCGGCGGGACGATGTGGTTCGTGTTCGTGGGCCACGGGGCGCCGTCGCAGGACGGCTCCGATGGGATCCTGATCGGCGCGGACGCCAAGCGCAGCGCGACCAGCGTGTACTCGCGGAGCCTGACCCGGACGGAGCTGATGGACATCCTGGGCCAGGGGCGCCAGGAACGGACCGTGGTGGTGCTGGACGCGTGCTTCAGCGGCCAGAGCACGGGTGGTGCGGATCTGGTCGAAGACCTGCAGGCGTACGTCCCGAGCGCGGCGGTCTCCCCGCGTGCCGATGCGACGGTCCTGTCGGCGGGCCTGGCCAACCAGTTCGCGGGTCCGCTCCCTGGTGCGGGACGACCTGCGTTCAGCTACCTGGTGCTGGGCGCGCTGCGGGGCTGGGGGGACCGCGACGGAAACGGTGCGGTGACGGCCCAGGAGGCGGTGGACTACGCCGGGGAAGCGCTGGACGCTCTGGTCAAGGACCGCAGCCAGACACCCGAGCTGTCCGGCGTCGGCGGCCGGTCGGTCCTGTCCCGTGGCACGGAGCGCGGTCCGGATCTGGCAGACCTGGCGCTGGCAACGAGTGGCGGGGGTGGATCGGGATCGAACGATCTGCTGGCAGAGCTGGAGCAGCTGCGCGACGAGCAGCAACGCCTCAAAGAGCAGGAGCGCCGGGCGCGGGAGGAGCGTCAGCAGAAGCTCTCGGCCGAGCGCTCCCGCGTGGAGGGAGAGGCCGCGCAGGTGTGGTCGGTGACCGAGGAGCTGGCCCAGGCGGGCGGAACGGCGGGCGAGCTGGCGTTGCGCAAGTTCCTCGACAAGTACGGCGACGGCGTGTCGGTGACCATCGACGGCGAGCCGGAGCGTATCCAGGTCGCCCAGGCAGCCCAGGCCCGCCAGTGGCTGGACGGGTATGGCGAGGAGATCCGCGACGACTTCCTGGCCGACCACGACCACGGCATGGTGCGCATCGAGCCCGGCGAGTTCCTGATGGGCTCCCCGGGCAACGAGGACGGACGGGACGACGACGAGGACCAGCACCGCGTGCGGATCACGGCGTCGTTCCTGCTGGGCGAGACCGAGGTGACGCAGGCTCTCTACGAGGCGGTGATGGGGGAGAATCCATCGACCGCCGAATACAAGGGTCTGAGCCTCCTGGGACCGGAGAAACCCGTTCAGGCAGTGAGCTGGCTGGATACGGTGAAGTTCTGCAATAAACTGTCGGAACTGGGGGATCTGGAGCCGGCATACCGGATCTCCGGGGATACGGTGACGTGGGACAGGTCTGCAGACGGGTACAGGTTGCCGACCGAAGCGGAGTGGGAGTACGCAGCGCGGGCCGGTGGGTCTGACAGGTATTCGGGAACCGACGGCGCTTCTTCGGTATGTCGGTACGGAAACGTATCGAATCCAACGGCGAAATCGCGATTCGACTGGAGCTGGGAGGTGTTCAGCTGCGAGGACGGATCTCAAGTGGTATCGGACGTGGGAAGCTACCAGGCGAACAGTTGGGGCCTGCATGACATGACGGGCAACGTTTGGGAGTGGGTATGGGACTGGTACGGTGAGTATCCATCGGGGACGGCGACGGATCCGGTGGGTCCTTCTACAGGCTCCAGCCGGGTCGTCCGTGGCGGCTCCTGGCTCCTCACCCCCTGGAGCGCCCGGGTCGCCTTTCGCATCGGGTTCGTCCCCGGCAACCGCAGCTACGGCCTGGGCTTCCGCCTCGCGAGGTCGCTCCCTTGACCCTTGGCCCCTGGGGCTCTTGGCGGCCTCTTCCGTCCCGCCGGACCGTAGCTGAAGGTGCCGCGGTCGCGCCGGTGCGTAGCCCGGCGCCCCCGGTGCGTAGCCCGGGGCCGCGAGCGCCTGGAGCGAAGGGGAGGCGCTCCCCAGGGGTCCAGGGCGCAGCCCTGGTCGCGCGAATTTTTTCGTCCTCGTCCTCGTCGATCGATGCTCGAAGCGTGGGAGCGGGAAGGATCGAGGACGAGTAGGAGGGCTCGAGGATGAGGATGCGGACGATTCTGATCGCGATGTCGGCCACCTTGGCCGTGCCATCGATAGCCGCCCCGGAAGCGGAACCACTCCCTCCTACTGACGCATGCCCCACGGTCCCGCCCCACGGGTACGTGGTCGAGCTGGGCTACGGCCACGGCAACGAGGCCAAGGCGATGAGCGCCGCCCGGGACGATGCGTTTCGCAAGGTGATCGACAGGGTCTGCGCGGGGCTGTCCGAAGCGCGGTGCAATGGGATACGCAGCAGCATCAGCCCGTGGGAGGACGGCCGGTATCACCGCCGGTCGGCCTGCGCGGCGGTGGCCTTCCCCGAGGACAAGCTGGACGCACTTCAGCGTGAGGCCGGCGACCTGGACCAGGCGATCGCGGGCCTGGCCGAGGACGTCGGCTCGTTGGAGGTCGCCCTGTTGCGCCACGAGGCTCCGGCCTGGGAGAGTGGATGCGCCGCGGGCGAGGTGGGCGCCTACCTCGAGAACACCTTTGACGGCGCGCTCGGGCGCACCGCCGTCCAGCTCGATCGGGACGAGCGCCTCCACGCCGGCGCCTCGCGCTTCCACATGGTGCTGGCCCCCGGCCCCGCCGGGGTCCGCGTCACCGGGTACCTCCAACGACCGGGCGAGGTGGGATGGTCCACAGTGGAGGGCCCGAAGTTCGCCCTGGACCTGTTCGGGGTCGAGGCGGCCGAGCAGGGACAGTGCGCCCCGGACGAGCGGCTGGGCCTGCGCGGGGGGCAGCTTGCCGGCGACGGCGGGCTCGCGGTGTGGATCGATCTGCCCGGTGGCGGCAACCTGTTCTGCGAAGGCGAGGAGATCGCGCCCGTGCTCCGCGTGAGCTCCCCTGCCCGGGTACAGGTCTTCAGCGTGCAGCGCGGTGGAGCAGCGCACCTGGTGTGGCCGATGGAGGGCGACGGGATCGTCGAGGAGCAGCTCGTGCTCGACGGCGGCGTGCTGCTGGCCGACGAGGGCGCGGGCGACGAGCGCCTGGTGGCCGTGGCGCTCCCCGCGGGCCGGTCCTTCGGCCCGACGGACCGCTGGCGCGGCTACTGCGAGGCCGGCAAAGACTTCGGCGACTCTTTCTACCCGGCGGGCGCCGCCGTGGGCACGGCGTCCTACACCGTACGGCCCCAGGGAGGGAGCTGCGCGGCGGTGGACGTCAGCCGCTACAGGAATGCCAGCTTCACCGCGGAGCCTTGCGGGCGGTAGGGAGCTACTCCTTCTCCTCTGATGGCTCTTCTCCCCCGATCGCCTCCACCGGCGGCCACCAACGCCTCATGTCCAGCTCTACCGCGTCGAAGGGCTCGGCGCGGATCGCCTCGGTCCCCTCGTGCTGCGCCGCGATGACCCAGTGCCCGTTCTCCAGCCGGAGCACCTCGAGCGTCTGCTGCTGCGGATCGACCAGCCAGACGTGGCCCACTCCCTCCCTGGCGTAGATCGGGAGTTTGCGGATACGGTCGACGCGCACGGTGGATGGCGACAGGATCTCGCAGACCCAGTCCGGAGCCATCTCGAAGAACGGTACGTCCGGAAAGGTCGGCATCCGTTCCCGGCGCCACCCGGCCAGGTCTGGGACCAGGACGTCGCTTCCCAGGTGTAGCGCGGGCTCGATCAGTATCCACCACCCTCCCGGGCCACCGGGCGTGCCGGGCTTCCTGTGGAAAGGGTCGAACAGGGAGGTTCCCATCGCGGATGACGCGAGTGCGTGCGTCGACGATGGTCTGGGCCGTGTCAGCAACTCACCGTCGACGATCTCGGCGACCCGGTGATCCGGCACATCCAGCAGGTCTTCGTAGGTCGCGGCTCTGTGGGCAGGCTCGATCATCTCTCGTCTCTCGTTTTCCCTCATTATCCACCAGATGCTGCATGAACCCAAAGGAGATTGGGGGAATGGGCCCCCAATCGAATACCGTTCGTCCGTTCTTCGTCTGTTATCCTTGCGTTAGCCATGACTCGACCTGCCGGGGGTACCATGTCTCGAACTGCACTTCTCTTTTTGCTCCCGATCTTGCTGACCCCCGTCTTGGCGGTGGCCGGTGAGGATCTACCCGGTATCGACGATCCCCTGCGCACGGGCTGCAAGTCATCCCGGGACTCGGCCGTGGTGATCGGCATCGAGGAGTACCCGTTCCTGCAACTCGGCGTGCCCTACGCCATGCGGGACGCGGAAGCGTTCGAGAGCCTGGCGATCTACACGCTGGGAATCCCGCCGTCTCGTGTACAGCTCCTCCAGGGGCCCACGTGCGCCCAGATGATCAAGGCGCTGCAGCAGGCCGGGGAGGAGACCGGGGTGGACGGCACGGTGTACGTCTACTTCGCCGGCCACGGGTCGGCGTCGAGCGCTGGCGAGCGCCTGATCCTGGGCGCGGACGTGCCCTACGACGTGGACCTGTTCGAGGACAGCGGGCTGACCCTGGACCGCGTGCAGCGGCTGGCCGGAGTCGGCGGTGCCCGCCTGGTGCTGCTGGTGGACGCCTGCTACACCGGCGCCGGCCGCACCGGCGGCGCGCTGGTCGAGGGTGGACGGACGTACGTGCCGCACGGCGCAGTGGAGGCCGAGACGCGGGCCACGGTCTGGACCGCGGCCGGGCCCGACGAGGTCGCGGGCCCCCTGGACGCGGTGCAACACGGGGCGTTCTCCTACTTCGCCATCGGCGCGTTGCGGGGCTGGGCCGACGGCGAGCTGGACGGAGAACGCGACGGACAGGTGAGCGCCGAGGAGGCCGATCGCTTCGTGCGCCGTGCGCTCAAGGAGGTCGGGATACGCTCCCAGCATCCGTCGCTGGATGGTGACGACACGGTGCTGGCGACGGGGGGAAGGAAGCTGGAGGGGTCTCCGGATCTGATGGCGTTGCGGGAGACGACCCCGGCGGCGGGACGAACGGGATCAGGCTCGGTGCCGACATCCGCCGCGACGGTGTCGACGGGAAGCGGCGTGGACCTGGCGGCGGCCGCCGCCGAGGCGGAGCGCCTGCGGTCGGAGCGCGAGGTGCTGGAGGAGCGGGAACGGGAGATCCAGCGGCAGCTCGCCGAGGACCGCGAGCGGCGGCGCGAAGAGGCCGAGTCGGACCTGCTGGGCTCGGCGCGCTCGGAGTGGCTGGCGCTGGCGCCGCTGATGGAGTCTCCGAGCCCCGAGTCGGCGGACGTGTTGGAGCTGTACGTACAGAAGTACGGCGATGCATCGGTGACGGTGGACGGGGAGACCACGCCGGTGGAGGTGGCGTACGTGGATGACGCGCGGGACTGGCTGCGCCGCCACGCCGGCCGGCTGGTAGGCGGCGGCGTGGGAGGCGCCGTGATCGACCGGCACGGCTACGAGATGGTTCGGATCGAGCCGGGCGAGTTCCGGATGGGCAGCCCTTCTGGTGAGAAGGATCGAGACGATGACGAGACCCGGCACCAGGTGTCGATCACGCAGGGGTTCGCGATCGGCTCGACCGAGGTGACGCAGGCGCTGTACAAGGCGGTGATGGGCGAGAACCCCAGCCGCTTCAAGGGTAACAACAATCCCGTGGAGCAGGTGAGCTGGCACGACGTTGTCGAGCTGTGTAACCGCCTTTCGGAGATGGAGGGGCTGGAGTCGGCCTATCGGATCTCGGGCGAGACGGTGACGTGGGATCGGTCTGCGAACGGGTACCGGCTGCCCACGGAGGCAGAGTGGGAGTACGCTGCACGGGGAGGCGAGGAGCAAGTGTACTCGGGATCGGATGACATCGGTGATGTCGCCTGGTACTCCAGCAACTCGGGCAAGCGGACCCACGAGGTCGGGGGGAAGCAGGCCAACGGCTGGGGTCTGTACGACATGACGGGCAACGTGTGGGAGTGGGTGTGGGACTGGTACGGTGAGTATCCATCGGGGACGGTGACGGATCCGGTGGGTCCTTCTACAGGCTCCAACCGGGTCCACCGTGGCGGCTCCTGGTACGACACCCCCAGGGGCGCCCGGGTCGCCAATCGCATCAGGTACGTCCCCGGCTACCGCTTCAACGACCTGGGCTTCCGCCTCGCGAGGTCGCTCCCTTGACCCTTGGACCCTGGGGCCCTTGGCCTGCTCTTCTTCCTCCTCCCGCCGCCGCGCAGCGCAGGGCGGCCGCGGTTGCGCCGGAGCGGAGCCCGGCGCCCCCGGTGCGAAGCCGGGGGCCGCGAGCGCCCGGAGCGAAGCAGAGGCGTTCCCCTGGGGTCCTGGGGGCTGGCCCCCTGGTCGCGTAGCGACCGATCGCGCGGCTAGACCGGATAGGGAGCCCATAGGAGAAACCGATGCCCATCTACCTCGTCCGCTGGCCGTCGCTGTCGGCGTCGCTCGTGCGCGCCGACGATGAAGAGCACCTGATGTTCATCCTCGACCAGTCGAGCAATCCCGACGGGTGCGCGTGGTGGGTGTATGATGGCCCCCTCGCCATCGACGTCGAGCTGCCCGTGCGGTGGCATGTCCGCGACGAGCGCTCTGGCGAGCCCGTCACGCCGGATCAGGTGGCCGTCGAGGACATCGGCCCCATGGCGCGAGAACACGTCGTGGACACCCTACAACTCAGCCTGGCCAGTGGAGACGAAGGCAGCGACACGGCCGAGGCGATCCTGGACAAGGCGTTTCCGGTCCTGCAGGCGACACTCGATGAGTTCCGGTCCCGCGACGAGGCCGAGGAGCGGGATTTCATCCCGCCTGAAGCCGAGATCCACGAGGCCCTGCACGCGGAGCTCGCCCGGCTGCTGACCGCGTCGTGGAGGCGCGCCCAGGTCGAGAAGGGGAAGGACCCGATCTCCCAACTCGCACGGTACATGGACATGCCCGTCGAGTTGGCGCGGGCGCTCGCCAACGGCGTTGCCAAGGACCAGCAGAACGATGGCGTCGATTCGACGGATGGGGAACGAAGAGGTGGTAGCGCGTCCAACCCCAAGGCCCCCGCGGCCGGCCGTCTGTTCGAAGTGTCCAAGCACCATTCGACAAGCGGGGACAAGACACCGTTCATCGACGGAGACGCCCTGGACAAGTACAGCAGCTACTTCGTCAACGAGTACGGCGAGCAGGCCGTCTACGCCTACGAACACAGGACGGGAGAGGCGACGCTGAGGATGAGTGACGCGGGTTGGGAGACGGTGTATACCATCGTCGAAGGCGAGGTGGACGGCCTGTCGTTGACGAAGTCCGAGCGGCACTGGCTGCAGGCCTGCTGGATGGCCACGGGGGCGTTCGTGCAGCGAGGCCGCTCGCGGTAAGGGCCCGCACTCCGGCGGAGCCCTGATCGCGCGATTCTTTGAACGATAGCGCCCGAGAGTCCCCGACACGCCAACCACTTCCACATCCTGGGATGGCCGCAGCGTACCGATGAAAATCCGAACCTTTACCCTCCAACTCGATCCGGCTACTGGGCGATTCGACGACCGCGAGCTGCAGGAGTTCCTCCAGCACCGGCAAGCCCTGGACGTCTCCGAGCACTTCTTCGTCCACGAGCGAATTCCCACCTGGGCGCTGCTGGTGAGCTACCGGGAGACCGAGCAGACGGGCACCGGCGCCCGGAGAAAAGGGCCGAGGCCGGACCCCGCCGCCGACCTGTCTGTAGAGGACCGCCCCCTCTACGACGCCCTGCGCCACTGGCGCAACGAGCGGGCGAAGCGGGAGGGCCGGCCCGCGTACGTGCTGTTCACCAATCGCCAGATGGCCGACATCGCCCGCTGCCGGCCCGATGGCCTGCCGTCGCTGGAGGAGATCCCGGGCATCGGCGAAGGCCGCGCCCGAGACCTGGGCGAGGAGGTACTGGCGCTGGTGAGGAGTCAACCGCCGCGCGTCGAGGGCTCGCCAGGGGAGCCATCCAGAGCAGCCCCGGGGGACGGTACCGCGGGAGATACCCCAGTATCCGCGGAGGACGCCGGTGCCACCTGACGACCTCCCTCTCCTCGTGCACTGGGAGCGGACGCTGGGCGACCTGCTCGATCGGACGCAGAAGTTTCCGAAGTCCGTCCGCTTCACCTTCACCACGCGCATCGACAACCTCGCCTTGGACGTGATGGAGCGGCTGGTGGAGGCCCGCTATGCCGCTGCCGGCCGCAAGAAGGTCCTTCTCCGCGAGGCAGACTCGGCCCTGACCCGCCTGCGGATCCTGCTGCGGCTGTGCCGCGACCGCCGCTACCTGGACCGGGGCGGCTTCGAGCACGCGATGCGCAACCTGGACGAGGCCGGACGGATGCTGGGCGGCTGGATGCGGGACCTGGGCCGGCGGTGAACGGACATGGTGAAGCGGGTCGGCCACCTGTTCGAGCGGATCGTACGGTTCGAGACGCTGTGCCAGGCCGCGCACCAGGCAGCACGGGGCCTGTGGCGGCGCCGCTCGGTGGCGTCGTTCCTGTTGGACCTGGAGCCCGAGGTGCTTGCCCTGCAGCGGGAGCTACTGGACGGCAGCTACCGGCCGCGACCGTTTCGTTCGTTCGTGATCACCGATCCCAAGCCGCGGATGATCAGCGCGGCGGCGTTCCGCGACCGAGTGGTCCACCACGCGCTGTGCGCGGCCATGGAGCCGGCCTTCGAGCGCTACGCGATCTTCGACAGCTACGCCTGCCGGCGGGGCAAGGGCAACCACGCAGCAGTACGGCGGGTCCAGCAGTTCTCTCGTCGCTTCGCGTGGTACGGCAAGCTGGACGTGCGGCACTTCTTCGAGAACGTGGACCACGATGTGCTGGCCGGGCTCCTGCGGCGGCGGTTCAAGGACCGTCGAGCGCTCGATCTGACCCAGGTCATCCTGGACGCGGGCGGGCGGATTCCGGGCACGGGGCTGCCCATCGGCAACCTCACCAGCCAGCACTTCGCCAATTACTACCTGGGGCGCCTGGATCACTTCGCCAAGGAGACCCTCCGCATCCGCGGCTGGGTGCGCTACATGGACGACATGATCCTATTCGGACCGGACAAATCGACGGTGCGCGATCTCGCGGGCCGCGTCGAGAATTTCCTGGCCTCGGAGCTGCGGCTCGAGGTCAAGCGGGAGGCGACCATCGTGGCCCCGGTCCACATTGGCGTGCCATTCCTGGGGTTCCGGATCTGGCCGCGGTTGCTACGGATGGACGGTAGCCGTGCGCGGCGCTTTCGAGCCCGGTTCCGGGCGCTGGAGGCGTCGTTTGCGGCAGGGGAGATCGACGAGGAGGCGCGGCTGCGCTCGGCGTGCAGCCTGGTGGGCTGGGCGGCCCAGGCCGACACGACCGGGCTCCGCCGTTCGTTCTTCGAGCGGCTCGCCGCGGACCGGCGAGGTCGGGTTTGACCGATACGACGGCTACGTGCGATCGTCACAATCGGCGAGGGGAGAGAGAGGCTCCAACCGGGTCAACCGTGGCGGCTCCTGGAACAACACCCCCAGGAACGCCCGGGTCGCCAATCGCAACAGGAACGACCCCGGCAACCGCAACAACAACCTGGGCTTCCGCCTCGCGAGCTCACGACGAGTCGGCCCGAAGGACGGCGTCCACGGACTCCGCCCCCGTGCCAGGGTCCTGACCAGCCTCCCCGAGCCGGCGCGGCCCGGCGATGTCCGTGCCGCCGGAGAACTCAGCCCCCGCCCGATCCAGTAGGCGCTCGTGGCGCTCGAACGACCGGACGGGGGCAGGGTGGCCGGCAGCAGTCATCAACCGGACGAAGCGACCTTCACGGGTATCACTTCGGGAGAACAACCACTGGAATTCGCAGGAATATTCCAGCCAGGAATGACGCGGATATTCTGGAATATTCCCCGTGATTCCACGGAATATTCCACTTACTCTATGCGGTCCGCCGCTCCCGTGCGAGTGCGGCAGCGAGTGCGCGGAGCAGGGTGGGTCCGAGTGGAGCGTGGCCCCTGCTCTCGGACTTTGAGATGGTGCCTTGGCCAACACCGAGGTGACTTGCAGCAGCCTGCTGAGTCAGGCCCCGCCGAGAACGCCAGCGCGCCAGGTCGTCTCCCGTGAGCACGGGGGGCTTGCCAGCGTGGGCCGGCCGCTGTGCCGGCGGTTCGGTGCTGATGGGCCGCTTCAGCAAGTCGGTCGCGGCGGATGCAGCAGCGTCGCGGAAGTCGCTTGCGACCTGTTGCAGCTCGGGGCGCGGGGCGGCCGGCCGAGCAGGTGGTTTTGGTGTGGCCACTTGTGTCGGCCTCGAGGACTGGAACGCGGGCATGGCCGGCCGCTCCGTTCGAGGAACCCTGGAACCAGGACGCTGACCACCCACCTTTCGCCGTTTTGAGGTCTTGCGCCGGGAATCCACGGAGCGCCGGGCCGCCGTCCGCTGTTCCTGCACAGCGCGAGTGCGGGCACGTTCTTCAGCGACCTTGCGCACTTTTTCCACGCGATGGGCGGCCTCCAGCCACTCCTGCTCGGCACGGGTGCGAGCCCGCTCGCTATCGGTTCCGTGGGCACCTTGCTCTCGCCTGGGCACTTCCTGCCGACCCTGCGTAGCCTGGGGACGCACTCGGTCACCTTCCTGCGCCAGTGGGCGAGTTGTTTCCTCGTGCCAGCCCGAGTCCCGACGTTCCTGGTCGGCAAGAGCGCGGTGAGGTTGTCGGGCCGCCTCGTGCGCACGTGACTCGCGGCGGGTGACCTCCATCTGTTCCCGTTCGGCGAGCAGCCGCTCGCGCTCCCGAGCGATCCGCTCGGCCTCTTTCGCGAGCTGGGCCCGCTCCTTTCGCTGGGCTCGCGCTTGCTGCTTGGCGGTCTTTTGCGATTCTTGGCGGGCCCGCTCGGCTTCCTGTTGTGCCTGGGCTTCCTGGCGGTGAGCACGTTCCGCCTCTTGCTCGAGAGCTTCGCGCCGCTCGCGGGCTTCGCGGTTCGCCTTGAGGGCCATCGCGCTGTCGGTGATCGCCGCAAGGGCTTCACGGCTAGCCTGGTCGAGTTCGCTGTCGCCGTCCACATCCAGAAGTGCGTCGAGGGCCTGTGCCGCGATCAGGTCTTCGCT
The DNA here is from genome assembly GCA_964558555.1 of uncultured Rickettsiales bacterium. Taxonomy (GTDB): domain Bacteria; phylum Myxococcota_A; class UBA796; order UBA9615; family CAYRNR01; genus CAYRNR01. The sequence goes on along the minus strand of CAZLEO010000016.1, from coordinate 11,563 downwards.
GGCTTCCTCCTCGTCGATCTCGTCGTCATCGATTTCGTCTTCAAGGCTCCACATCTCGTTCTCCTGGACCTTGTCAGCGCCGACGCCTCTTAGGTGGCTGGGGTTCGGGATCTTCCTTCATGGCTTCGAGCCAGTCATCGACGATCCGGGCGACGATGCGGTCCAGAGTCGCGGTTTCGACGCTGGGCTGGCCTTCCGGCTTCGCGATCCTCCCAACGACGGGCCGAAGCCCCCTCCGTTTCGACTCGTGGGCGACGCGGCTGCACAGCTCCAGCAGATCGCCGTGGCTTGCGATCAGATCCTCGGCCATCAGCACCTCCTCCAGTTCGAAGAGGTTGTCGATGTTGGCGGTGTTGCGGCCCGCCTCGATACGGGCGAGCAGGCTGCGGTCCCATCGCACTCGCCCGGCAAGTGCGGCCTGGGACAGTCCCATCTCCTGACGAAGCGCGGCGACGATGCGGCCGATGATGCTGGAGAGAGCGACGGCGTGGGGGATGCTCATGATCACGACCTCGTTATTGGGTGAAATATACCCCAATGGGCTTGTCATGCGCAATACGACTGAGTAGAATCTACTCAAGTGGTCGCCGTGCGACAGGGTGGCCACCGGAACCACCAGGAGATGGACCGATGTCTGTCGTGCACGATGCGCCGCCCCACCGGACCGATACACCTCAACCGCACAGCGATGCCGCGCAAAGGAGCGGCGGCAACGTCACTCCCCTCGCAAACCGGAAACGTCGGGGTCCCAACGTCCCTCGGGTCGGTGATCGGATCACCGAGTCCGGCGCACCGTCGCTGGCAGCGTGGGCTTCATGCCTGTCGCTGGGGGACCTGGAGGCCGCCGTACGAAGATCAGTTGCCGCTTGACCTTCCAGATTACGTTAACTTGCGGGCAGACGAGGAGACCACCATGCCCATCATCGGAGCCGCCTACCTGCGGTGCAGCGACCCCAGCCAGGACAAGTCCATCGACCAGCAGCGACAGGAAATCGAGCGCCGAGCCACGGCCGAAGGCGTCGTGATCCCGCCCGAGAATTGGTTCATCGACGAGGGGATCAGCGGTCGGACCACCAAGCGCCGCCTCAGCTACCGTCGCCTCATCCAACGTGGCGAGGATCAGAAAGAGGCCATGCGGCTTCGAATCCTGACGGACGAGCCGCTTATCGATCGCCTCTACGTGTGGGCGTTCTCGCGCATCGCCCGCAACATGTTCGACTGCCTGAAAGCTATCGCCACGCTCGACGATGCCGACATCGATATCGTGTCACTCACCGAGCCCGACGTGGGCGACAAGTCCATGCGCAAGCTCATCCGTCCCATCCTTGCGTGGCTGGCCGAGCGATACTCGGAAGAGCTGTCGGCCAACGTGCGGCGTGCAAAGGCTTCCCAGGCGAGGAAGGGCTTCTGGGCCTACGGCACGGTGAGCTTCGGTTACGAGGCCGTCTCCGTCGAGGGTGGCAAGAAGCTCGTCGTGACCGAGGAGACCCGGGAGGACTTCGAGGTCGTCCAACGTATCTTCCGTATTGCCGACGAAGGGCAGGACGGGGCTCGGCGCATCGCCGAGCGGTTGACCCGCGAGGGCGTAGAGCCTCCGTCCGTCTCTCATCACCCTCGTGAGGTTGCCCCTGGCATGTGGCGGGCGCGACACATTCACAACATCCTCAAGAATCCGGTCTACTGCGGACACACGGTCAACAGAGGCGAAATCGCCTGCCGCGATACCCACGAGGCCGCTGTTGACGACGAGACCTTCGCTCGCGTCCTGGCGAAGCGAAAGCTGCGGGCCAGCGTCCGCGAGGAGGGGGGCGGCAACGGCGCGAACCCGCTGCTGGTCGGCAAGCACGGGGTCTTGACACCGTTCCTCCGTTGCGGCTCGTGCGGAGGGCGCATGACCCTGGTTGCCAGCAGCCGCAAAGGGCAGCACACCTGGCGCTACTTCTGCGGCACGCGGCGCGACAACAGGAGCGCCTGCCCCGGCGTCTCCGTCCTCGTAGACAAGCTCGACACCCTCGTCATGGAGACCATCGAGCACAAGGTCCTCGCTCCCGAGAACGTGCAGATCCTCCTCGACGAAACTCTGGATGCGCTGGCCCACTCCGATGATGACCACGCCGCCGCTGAACGGGAGCGGCTCACGGCGCAGATTGTCGAGTTGGACCGCAAGATCCGCCTCGCTGCCACACACGCCATCAACGGAATGATGGACGAGGATGACGCCAAGGCGATCACCGCGCCGCTGGTGGCCCAGCGGGAGACGGCCCGGCTTCAGCTCGCCGCGCTGCCGGCTCGGCACACGGTGCTCACCGCCGACCAAGTGAACCCCGACCTGTTCCGCGGTGCGGTGCTGGACGCCTGGAAGCAGCGGCCTCTGGAGGAGCGACGGAAGGCGCTGGCGAAGGTTCTGGACCGCGTGACACTCGATCCGGGAGGGGTCCACATCCGATACGATGCGGCCGGTTTCTGCGGCCATGATCGGTCAAGCTCGGTCATCCAGCCGAGCTTCCCCTGGATGAGATTGAACCGCAGGCCGTCCTGGGAGCGGCGGGCGAAGTAGTAGTTGATCTCGATGGTGGACAGGGTGTTGCCCTGGCGCACGCCGCGGCCGTTGCGCTGTTGCAGGGTCGCGGGCTCCCAGGGTAGGTCCAGGTGGTGGATCGCGCAGGTGCGCTTCTGCAGGTCGATGCCCTCGTACGCGATGGCGTTGGCGATCACCACGTCGTACTTGGGCGCGATGCCCTCTTCGGGTGCGCCGTTGAACTCCCTGGCGATCCGCTCGCGGTCAGCCGACGCCTTGGCCGTGCGGGCGTTGAGGACTGCGATGCGTTCGGGCGCAATCCCGGCCTGGACGAGCACCTGCTTGGCCCAGACGTGGGCGGCGATGTTGTCCACGAACACGATGTGGCCGCAGGTGCGGTTCGAGGCGACGCGCTTGGCCATGGCGTCGAGCTTGGGCGCGTGGGGGTCCACACCAGAGCTGGTGGCCGTTTTCCAGTCGTGGCCCTCGTCCAGGTCGGGGTGGATCGCCACCAGTGCCATGCGGGCGAGCAGTCCGAGTATTTTGCTCCGGTCCTGGACGCGCGTGGACTCCAGGGCGTCCTCGATCTGCGAGACGTACTGGTCGTACTTGGCGTCCTGGGCCGCATTCATGTCGACCTCGACCACCTTGACCGTGGGTTCGGGCAGCTTGAGGCCGACCTCGTCGGCGGTGCGGAACTCTCCGTAGCGGAAGATGGCGTCGCGGAGTTCGTGGAGGTTGACGAAGCCGGTCACCGCGGCGCGCTCCTCGACCTCCATGCGGGTGTTGACCACCGGCTTGAGCTCGATACGCAGGTAGCGGTCGATGAACTGCTCCGGATCGCGGATACCCATCCGAGACCAGGCGTGGTGATCGACGTACTGGATCAGGCTGTAGAACTCGAGCGGGCTGTTCTTGGCCGGGGTGGCGGACAGCAGCACGATGCCGGCGCCGCCGGTGCGGGCGCGGACGGCCGCGCAGCGGAAGTCGAGTTGCCAGGCGCGCTTGGAGCCCTCACCGGTGTTGCCCATGAAGCGCGGCACGCCGCCCTCGCGGGCTTCGGGGAGGTAGAGGTTCTTGTAGTTCTGGGCCTCGTCGACGATCAGCATGTCGATGCCGATGTCGTCCCAGGCGATGCCCGGGTCGTACTTCCACGACGGGGGCAGCTCCATCTGCTCGGCGACCCAGGCGGCCACGCCTTCCTTGAGAACGGCCGCCTGGCGCTCGGTGATCTTCTTCATCTTGCCGGCGTTGCGCTGGCGCAGCTTGACCTCGCGGCGGATGGCCTCGGTCTTGTCGGCGTAGGCGCGCACGGCCCGCTCGTTCATCCGGGTACGGGCGAGCGCGGTGTAGGTGAGCAGGACCACGTCGTACTCGCCGGCCTGGAAGCGGGTCCACTTCTGGGCGCGCTCCTTGGGCGTGTCGGTGGCGGACGTGACCAAACCCTTGCGCTTGCCGCGGGCGACCACGGTACGCTTCGACCCGATAACGGCGATGCGGTAGTCGGGCAGCACACGGCGGATGTCGGCCTCCCACTTCCATACGATGGAGTTGGGGACCAGCACGACCGGGCGGCGAACCCAACCCTCCTGGCGAGCGCGCGACAGGATGAGGATCGCGCAGTAGGTCTTGCCCACGCCCACGTCGAAGGCGAGCAGCCCACCGCGGTTGGCGATGACTCGACGGGCACCTGCGACCTGGTGGGGGTGGGGCGTGGGGCCATCGGGGGCCCAGCGGGCGACGGCCAGCGGCTCGGCCGGGTAGTGGGGCGGCACGAAGCCGAGGAAGGTGCGGTTGTAGACCTGCTCGACCTGGGCGCGGAGATCCTCGTCAGCGCCGATCCAGGCGCGGAAAGAGGATTCCCACTCACGAGCGACCTTGAGGCGGACCTCGTCGATTTTCTGATCGCGCCGTTTCCGGGGACGGAACTCGGTCTTGTCGTGGTTGATCCAGCCGATACACCACCGCGCCTCCGGTGCGAGCAGACCGGTGTCGCGGATCTGGCCGTAGTCGGCACCCTCGGGCACGACCAGGCCGTCCTTGCGGGTGAGCACCACATCGCCGTAGTGGCGGTTGAGGGACTGGGACAGCCACTGGGAGACCAGCTCGAGCGGGATCCAGCCCTGGCGCGGGGAGACGCCGTCGATGTCCTCGAACACGGCCTGGCCGATGGCGGCGAGAAGCTTCTTGGCCTGGGCGGTGGCCTGGGCGTCGCCCTTCGCGGCGTGCTTCTTGGCCCGCTCGACCTTCGGCCACAAGTGGCCGGTGTAGTAGTGCTCGGCGGGCACCAGGCGGTCCCAGGAGTCGCCGTCGAGCGCCCAGCCGGCCTTGTGTAGCAAGGCCTGGATGCGCTTGCGCTGGGTCCGGCCCCCGACCTTGCGATGGAAGTCGGCGAGTTCACCGAGCGTGAGCTGACGGTGCTGGCGGAACAGCATCTCGGCCTGGGCCACCACATCGTCGGGCTTGCCGGTGTACCGGGGGCGGTAGGTCGGACGGCGGGCCAGGCCGGAGATCACGCGGCCAGAGCGCTCGAACGCCGACAGGAACCGCTCGGCTCCAGTGTCCCCGCGCTTGACCAGCTTGTGCAGGTCCGTGTTGGCCCAGGGATTGCCATGGGCCGCGACCCAGGCGGTCAGGGCGTCATGCAGTTCCTTCCACAACAGCGAAGGGGACTCGGAGTCCTCGGCCGCCAGTGCGGCAAGGTAGCCGTCCACGCGCATCCCCAGCGCCGATGCGGTGGCCAGAGCCGGGGGCAGCTTGGACGACTTCTCGACCCGGCGGGTGACGCCGCCGCGGGCCGGCTTGGCGACGGGCTCTCCGTCGGCTGCTGGTGGCGGCGTGAAGCGACGGATCTCGCAGGTGGTGCACAACGGCCGCTCGACCACGTCGGGCAGCTTGGTGAATGCGCCCTCTACCTGGTAGCCCCAGCGGGGCTTGGCGGTCTGATCGGTCTCGGCGCCGGCTTTCCCCACCTCCTTGCCGAGGATGTGGGTCGGGAACAGCTCGAAGTAGCCGCCATCGAGGATGCCCTGATCCTCCTCGAGGACCTCGGCGAGTTCACCGCCTCGCGCGCGAAAGAACAGTAGATCAATGACGATCTCGGCGCCGGGGAACAGCCGACTGGGCAGCCGGAAGGCGGCGGAGAGGTGGTGTCGTTTGAGCACCTTGGTGCGCAGCGAGCGGTTGCGGGCGCCCTGTCCGGTCAGGAATCCGTAGGGGACCAGGAACACCCCCACTCCGTTCGGAGTCAGCAGGTCCAGACCGCGCCGCATGAAGTACGCGTAGGCCTGCTTCTCCCGGTACGAGCGGTCGGGGTCGTCGGAGATCGCCGCCCCCCGAGCGCCGTATGGCGGGTTGGCGAGCACTAGGTGGACTCGGCCGCGGTAGTTGTCGCCGTACTCTCGCACCCACCGCTCGAACGGCCCCAGGTACACGCTGAGATCCGGACGGATTGCCCCGAGCATCCGACCAGACAGCTCGGAGTACTCCACCGCGAGCCACTTGACCTGAGTCCAACCCTTGCCTGACGCGGCGCGGATCATTCGGCCGATGCCCGCTGCGGGCTCCAGGGCCAGCAGCGAGCCGTTGCCGCCGCCGGTCGCCAGCATCGGGCGGACCACACGGGCGATCTCGGCGCAGACCTTGGACGGCGTGTAGTACTCGTGGATCAGCCCGCGCTCCTCGGGGGCGGGGAATCCAGCCGGGAAATCGTCCTTGTGGGCGGCGATAGAGAGTCCTCCCCAGCCGGAGTAGCCGGCCAGAACGCGTTTGTCCTCGGCGGTCATCTTCTGAGGCCGTTTGGCAGCGGCGACCTTCATGGCCGCGAGATTGGCCTGGGTGCGGCGGGCGGCGGTCCACTCCTCGGGGGGCAGCCTGGATTCGTCGAGCACGCCGGGCAGGTCCATGAGGTGCCGCTCGATGATGTGCAGCAGGGCGGGGCGATTACGGCGCAGGAAGGCGTCGAGGTAGGCCGGCGTGATCGACGAGGGCAGGTGTCCCCGCACCGCTGCGGCGATGTGGTCGAGGATGGCCGCTGCGCGGGGCTGGACCGCCATCTCCATCTACGCCGCTCCCTTCACCGCTTGGGCGATGGCCTGGCTGAACGCATCGAGCAGGGCCTTGTCCTTGTCCGGGTCGGCCTTGGGCTCGGGCGACTTCGCCGCAGCCGGGCACTTCGCCTTGCCGTTGTCCTTGGACGCCCTGCTGCTCTTGCTCGCGGGCTTCTTCGCAACCACCTTCGTGGGCTTCTTCGCCGGTTTCTTGACCGGTTTCTTGGCCTTGGGGGCGGACACGCCATCCTCCCGCATCAGCTTGCGCAGCAGGTTGAAGGGCTTGGCGAACTCGTTGTCCTTCGCGCTGGCGGCGTAGGGGGCAACCACGCGTCGGGCGTCGGCCAGCGGCTTGAAGCACGCCACGAGGATCTCACCGCGGTTGCGGAACATGTCCTCGTTGGACACGCACGAGATCGCCTGCTCGGCAGACTCCTGGACCGTGGCGTTGTCCTCGTCGAACGCGTCGAGCTCGGCCTGGTTGGCGATCTCGGAGGCACGGCCCACCGGGTCCGGGCGGCGCGCTGCGAAGTTGTCCGCCGCGGCGCCGATCGCCGCCTGGAGCTTCTGCAGCGGGGACAGCTTGGCCGAGGCCTTCGTTGCCTTCCGACGCCTGGGTGCTGGGACCGGCTTGGCGACCTTGGCCGGTGTCTTCGCCTTGGGTCCGGTCTTGTCCGGCTGTTTCCGCGCGGAAACACTCTTGCTGGTCTTCTTGCGAGACGCCGGCTTCGATTCGCCCGCGACGGTCGCGGCCTTCTTTTTCTTGCGCGGCTTCTTGGCCTTCTTGGGCTTGGGTTCCTTGAACCGCTCGATGGGGTCCTTGGGAGTCTTCTTCTCCTTGGGCTTGAGCGGGTGAGCCGCCGCCCACTCTGGATCGTGCTCCCGGTGGCGATGGGTGTCGCGGAACGAGCACGCCTCCTTGACCGGCTCCATGGCGCCGAGCACGGCCCGCTGCAGGGCCTCGACGAGGGAGTCGCCGCCGTAGCCGCTGACGACACCCTCGTTAGCGAACCACTTGCCCGACCGCTGGAACTCCCACTCCCAGCCGCCCTCGGGCGACGAAGTGAGGAACAGCGTGCCGTATGCGGCGAGCTTGCGTTTGAGCTGGATCCGCGGCCGGCCGTCGTCGCACACGTAGATGCCGGTCCAGGTACCGCGCAGCGTGACCGATCCCTTGGCGGGCGCGGGCTTCTGCGCGGCCTTGGCGAGCTTCACGGCTTGGGCAGCAGGAACGACTCGCTCGGGAGCTTGCAGGTGGTCTGCGGCGCCGTCCGCCTCCCACACAAGGGCCTCGTCGGGTGTGGCGATCCGCACCAGCAACGCCTTGCGCTCGGCCGGGCGCAGCACGACGGCCACCTCGCCGGACACCAGGCGACCGTACCCACGGATCATCCGCGGCACGTCCTCGGTGTTGCCGAGGATGGAGAGCCGGAACTGGGTTCGTTTGGTCGCCATCTCTCACCTCCGGTCGTTGACCGGCACCTCCAGGCGTTGCCTGGTTACCTCTTGAGGAACATCGGCACAGCCAGGCCCGCTGCGGCCAGGGCCAGCACGCCGACCAGGGCCAGCCCCACCTTGGATTTCGAGCCCACTGCTGGCGCTGCCACTGGCAGGAGTGACGCCGCAGCCGGCTGCTCCGGTAGGGTCGTCTCCTGCAGGACGCGGCCCTCCTTGCTGGCCTCGACGCGTGCGGTGAGCTCGTGGTCGGCCAGGGCGGTCTGTTCGCGCAGGTTCTTGGAGTGCTCGCGCGACGCCACGGCCCACGCGATGGCCGCGACTCCGAACGCTATTCCCGCCACCACCAGAAGCGGGATGATCACGCCACCCACCTGTGGCTGCTGAGCCTGCTCGGCATCGGCGTACAGGCCCGCAGCCAGCTCGTGGTAGCGCTTCCAGCCCGCCTGGAAGACGGCCGCGTACTTGCGCTTGGACTCGGCGTCCGGAAGCCGGGGGATCTGCGCCTTGATCCGCTCGAGGTGGGTCCGGGCGGCCTTGAGGTCAGCGAGCGTGGCTTCGACTTGCGGCTTGAACTTGCCCGGGTTGGCCTTGATCGCCGCACCGAGCTTGCTCAGGGCCGCGCGGTGCATGGCCTTCCACCCGTCCGACCAGCACTGCTTGATGTCCGTCCAGCTCGCCATGGTCCACCTCTCCTACTCGTCGTCCGCGTGCCACTCGGCCATGAGGCGAGCGAGGCTGTATGGCTCGTCGTCGCCGATGTCGGCGATACCGGCGAGGTCCTCGTCGAACTCGCCCTCGGCGCCCATCCACGGAGCGGCCTTGCGCTGGAATGGCGATCGGGACGACTCCGCCGAGCCCGACGGCAGGACCCGCCTGAGCCACTGCTCGAAGCGCTCGAGGCGCTCCTCGCGCTGGCGCAGGCGGTGCTCGCGGATGACCATGGCCTGCTCGCGCTGCTGCAGCACGGCCAGACGCCGCGTGTACTTGCTCCTGCGCTTCTTGCTCTTGCCGCTCTTGGACTCCAGGGCCTTGACCCCGGACTTCGCTGCGCTGAGCAGGTGCTTGGACAGGTTCAGACCGGCGCCGAAGTCCAGATCGTCGCCGCGCAGCTCTCCCACCACGTACAGGCCCGGACGGACCTCCATGGACGCGGCCCGGTACGGAGCCTTGGCCCGGACCTCGATGTTCTCGCCCAGCTTGGCCGAGCGGCTCCACGGCTTGCGCCTGGGCTGCCCCTCCACGCCCACGCTGCGCCGCGGCGGCCGGCGCCGCGGGGGGCCCTCCACCGAGCTGCGCTTGTGTGGCCGACGCCGCGGTCGACCTTCCACACGGCTACGCTTGCGCGGTCGCCGCCTTCGTCCCAGTTCATCGCTTGTCATGGCTGTTGCTCTCCCTTTCCACTTCCTCAGCGAGATCGCCCGTACCAGTCCCATGGGCTCACCTCGGCTTCCGCGGTGCGTCGTACATGCCCAGCCGCGCGCTGGGGTCGTCCCGATACCACCGGCCGGCCACTCGGTAGCGCACCACCACGTGGTACAGGCCCGGCTTGCCGTGGCGGGTCCGCGTGCGAAGCATGGTCTGGGCCCTGATGGACCGCAGTCGGCGGCGCCGCGCTGACTTGTAGCCGCCGTCGCCGGGCTCCAGCGCGCGGTAGCCCCGGGCCATGAGTTCGCCCGCTCGCGCCGCGGCCAGTCCGTCGCAGTCCTCGTGCCCGCGCGCGAGCAGGTTGATGTAGTCGCACCAGGTCTCGCCCCGCTCCCTGGCGTAGTACACGCCCGACTCGTACAAGCCAGGCAGCTCGGGCCGGTCCAGCAAGATGCGGGCGTTCTCCTTGGCCAGCCAGTTGAGCAGCCGCAGCGCGGCCCGCTCGTCGAACGCCAGCTTCACGGCGATGCGCATGGCTCACATCCCCAGCGCGCAGACCAGCTGGAACGAGGTCTCGCCCGCTCCTTCGATCCGCACCTTCTTGGCTCCGCCCACGGGAACTCCCGTGGCCTCGCTCAGCTCGGAGATCGGCCTGCGGAAGCGCGTGTTGCTCTTGCCGTCGAATAGCACCAGGTAGATGTTGTCCTCGTCGGTGTAGTCGGCGAGGTGGGGCACGATGGACTTGGTGTGCGGCGGGATGTCGAACTCGCCGTAACCCGACCCGGTCAGCGCGTACTGGTTCTTGGAAGGAACCGATCCGTCGTCGATGGTCGTGGTGACGTCATTCTTGTCGCCGCACAGGTTGCGCAGCTTGACGATCAGCGTCTTGGCCCACAGGGTCACCTGGGTGGAAAACGGCACCGTGACCAGCAGGCGGTTGCCGATGCCCTCGCCCGACGACCACTGCAACTCCACCTCGAACGGTCCGGTGGCGCTGGACAGCTGCACCACCCGCGAGGCCGAGGCGTCGGCCTCGGTGGAAAATGCGTGTTTCCACTCGGTGGTGGAGCGCTCCCCCTCGGCCGCCTCAGGCAGAGTCAGCCGGTTGCTCCGGACGGACAGCGAGGTAGCCGCCAGCTTTCCTCGCCTGGATGACCGAGGGGGAGACATCGATCCGTTCGTCCTTCCCAGCGACCCCGGGCCGCCATTTCGGACGAGCGGGGATCACCTCTGGGACGATTCAGGGCAGCAGGGCGCGCCGCGGAGGCGCGTCACGCTACTCCTTCACCGTCTTGGAGTACTCGATGACCGCGGCCAGGTCGTCGCCACCGCTGGCGCCGCCGTCGCTGACTGCGACCGTGAACTTGATCACGTCGCCTTCGGTCAGCGCGAGGTTGGCGCCGTCCAGGGCCACGTCCAGCATCGAGGCCACGCCCATGCCGTGCAGGTCCGCCGGACCGGCGAGGTCCACCAGCACCGTGCCCTGGGTCACGTTCTCGATCTGGCAGGTGAAGGTCCCGCCGTTGTTGTTGGGGTCGGTGGCCGCCACCAGACCGATCTGCTCGAGCTTGCCGTCGTGCAGGATCGGCACGACGAACTCCACCGTGCCCGGAATCACCACGCCCAGCTGCTTGTGCACGTCGGTGCGGCTCAGCAGCTTGCGCATCACATCGTCCATTCCCGTGAACGCCATCTTCTTGGTCTCCTCGTTGTCCCGGCCGCGTTCCTACGCCGCCGTGGGTTGTGATCTCGTCGCCCTACGCGCCAGGCGCGCTGAGCGTCAGCTCCAGGCCCGCGCCGTCTCGCACGTCGGCCGAGCACGCGACCCTGACCTTGACCACCGACTGGCCCCGCACCAGCAACGTGGCGTCTACCGGCACCGGAGTCGGCGTGTCCGCCTCCAGGGCCAGCAGGTCCAGAGCCCCGATGGGGGTGCCGTCGACCAGGATGGTCAGCATCGCCGTGGTGCCGGTGAAGGTGGCGCGCAGATGCGCCAGGGCCGTCAGCACACCCGACACGGGCGACACGAACGTGTCCTCGAAGACCGCGCCGGGCACGTACGCCGGGGGCACCACGAATCCGCCGGCACCGGCCTCCTGCGTGGTGCGCACGCCGCAGAGGTTTCCCAGGTACACGCCCGGGAAGTTGCGCGTGTTGTGCTCGGTCGCTCCGT
>CAZLEO010000015.1:0-58229 GCA_964558555.1 uncultured Rickettsiales bacterium | reverse complement strand
CGATATCCCGTTCTGGGACTACAGGACGCTGTTCAGCATTTTGGGTCGGGGACTGCTTAGTTGCGAACGTCCCTTTTCCGGGCCAGCGTCACCACCCCCTCGACGTGGTGCGTCTGGGGGAACAGGTCGAACAGCTCCCAGGACGTCACCTCGTAGCCGGCGTCGCGCAGGGAGCCGACGTCGCGGGCCTGGGTGACGGGATCGCAGCCGACGTAGACGATGCGGCGGGGGGCGAGGTCGGCGAGCAGGGGGACGGCGTCGCGGGCGCCCGTGCGTGGAGGATCGAGGATCACGACGCTCGGGCTTCCGTCCGTCAGCTGGCGGAGCAGGCGGGGATCGACGCGGCCCTTCACGAAGCCATCGGGGGGTAGGGATTGTAGTGTCGCGGCTTCGCGGGCGCAGTCGATGGCGTCCCTGGAGAGCTCGACGCCGGTGCCGGACCCGCCGCTCGCGAGCAGCGGCAGTGTGAAGTTGCCGGCGCCGCAGTACAGGTCCAGGAAACCGTCGTCCGTGCCCACGATCTCGCCCACGCGGCGTACCAGCGCCTCGTTGGCGGCGGGGTTGGCCTGGGTGAAGGTCGAGGGGCCGGCCATCAGGAACAGCCCGTCGGGGAGTGCGTACCGCAGCCGCGACGCACCCACGACGGGGTGTGCGCCGACCCAGGCTGCTGCGCCGCGCCGACCCAGCGCGGTCAGCGTGCTGCTCAGCGCTGTGGACGGCCGGGCGCGGCGCGACCGCATGAAGAGGTGGACGGCCCAGGGCGTGTCGCCGTCGCCCTGGAGCAACTCCACGCCGGACACCTCGCTGCCGAGCACGTCCGCGTCCACGGCCTCGCGCAGGCATACGAGCGCGTCGCGCACTGCGGGCCGGGCGATGGGACAGTCGTCCACCTCGATCACGTCGTGGGTGCCTCGGGCGAAGTAGCCGACGCGACCGCGGCGATCCACATGGAGGCGTATCCGGCTTCGGTACCCCAGGACCTCCGGGGACGGGGTGATGGGCGGCGGCTCGTCCAGGTCGAGCCGGGCCTGGCGGCGGGCGGCCTGTCGCGCGATGGAGCGTTTTGCCGCGATCTGCGCGTCCGCGGACAGGTGCATCCAGTCACAGCCGCCGCAACGATCGGCCCACGGGCAGGGGGGCTCGACCCGGTCCGTGGACGGTTCGAGGACCTGCAGGACGTCGCCTTCGAACACCCGGGCGCGGCGACGCAGGCGGCCCACCACGGCGCGTTCGCCCTCGATCCCGCCGGCGAGGAACAGGGGTGTGCCGTCTTCCATGCGACAGAACCAGCGACCCCCGGGGGCGACCGGACCGACGGTGATCTCGACGTTTTCCACGATCAGGCCTTCGCGCGCATGCGGCGAGCGCCGAGCAAGGCGATCACCACGCCGAACAGGGCCAGCAACAGGGTACCGACGGTGGCGAGCAGGCCGATCCCGCCGAAGCCCAGACCGAACGCGCCCGCCCAGCCCGCCACGGCGGCCTTCCCGCCCTGAATGCGGCTCACGTCGGGATCATCGGGAAGGTACTCCACGGTGACGGAGGAGCCCACCGGCAGGGCGGCCAGGGGATCCGTGTCCGTGACGAGGATCTCGCCCACGCGATCCAGGCCCGCGGCGTCGTACTCGTAGCGCAGCCGCACGGTGGGCCGGTTGTTCACCGTGAGGCTGGGGTTCGACTCCACCGCGACCAGCTCACCGCTGCAGGGCACGCCGTGCTTGTTCAGCTGGATGTCCTGCATCGGCGTGCCGAAGATGACGGGGAAGACCAGGGCGAACGCGCCGCCGACGAGGAGCAGGACGGCCGCGGTGCACAGACTGGTCGCGCCGATCACGGCCACGATGATCCCGACGATCATCATCGCCGGGCTGCCGCCGCGCTTCACGGACACGCGCAGTCCTCTGCCGCGCCGTCGCGCAGCACCGGCGCGTTCGCCACTGTGGCGGGCAAGGGCAGGGGCTCGCCGATGGTCTCGTGGCCGCGCGCCGGGTACCCCTGCGTGAAGGTGTCGAGGCGGTCGCGGAACGTGGCGGTGTCGAAGGACTCGTACCCCAGCAGCACGATGTTGCCGTCGCGGGCGGTGTCCAGCTTGACCACCACGTCGAAGGCCTCGTCGAAGGTCCGGACCATGGCCAGCACCGTGGCCTGGGTGTCGGCGACCATGTTGGCCATGACCACACCCCCGGGGGCGAGCCTGGCCTGGACCTCGCGGTAGAACTCGACGGTGGTGAGGTGGTACGGCGCGTCGCCGGAGCCGTACGCGTCGAGGAGCACCACGTCGTACCGGCCCGACGTGTCCTGCACGAACTGGCGCCCGTCCATCACGTGTATGGGCAGCTCGTCGGAGGGCTGGAAGCCGAAGTGGGTGAACGCCAGGGCCGTGACCACGGGGCAGATCTCGACGGAATCGATGAGCATGTCCGGGGCGGCGGTGTGCCAGTAGCGGGTCACCGAGCCGGCGCCGAAGCCCACCACGAGGCCGCGCTCGAGCTTGTCGGCCGTCGCGAGCCCGGCCAGGGTCAGCGGGATGTACTCGAGCACGGGGCGCGCGGGGTCCGTCAGGTCCAGGCCGCTCTGGTCGTCGCCCATGGGCGAGCCGAAGCGCATGAAGCGCTCGCCGTTCGTGTCGACGACGTAGACCTTGCCGTACGGGGAGACCTGCTCGAGCACGACCGTCCCCTGCGCGGCGGCGCCGAGGGCGCACGACAGGGCCAGCAGGGCGGCGGCCAGGACGACGGTAGGACAGCGGATCATGGGTCGAGGATAACCGGGATGGGTTCGCCAAGCACCACCTGCTCGGTGGTCACGGCCGCGCGCCAGGCCATCACCTCGACGCCGGCGGCGGCCGCCTCTCGCAGGGTCCGGCCGTAGACCGGATCGATGGCGTCGGCCGGACGGACCTCGTCGATGTCGCCGCGGGGCACGTGGAAGAACAGCACGCCGCGGTCGCCGTCGGCCACCACCCGCATCAGTTCGCGCACGTGCTTGGTGCCGCGGGTCGTGACCGCGTCGGGGAAGCGCCCCAGGCCAGGGCGATCGAGCAAGGTGACGTTCTTGACCTCGACCCAGCACCGGGGACGATCGTCGGACTCGAGCAGCAGGTCGATGCGGCTGTGCTCGCCGTACTTCACCTCGGGGCGGAGCCGCTCGTAGCCGGCCAGGGCAGGGACGGCGGCGGCCTCGATGGCCTCGCGCACGATGCGGTTGGGGTGGAAGGTGTTGACCAGCGCCAGCGCGCCGTCACCCACCTCGATGATCTCCAGCGTCCAGCGCAGCTTGCGCTTGGGATTCGCAGCGGGGGAGATCCATACGCGGCTGCCGGGATCCGAGCAGGTCTTCATCGTGCCGGAGTTGGGCACGTGGGCCGTGATCTCGGTGCCGTCGGGGAGACGCACGTCGGCGAGGAACCGTTTGTAGCGCTGGATCAGCACACCCTCGACGAGGGGATCGGGGAATCGCATGAGGCCCTTGTAACACCTACTCCCGCCCGGATGTCGACCGTCGACCGTCGACTGTCGACCGTCGACGCGGGCCGAAGGCCCGCCATTGTGCTATATACCGGCCACTCCGGCGGGGACTGTGCCCCGGCGGTTCGACGATCCCACGAACGGAAGACTCCATGGCCAGGTACGACAACATCACGCAGGCCGTCGGCGGCACCCCGGTGGTGCGGCTCGGCAAGATCGGCGCCGATCTGCGCTGTAACCTCTGGGCCAAGTGCGAGTTCCTCAACCCGGGCGGCTCGCTCAAGGACCGCATCGGCGTGCGGATGGTGGTCGAGGCGGAGAAGTCCGGCCGCATCAAGCCCGGCGACACCCTCATCGAGCCCACCTCGGGGAACACGGGCATCGGCATGGCCATGGCCGCGGCCGTGCTCGGCTACAGGATGATCATCACCCTGCCCGAGAAGATGAGCGCCGAGAAGCAGGTGGTCCTGGAGCGGCTGGGCGCCGAGATCGTGCGCACCCCCACCATGGCCGCGTGGGACAGCGACGAGAGCCACATCGGCGTGGCCAAGAAGCTCGAGCGCGAGCTGCCCAACGCCCACATCCTCGATCAGTACAGCAACCTGGACAATCCCGACGCCCACTACCACGGCACCGCCGGCGAGATCCTCGAGGACTTCGGCAGCGACCTGGACATGGTGGTCATCGGCACGGGCACCGGCGGGACGATCACCGGCGTGTCGCGGCGGCTCAAGGAGGCGATCCCCGGCATCCAGATCGTGGGCGCCGATCCCTACGGGTCGATCCTGGCCGGCGGCACCGAGGTCCATTCCTACGAGGTGGAAGGGGTCGGCTACGACTTCATCCCCGATGTACTCAACCGCGATCTCGTGGATCGCTGGGTCAAGACCGGAGACCGCGAGTCGTTCGCCATGTCGCGGCGGCTCATCCAGGAGGAGGGGCTCCTGGCCGGCGGCTCTTCGGGTGGGATCGTGTGGGCGGCGATGCAGGTCGCTCAGGAGCTCGACGAGGGCACCAACTGCCTGGTGGTCCTCCCCGACTCGGTCCGCAACTACATGAGCAAGTTCATAACCGACGAGTGGATGAGGGAGAGGGGCTACCTGGAGGACTGACGATGAAGTTCGACACCAAGGTCGTTCGCGCGGGCATCGAGCCCGAACCCACCACCGGCGCCATCGTGCCCCCCATCTTCCAGACGGCGACCTACGTGTTGCCCGAGGTCGGTGTGAACAAGGGGTTCGACTACACCCGGTCGTCCAACCCCAGCCGCCACCAGCTGGAGCTCAGCCTCGCGGGCATCGAGGGCGCCAGACACTGCGCCGTGTTCGCCTCGGGCATGTCCACGGTGGACGCGGTGATGAAGCTGCTGTCCGCCGGGGACCACGTGGTGTCCAGCGACGACGTCTACGGCGGCGTGTCGCGGCTGTTCAACAGCTTCTTGACCCGATACGGGCTGGAGTTCACCTACGTCAACAGCTCCAATCCCGACGAGGTGCGCGAGGCCATCCGCCCCAACACCAAGATGCTGTGGGTGGAGACGCCGACCAACCCGCTGCTCAAGGTCACGGACATGGCCGTCATGGCCGAGATCGCCAGGGACGCGGGCATCCTGTGCGGCGTGGACTCCACGTTCGCCACGCCGGCGCTGCTGCGGCCCCTGGAGCACGGCGTGGACATCGTCATGCACTCCACGACCAAGTACATCAGCGGCCACAACCAGCTGATCGGTGGCGCGGCGCTGACCCACGACGACGAGCTCGGCGAGCACTTCCACTACGTGCAGAAGTCCGTCGGCGCGATCCCCAGCCCCTTCGACTGCTGGCTGACCCTGCTGGGGATCAAGACCCTGTCGCTGCGCATGCAGCGCCACAGCGCCAACGCGATGCGCATCGCCGGGTTCCTCGAGGAGCACGACAAGGTCGCGCGCGTGAGCTACCCCGGCCTGCCCAGCCACCCCGGCCACGAGGTGGCGAAGGCCCAGATGAGCGCGTTCAGCGGGATGATCTCCTTCGAGCTCGAGGGCGGCATCCCCGCGGGCAAGAAGCTCCTCAACAGCCTCGAACTCTGCGGCCTCGCCGAGAGCCTGGGCGCGGTGGAGACCATGATCACCCACCCGGCGACCATGACCCACGCCGAGGTGCCCCGCGAGGACCGGCTGGCCCGCGGCCTCACCGACGGTCTGGTGCGCCTGTCCGTGGGCATCGAGGACTGCGACGACATCCTCGACGACCTCACCCAGGCGCTGGACCAGGTCGAGTAGCGCTCCCCCGCCACCCCGACGACCCCTGGAGGCCCCCATGGCGGTCACCTTCCGCAGCACCAACCACACCCTCGACGGCTACACCCTGGGCGACGCCCTGCTCACCGGCATGGCGCCGGACAAGGGGCTGTTCATGCCCGTGGCGATCCCGCAGTGGACCCTCGACGAGCTGCTGGCGCTCAGGGGCGCGAGCTACCCGGAGATCGCCCACGCGGTGCTCTCGCGGTACGTGGGTGACGAGTTCACCGACGAGACGCTCAAGGCCATCTGCGAGGACGCCTACGACTACGACGTCCCCCTCGAGCGGGTCCACCGTCGCCGCTACGTGATGCGCCTGGATCAAGGCCCCACGGCCTCGTTCAAGGACTTTGCCGCGCGGATGATGGGGCGCATGCTCGGCCGCCTGGTGCAGCCGGTCGAGCCGCCCCTGGTGATCCTCACCGCCACGTCCGGCGACACGGGCAGCGCGGTGGCCCAGGCCTTCGCCGGCGTCGACAACATCGAGGTGGTGGTGCTGTTCCCCATCGACGAGGTGTCGGACCGCCAGCGCAAGCAGATGACGACCATCGGCGGCAACGTGCGCACCATCGCCGTGGACGGCAAGTTCGACGACTGCCAGGCCATGGTCAAGCAGGCGTTCAGCGATCCCGCGGTGAGCCACATCCGCCTGTCGTCGGCCAACTCCATCAACATCGGCCGCCTGCTGCCCCAGTCCGTGTACTACATCTACGCGTGGCTGCGGCTGGCCGAGGACGGCGAGCCGGTGGTGTTCAGCGTGCCCAGCGGCAACTTCGGCGACCTGTGCGGCGGCCTGCTGGCGCACCAGGCCGGCCTGCCGGTCAGGCGGTTCGTGGTGGCCACCAACGCCAACGACGAGGTGCCGATCTTCTTCGACACCCACGAGTACGCCAAGCTGGTGCCCTCGCGCGTGTGCATCTCCAACGCGATGAACGTGGGCCACCCCTCGAACCTCGCGCGCCTGGTGGACCTGTACGGCGGGCACGTGGACGAGACCGGGATCCTGCAGAAGTTGCCCGACATGGAGGCGCTGCACCGGGACATGTGGTCGGTGTCCATCGACGACGCCGAGACCCGCGCCACCATCGGCGCCACGTGGGAGGCCTTCCGCACCATGCTGGAGCCCCACGGCGCCGTGGGCTGGGCCGCGCTGAACCGCTACTTCGCGACCGAGTCGCAGGATCCGGACGAGCTGGCGATCAGCCTCGAGACCGCCCACCCGGCCAAGTTCCCCGAGGAGATCCAGGCGATCACCGGCGAGGACCCGGTGCCCCCGCCCGCCCTGGCCGCTCTGGACAGCCTGACCGAGCAATACGAGAACATGGACGTGGACTACGAGGCCTTCCGCAGCTGGCTGGCCGCCACGCACGGGTAGAACACATGAAGACGATCATCCTGCTGGTGGACGGTTCGGCCGACCACCCCGTGGCAGCCCTCGGCGGGCGCACCCCGCTGATGGTCGCCAACAAGCCCAACATCGATCAGCTCGCCGCCGAGGGGCGCCTGGGCACCCTGGCCACCGTGCCGGCGGGCATGACCGCGGACAGCGCCGTGGCCAACCTCTCGGTGCTCGGCTACGACCCCCGGGAGTGCTACCAGGGCCGCGGCGTGCTCGAGGCCGCCAGCCTCGGCGTGGACCTGGGCGACGACGACGTGGCCATGCGGTGCAACATCGTGTGCACCGAGGACGGCGTGATGGTGGACCACTCCGCCGGCCACATCTCCAGCGAGGAGGCGTACGAGCTGATCGACGCGCTCGTGGCGGAGCTGGCCGCGGACGGCGTCGAGTTCCACCGGGGTATCAGCTACCGCCACCTGCTGGTGCTGCGCGGCGCGGGCCACTCCACGGACCTGGAGTTCTTCCCGCCCCACGACCACGTGGGCCGCCCCACGGCCGAGATGGACATCGTGCCGCTGAGCGACGCCGCCGCCGAGACCGCGGCGCTGCTCAACGACCTCACCCGCCGGTCCGAGGCCGTGCTCGCCGATCACCCCGTCAACCGGGCGCGCGCCGCGGCGGGCAAGCGAAAGGCGAACACCATCTGGCTCTGGGCCGCCGGCCGCAAGCCGCGCATGGAGACGCTGCAAGAACGCTTCGGCGTGCGCGGCGCAGTGATCTCCGCCGTGGATCTGATCCACGGCCTGGGCCGCTACGCGGGCATGACCTCCATCGAGGTCGACGGCGTCACCGGCCTGGTGGACACCAACTACGAGGGCAAGGCCACCGCGACGGTGGCGGCGCTTCAGGACCACGATCTGGTGTACGTCCACGTGGAGGGGCCCGACGAGGCCGGCCACGCCCGCGACCTCGACACCAAGATCGAGTGCATCGAGCGCATCGACGCGCGCCTGTTGGGGCCGGTCCTGGCGGCGCTGGACGAGCGCGAGATCGCCGCGACCATCGCGGTGCTCCCCGACCACCTGACGCCGGTGGAGCGGGGCGACCACGTGGGCGAGCCCGTGCCGGTGCTCATCTGTGATCCGGAGAAGGTGCCCGACGGTGTGTCCCGCTTCGACGAGGACGCGGCCGTGGAGGGGGCGCTCGGAGCCCTCGAGGGGGCCGAGTTCATCGAAGAGCTGCTGCGGCGCGACTAGCCGCCTCGGCTCAGAACAGGGTGGGGACCGTGGGGGAATCCACCGCCGCCGTGGTCACGGTCGGGGCGACCACCTCCACGTCGTGCACCTCGATCTCCACCTCGGTGCTGGTCACGTGCGCCAGCGGCCGCCCGGGCGCGACCAGGCTCAGCTGAGCCGCGCCGAGAACGAATGCCAGGTGCAACAGCACGCTGGCGAGCACGGTGATCAGGAGAATGGGGGAACGCCGGGAACGGGTGCTGAACATCTCGAAACCTCCATCGACTGAACGCTGCACCCTGGGGTACGGGGCTCCGCGCCGGAATATTTCCAGCTAAGATCGGGTAGGTTCCGACGGGTCGGGAGAGAGAGGAGGCGACCATGCTCCAGGCATGCCCCGCGTGTAGCCTGCAGTACGACGTTTCAGCGTACAACGAAGGCACCCGCTTCAGGTGCAAGTGCACGGCCATCCTCACCGTGACCGCGCACCAGGCCCGCCGCGTGGCGTGCGCGTCCTGCGGCGCGTCGGTCCCCGGCGACGCCCACATCTGCCCCTACTGCAAGGGCGCGGTGCAGCGCGGCGTGTGCCCGAAGTGCTTCCACGCGCTGCGCAAGGACGCGAAGTTCTGCGACGACTGCGGCGAGTCCATCCGCGCCCAGGTCATCAAGCCCCCCGAGGCCACGGACCACAACTGCCCGCGCTGCGACGGCACCCTGTTCCACGTGCAGCTCGAGGGATACGCGGTGGATCAGTGCAGCGGCTGCGCCGGGTTGTGGATCGACCGGCCCACGGTCGAGGCCATCATGAAGGACCGTCCACAGGATCTGGAGACCGGCGTCCGGCCGGACCTGCAGACGGGCAGCGCCGACCAGGTGGGCCTGCTCACCGGCGAGTTCAAGGGCCGCGCCTACATCCCGTGTCCCCACTGTAGCAAGCTGATGACACCGCAGAACTACGCCAAGTACTCCGGCGTGATCGTCGACCTGTGCAAGGACCACGGCATCTGGTTCGACGCGGGCGAGCTCAACCGCATCCTCCAGTTCGTCTCCCAGGGCGGGCTGGTGGAGGCGCGCAAGAAGGAGACCCAGCGCGCCAAGGAGGAGGCCCGCGACGCCCGCTTCGACGCGACCGTCTCGGCCGCACAACAGGCCAACCGTGGGTACCAGGTCGCGGGCGCCTACGGCGGCCGGACCACACCCGTGGCCACCCACGCCCTGCTCGACCTGGTGGTGGAGGGCGTCTTCGGGATCTTCGGGCGATAGCCCGGATATGGTAGCTTCTCCGTTCACGCGGAAAGGAAGCCACCCGTGTCCAATCGGTCGTTCGTCTCGGCTCTCGCCCTCGTCCTCGTGGGCCTCTCTCCTTTCATCCACGCCGGCTGCGTCGGATGTGACGAAGCTCCACCCCCGCCACACGGGGATCCGCCCGGGGACCTGTCGCTGTACCAGGCGTTCCACGCGGACCTCGAGATCCTCGATCCGTTCCTGCAGGAGTTCATCGACGAGGGCGTCGCGTACGCCGAGCAGGGCGGCGACGAGTGCTATCGCATCGCCGATTTGACCCCGTGCGACGCCAACGCGGTCTGCTTGCCTGATCTCGATCCCACCGGCGTCCCCAGCATCGTGCACGCCGAGGTCCTCGAGTATCCCGTCACGCTGGTCGAGCAGGGGATGATGCTGGACAACTGGATGGACCTGTTCGAGTCGAGCTACAACGAGTTCGAGACCGTGTGGGAGCAGGACCGTGAGGCGTACCTGTCCGGCGATCTCCATTTCTACGAGCGAACCTACGAAGCCAAGCTGGCGATCCTGACGTCCGAGATCGCCATCGTCACCAACCTGCAGTACCGCCGCATCGACGACTGGGAAGGGTCCGGCGAGCCGCTGGTGGTGATCCGCGGCTACTACCCCGAGGCGCCGCTGATCAGCAGTGACAGCATCACCAGCACGATGATGTTCTCGTTCGAGGTCTTCGTGCCCTGGGAGGGTGGCGACCACACGATGCGGATCTTCGGGACCTGGTCCGACCTGACCATCGGCGGCTACGGCACGGACGACTCGTGGGGGCTGGCGTGCAGCCAGTCGAAGTCGTCGTGGGGGGACCTGCGTGACTGGTGCTGGGAAAACGCCTGAGGGAGCCGAGGGGAGGGTAGGGGGGCCGGAGCGGGGGCGGGCTACTTGCCGAGGTTCGCGAGGAGGTAGTCGGGGGCGGCCGCGTCGTTGACGCGGGGGTCCAGGGCCAGCAGGGTCGTGACGTGGTCGGCCTCGATGACCTTGGGCACGCCGTTGGCCCACAGGAACTCGTCCGCCTCGATGTAGCTGGTGTCCCACTCCTCCTCGAAGGAAGCCATCTCCACCAGCGGCTGCTCCACGCTGACGATGAAATCCTCGGTGTCGAAGTAGGCGGAGATCTTCTCCCAGGTGCCCCAGGGGCTCTCGGTGATGCCGTGGTCCTGGTAGACGTAGGAGATGGCCTGGAAGCGGGTGTCCACGAGCACCATCAGCTCCTCGGAGCTCGCCACGATGCCACCCTCGCAGGCGTCGCCGACGCCGTCGCGGTCCGCGTCCTCCTGCTTGGGGTTGGCTGCGAAGATGCAGTTGTCCCACAGGTCGTTCACGCCGTCGTTGTCGTCGTCGGTGTCGCACGCATCGCCGTACCCGTCGCGGTCGTTGTCGGCCTGGTCGGCGTTCGCGTCCTCGGGGCAGTTGTCACACGGATCGCCCACGTCGTCACCGTCCGAGTCGTCCTGGTCGGGATTGGCCAGGGAGACGCAGTTGTCGTCGGCCAGGCTGACGCCGTCCAGGTCGTCGTCGTCCAGGACGCCCATGGGGCTGGGGTCGCACTCGTGGAGGCCGTCACCGTCGTGGTCGATGTTCCAGTCGAACGTCAGGTGGTCGTTGGTGTCGTGCACGAAGGTCACGTCCGAGGCCACGGCCTGACCGTAGGCCACCGGGGTGGTGGCGAGGTCGAGGGGCAGATAGGCGGCGAGGGTGTTGTTGAGGGTGTCCTCGATGTCCTGGTCGGTGATGTGCTCGTCCAGGTCCACGTCCAGGTACAGGAAGGTGACCTCGATGGTGGGCAGGTCCGCCTGGACGCCCAGCACCTGGGCCCAGTCGAGGGAGAGGAAACCCCAGAGCTCCTCTTCGCTGCAGCCCTCGTGGGACGCGGCCTGGAAAGCCTGGAAGTCCACGGAGAACCACAGGGCGGCGTACTCGGCGGTCACGAGCACGTCGTCGTCGAGCTCGTCGCCGACGTCGGGCAACGCCTCGCTGACGACGTCCACGCGACCCGTGACGTGGGTGGACAGCGTCAGGTCGGAGAGGCCGACCTCGACGGTGATCTTCTCGTTCGCTGGATCGATGTCGGTGCGCACCTCGTCGATGCGGGCGCCGACCATCTCCAGGCGGTCCAGCGTCACGTCGTACTCGGCGACGTAGTCGACGAAGCCCACGGACGCGCTCCCCTGGTGGCGCAGGTCCCGCCAGGACTCCTCGGCCATGCCCACGATGGCGTCGTGGATGTGATCGGTGACCTCATCGCCGCTCATCTCCACGCCGGACAGCGAGACCAGGTTGGACAGGTCCTCGCCCAGGGTGCCCAGGGTCGAGTACTCGATGCCGAAGTCGTGGGGGCCAGCCGGGTCGAACATCACCACCAGCTCGGTCCCGTCGAGGTGGCTCGACAGGGTGCGGTCCACGGTGTCCTCGTTGGCCAGCGCGTCGATCATCTCGGCGCCGTCCTCGCTCTGCTCGGCGGTGAGGTGCTCGGCGCAGCCGGTGAGCGCGCCGATCCCGAGCAGGGCTGATGCAGAAGCGGCGGCCAGGGCGCGGCGGAAGCTGGAGTGGGTATTGCGGTGGGTCATCGTTCGTTCCTCCATCGGTTGGGTTTCGAATCGTCGTCACCGAGGAGGAGCAAGGGGCGTGCCAAGGTTGGGATCGATGCACGTCTCTGTTGTCACACCCGCACGCCGCGTGACGTCACAGGGCGAAAACGCAGACGTCCCATGGGACGCGCGGGTGTCGCAGAGAATGGGGCGAAGGAAGGGGGGAGCTACCTGGCGGAGCGACGCCACCAGCCCAGCGCCAGCAGGCACGCGGCGAGCAGCGTCAGGTTCCCGGCCCAGATGGCGCGCACGCGGCGGGTCTGACGGTTGCTGGCGAGATCGCACCCTGAGTCGCACGAGCCGTCCTCGCACGAGGACTGGCACGAGCAGGGATCGGCGGAGTCGTCGTCGTCGCCCACGGTGTCGTCGTCGTCGCCGCCGCCCTCGCTGCAGCCGAGGGGATCGTCGCCGCCGCCGCAGCCGAGATCAGCGCCGGCGCAGCCCAGGGCGGCGAAGTTGCCCTCGCACTCGGGCTGGACCAGGTCGAAGGTGGCCTCGGCGGAGAGGTAGTCCTCTGCCGGGCCGTCGGCCTGCAGGTCCAGGTTGGCGATGCCGAGCCCGGCGATCTGCATGACGCCGAAGGACAGGTCGGGCAGGAACGAGCCGATGACCGTGTCGAGCAGCCCGCTCATGATGTCGCTGAAGTTCGTCTCGATCTGCGACGACAGGTCGCCCACGAACTCGTCGTAGGTCACCTCCGGCGCCAGGTTCTCCGAGTCGATGTCGAGCTCGATCTCGATCGCGCCGTCGCCGGGAGTGATCACGTTCACGCCCGCGTCCACGTCCACGTCCACGGTGAGCACCCGCGCCATGCGGTCCTGGGTCAACGCGAAGAAGTCGAGGCCGAGGCTCTCCACGGCGGCGTCGAGGTCGTGGGCGCCGTCGAAGTCCACGGTGGGCGGGTTCTTGGGCGAGGTGCGCAGCATGATGGGCTGGGACTCGTCCAGCCAGATACGCTCGATCATCGGCCGGTCGTCCTCGTCGGCCATCAGCGCGACGAAGGAGGTGTCGAGGGGGAAGCCCAGCTCGGCCGGGTCGATGGTGTAGCAAAGGACGCCGCCGTGCCACACCGAGTACAGCGCCGCGGCGACCGCGTCGTCGCCCAGCAGGGCGCGCATGTGGTACGTGGCGTTGGGGTCCAGGTCCGGGGCCGGGTTGTCGGTGAACGGGCTGATACCCGGGTCCCAGGCGGAGATGCACTCGTGCTGGGGCGCGTCGAAGGTGGAGTTCATGGCGATGCGCAGGCCGTAGTGGTCGATGAGGATGTCGTGGGGCACCAGCTCGATGTCCAGCGGCACGCCGGCGATGTCCACCGTGTCCACGTACTGGGCCTCGCTGAACCCGTCCTCCACCGCCTCCTCGATGGTGGCGGGGAGCTCGTCGATCATCGTGTACACGTCGGCCAGGGCCGCGTCGATGATCAGGCCCAGCACGTCGATGCCGAAGAACTCGATGAAGTCGATGAGGCTGCCGATCCAGCAGTCGAGGTGGATGGCCTGGGAGTCGATGGCCGAGTCGAGGTTGTGCTGGATGGTCGGTACGGTGGCGTCGAGGTACGGCGGATCGCCGTTGCCCGGGTCGATGATCTCCAGGCTCATCTGGATGGTGAGCTCGGCGGTCATGACGTCGGTCCAGGCGTTGCAGTTGGCGTCGAAGGCCCAGCAGAGGAAGTCGCCGGCGTCGATGTCCAGCTGCAGCGGGTCCCACTGGGAGTTGACCCACACCAGCGCCGTGGCCTGGATCTGCAGCACGTCCGCCGCCGGCGTGATCTGCAGGTCGTCCAGCTGGACCTCCACCTGCAGGTTGGACACGTCGATGTCCATGGTGCAGCCCCAGATGGGCTCCTCGTACATGTTCATGTCCTCGAGGGGGATCTCCGAGGGCACGAACGACGCGGCCTGCTCTTCGATGAAGTCGAATCCCTCGAGGGTGATGTCGGCCATGATGCCGTCCACCACGGTCTCCCCGGGTCCGATGTCGGCGAATGCGGCCAGCGGGAGCGCGATCACGGCGAGAGACGTCAGCAGGGCAAGGCGCATAGAAAGGTCCCCTTGGAAATCTGCCGCGAGCATAGAGAAACCGCGGCGCGGTCACAAGGGTTGATATGGAGCGCACGCACGCGCGTGACAGGCCCGCGCGTTCGGTTTATCCTCCGGCGCTGGTTCGTTACTCGGGGGCTCCAGCCGTGATTCGACTGCGCGACGTGACCATGCGATACGGGCCCGTCAAGGCCCTGGACTCGGCCTCGTTCGAGCTCGAGCGCGGCGAGATCGTCGGCCTGCTCGGGCCCAACGGCGCGGGCAAGACCACCTCCATGCGCATCGTCACCACCTACCTCACCCCCGAAGCGGGCGCTGTGGCGGTGGACGGCATCGACGCCCTGGCCCACCCCCTGGAGGTGCGCCGCCGGGTGGGCTACCTGCCCGAGGTGGCGCCGCTGTACCCGGACATGCAGGTGCGCGACTTCCTGCGGTTCGTGGCCCGGGCGAGGTTCGTGACCGATCCGGCGCGCATCGACTGGGTGGTGGACTCGTGCGGCCTCGCCGGCGTGTTCCTCAAGCACATCCGCGAGCTGTCGCGGGGGTATCGCCAGCGGGTGGGCCTGGCCCAGGCGATGATCCACGACCCGGACGTGCTGATCCTCGACGAACCCACGGCCGGCCTCGATCCGTTCCAGGTGCAGGTGATCCGTGACCTGATACGCAGCCTGGCCGGCTCCAAGACCATCTTGCTGTCCACCCACGTGCTGGGCGAGGCCGAGCTGGTCACCGACCGCGCCATCATCATCCACCGCGGTCGGATCGTGGCCGACGGTCCGCTGCCCGACCTGGAGCGGCGCGCCCGCGACTGCGAGCGCGTGGTGGCCGAGGTGGCGGCCCCGTTGGCGGACGTCTGTGCCCTGCTCGAGGGCCTGGAGGGCGTGTTGTCGGTGGAAGACCTGGGCTGCGGCGACGGTCCGGCCCGGCTGGAGATCACCGCGGTGGTGGACACGGACCTGCGCGCCCGCGTGGGCAGCGCCCTGGCCGGCCGGTCGTGGACCGTGACCGAGCTGCGCGAGGAGCGATTCTCCCTCGAGGAGACGTTCATGGCGCTGACCCGGGGCGAGGAGAACCCCTCGTGAGCGGCCTGGGCACCATCGTGCGGCGGGAGCTGCGGGCCTACCTCGACTCGCCCATCGGGTTCGTGTTCCTGCTGGTGTTCGCCGTGATCACCTGCTCGCTGTTCACCGGCAGCTTCTTCCTCGCCGAGCGGGCGGACCTGCGCGGGCTGTTCGGCCTGTTCCCGCAGGTGATGGTGGTGTTCGTCCCGGCGATCACCATGCGGCTTTGGGCCGAGGACCACCGCCAGGGCACCAGCGAGCTGCTGCTGACCCTGCCCATCCCGGCGCGCTGGGTGGTGCTGGGCAAGTTCCTCGCGGGTGTGGCGTTCCTGTCGCTGGCCCTGGCCACCACGCTGCCTGCCGTGGTGTCGGTGGCGATGCTGGGCGATCTGGACCCCGGTCCGGTGATCGGCGGATACCTCGGCGCCCTGGTGCTGGGCTGCTTCTACCTGGCGCTGGGCCTGTTCGCCAGCGGCCTGGTCCGCGACCAGGTGGTGGCGTTCATCCTCGCCTTCTTGCTGTCGTTCGCCCTGTACCTGCTGGGCACCGAGCTGATCGCGCTGCAGCTGGACGCCTGGACCGGGGACGCGGGCAGCTTCCTGCGGCGCTACGTGGGCCTCGCGGCGCGCTTCGAGGCCATCGAGCGCGGCGTCATCGACACGCGCGACGTGCTGTACTTCCTGCTCGGCACCGGCACCTTCCTGACGCTGGACGGCATCTGGATCAAGGTGCGCATGCAGCCCCGCGCCGGGCGGTCCATGGTCCAGGCGATGGCCCTGCTGCTGCCCATGTGGTTGCTGGCGATGATGGTCATCGAGCCCATGGGCCTGGGCCGCTTCGACCTCACCGAGGACAAGCTGTACACGGTCTCCCCCGCGTCGCGGGAGATGCTGGGCAAGCTCGACGCCCCCCTGCGCGCCACCCTGTACGTGTCGCCCCAGGACCGCATGCCCGCGGGCATGAAGACCCTGCGTCGGGACGTGCAGGACCTGCTCGAGGAGCTCCGCCGGGTGTCCGGCGGCCACCTCGAGACGTCGGTGGTGGTCATCGATCCGCAGGCCCTGCGCCCCGAGGAGCAGGAGAAGCGACCCGCCGTCGCCGAGGTGGACGAGGAGCCGGTGGACGAACTGTCCGAGGAGGAGGAGCTGGCCGAGCGGCTGCTCAAGGACGGCGTGCGGCCCTTCGAGGTGCGCAGCGTCGAGGCGGACGGCTTCGGCGTGTCGCTGGTCTACAGCGCCCTGGTGCTGTCCTACAAGGACCGCGCCGAGCAGGTGATCCCCCGCATCCGCCCCGCCATGCTGCCGGTGCTCGAGTACGAGGTGATGATGCGGGTGGACCGGCTGCTGCGGCTGGACAAGCCCAAGATCGCCCTGGTGGCGCCGGTGGAGCGGCAGCCCGTGGAGCCGGCGCTGGCCAAGGTCTACCGGGACATGGGCAAGCCGGTGCCGGACCGCCGCATGGACCACTACGCCACCTTGCAAAAGGCGCTCAAGCGGCTGGAGTTCCAGGTCCACCGGCTGGAGCGCTTCGGCGAGGACCGGCCGCTGCCCGACGACGCCGACCTGATCATCGTGCCATCGCCCGATCACTGGACCGAGCGGCAGGTCTACGAGCTCAACGCGGCGTTGCGTCGCGGCCAGCCCGTGCTGCTGGCCACGCAGCGCTACACCTTCGGCTACCGGCCGTTCCGCGGCCGCTACAAGGTCAGCGCCGAGCCCACCGGCACGTCGGTGGACCGCCTGCTCACCGCGTGTGGGGCGAGCCTGGGCCAGGAGTGGCTCATGGACCGCAGCTCCGAGGCCATCACCATCGTGGGCACCTCGA
The DNA here is from genome assembly GCA_964558555.1 of uncultured Rickettsiales bacterium. Lineage (GTDB taxonomy): Bacteria > Myxococcota_A > UBA796 > UBA9615 > CAYRNR01 > CAYRNR01. Next base: position 41,102 of record CAZLEO010000015.1, on the reverse strand, counting down.
TGATGGCCCAGCAGGCCCAGCGGCCGGCGCCGGTGGAGATGGACACCCACGTGCTCGTCCCGGACACGGGCATGAACGACGCCGTGCCGGTGACCAACCGCCTGGGTCGGCTGCTGATGATGTGGGCCAGCCCGCTGCACCTCGACGAGGACCGCGCCGCCGCCGTCGGGCTCACGGCCACCGAGCTGCTGCGCTCCAGCGAGCAGAGCTGGCTGGTCCCGGCGCACCAGGGCAACCTGGTCAACAACGACGTGCAGCCCCCCGAGTCCTTCACCGGCCCCCACAGCATGGCCGTGTTGCTGGAGGGCACGTTCCCCGACGCCTTCGGCACGCTGCACGTGCCCGGCTGGACCCCGGACGAGCCTGGAGAGCCCCTGCCGGAGATGACCGGCGAGGCCGTGGCGACGCGCATGATGGTGATCGGCTGCGACCAGCTGCTGCGCGATCGCTTCATCACGTCGGCGGACAACGGCCGCTTCGTGCTCAACGCGGTGGACTCGCTGGCCCTGGGCGACACCCTGGTGAGCATCCGCGGCAAGCAGCCGGTGGACCGGCGCATCGAACGTGTGTCCGCGTCCACGCGCACGGCGCATCGCATCGCCGTGGTGGGCTTCGTCCCGTTGCTCGTCACCGTCGTGGGATTGCTGCGGGTGCTCACGGTGCGGCGTGCCAAGGAACGTTACCTGGCCGCGCTGGCCGCGCGTGGGAAGGGGGCGAGGTGAGCCGCAACCAGACCCTGGTGAGCGTGGTGCTGCTGGTGGTGCTTGCTGCGGTGGCGCTGTGGCAGCGGCGCCCCGTCGACGAGGCACGGTCCGGTCCGCAGGTGATCGTGCCCGAGGGCACCTTGAAGACCGTCGCACACATCGAGATCCGCCGCGAGGCGCGCGAAGGGGAGAGCGGCACGCTGGAGCTGCGCGGCGGCGCCTGGATCGTCACCAGCCGCGACGACGCGCGCGCCGAGGCCGACCACGTGCAGCGCCTGATCGACGCCGTGGACGGGCTCATCGCCGAGGAGCGCGCCCACGACGCGGGCCTGCTCGAGGAGTTCCAGCTCGCCGGCGATGGCGTGACCCACCTGGTGTTCACCGACGCGGCAGGGGCCGAGCTGCTGCACCTTCTGGTGGGCAAGAAGGGGCCGCGGACGAACCGGAGCTTCGCGCGGCCGGACGGCGACGACCGCGCCTGGCTGGCCCACGCCGGCCTGCACTCGGCCCTGGGCATCCACGGCCACGGCGACCGTCCGCTGGAGCCGGACTTCTTCCTGGACCTGCACCTGCTGGGTGTGGAGGCCGACGAGGTCACGCGGGTCGAGGTGGACGGTGACGAACGATGGGCCGTGGCCCGCTCCGCACCCGACGCGCCCTGGGACTGGGAGCCGCCGCGCACCGAGCCGGTGGAGGACCGCCAGGCTACGGGCAAGGCGCACACCTTCGCCCGCGCCCGGGCGGCGAAGCTCGTCGGCCGGCGCCCCCTGGGCGAGTACGGCCTGGACGCGCCTTGGGCGCGCGCCACCGCGGTCCAGGACGGCGCGCCGCGGACCCTGCTGGTGGGGCGCGAGGTCCCGGACGACCCCGACGACGAGCGCCAGCGGGACGAGCGCTACGTGACCGTGGAGGGCACCGGCCTGGTGTGGACCCTATCCGCCAGCGCCATCGACTCCATGATGCGGCGGCCGGAGTGACCCCTGCGCCGGGGTTCGGACCGCGGTAGAATCGACCCATGTCCCCCGACACTGCAGGGATCACCGGAGGGGCGGGTACCTTCGGCAAGTACGAGATCGTCCGCGTGCTGGGTTCCGGCGGCTTCGGCGTGGTGTACGAGGCGCGGCTGCCCGGGCCCATGGGCTTCGCCAAGAAGGTGGCCATCAAACGGCTGCGTGCCCACGTCATGGACCTGGACAGCGCCCAGCTGCGCGCCATGGTCAACGAGGCGCGCATCGGCGGCCTGCTGCACCACCCGAACATCGTCGACGTGGTGGAGTTCGGTCAGCACGACGGCGCGTTCTACATGGCCATGGAGTTCGTGGACGGACCGACGTTCGACGACCTGGTCGAGCTGCGCAGCCGGGGGATCGTCGAGCTGCCCCCGTTCGCCACCCTGGATCTGGCCATCCAGGTGTGCCGCGGGCTGCAGTACGCCCACGAGTTCTGCGACGAGGACGGCAAACCCCTCGACCTGATCCACCGCGACCTCAAGCCGTCGAACTTCATCGTGGATCGCCAGGGTGTGGCCAAGGTGCTGGACTTCGGCATCGCCAAGGCCGCCTCCAACCGCTACCTGACCTCTGTACAGCAGGGGATCGTCAAGGGGACGCCGCGGTACATGTCCCCCGAGCAGATCCGCGGCGAGACCCGGCTCACGCCCACCTCGGACGTGTTCTCGCTGGGCGCGACCCTGTGGGAGCTGGTGGTCGGCGACATGCTGGTCAAGGCGAACTCCCTCGCCGAGCTCATCGGCGTGCTGATGCACGCGGAATTCGGTGAGGAGATCGAACGCGCCGAGGCGCTGCTGCCGGGCATCGGCCCGATCCTGGAGGCCGCGCTGCAGTCCCAGCCCGAGGACCGCACCTCGGACGCCCGCACCCTGGCGGGCCAGCTGCGCCAGCTGGGCCACGACCATCCGCCCCGCGACGACATCGCCGACGTGATCGCCGACATCATGCCGGCGGTGGAGGTCCTCCACGCGGAGCGCCGCGCCAGCGAGGGCGGCCAGCGGGTAGCCACGGACGAGGGTACGCCCGAGGCGGACGATGCCCTGTTCGAGCGGGAGGGCGAGGGGGCGGGCTCACCGCCGGCCACGCCGCAGATCGGGCCGGTGGGTGGCGACGATCCCACGGCTCCCATCGCGCCGCCCTCCCCGCCGCCGGCCCGGCCCGCGCCGCAGCCCGCGCCGCAGGGCGGGCGCCAGCGGCGCACCATCGCCATCGCGGCCGCGGTGCCCGTCATCCTGGCCGTGCTGCTGGGGGTGTTCGTGTTGCCTCGCCTGGGCCAGCGAGGCGCACAGGAGGACACGGAGGCCACCGAGGTCCTGATGGGCGTCTCCGTGGAACAGGCCACGCCCGAGCCGGTCACCGAGCCGGAGCTCGTGGTCGAGGCGCCCACCGCCGAACCGCCCCCTCCCGCCGAGGAGGTCACACCGGCCCCCGCCGAGGAGCCCACGGCCGCCGCCGAGGCCCCCACGCCTCCGCCCACCGCAGCCGAACCCGGGACGATCTCCGTCCGCTCGAGCCCCTGGGCGGCCATCTACGTGGACGGCACCCTGGTCAAGTCGGACGTCCTGCTCAAGCAGCACGAGGTGGGCCCGGGCATCCACGAGGTGCGCCTGGTCTGCTCGGCGGTGGAGAACCGCGAGAAGGTCTTCTCGGCCTCCGTGGACGGCGACGACGTGAACCTGGGTTGCTGGGACTTCCGCACCATGGCCGCCTGTCAGTACTAGGCCGCGAGCTGGTATCCTGATCGCCGTCGAGAACCGACACGCTGTAGCGGAGGGGCGATGCGAATCCGGTCTGGTCGGTATGGGGTCGTTCCGTGGGTCCTGGCGGCGCTGATGATCAGCGGTACCGCGGCCGCGGAGTCGAGCCGAGTCCTGTACGTGGGTGGAGAGCAGACACCGTCGGACGTGGCCGCCATCCTGGCGCTGCTGAACCCACCCATCACCCTCGAGCAGGCGCCCGAGCCCCTCGCCGCGGTCTTCCCGGCCGGGGAGCTGAGCACCGCGGGCGTGCAGTCCGTGCAGGCGTGCACCGGGGAGCCGGTGGACGCGGCGGGGTACGAGGCGCTGCTGACCCAGCTGGTGCGGGCGACCATGGAGCTGGGCGAGACCGACGCGTTGCTGGCGCAGCTGGAGGCGGCCCAGGCCTGTCTCTCCGAGCCGGTGACGCCCGGGGACCTGGCGCAGGCCGACTTCCTCGAGGGGGTCATCGCGTACTCCGACGGCGATCCCGAGGGCGCCGAGCGGGCGTTCCGCGAGGCGTTGGTGCTCCACCGCGACCTGGCGTGGGACCCCGAGTACCCCCCGGACACGCAGCTGTGCTTCGCCAACGCGGCCACGACCGTGGCCCAGGAGGAGCCGTCGGTGCTGCACGTGGTGGTGGGGGAGGGGATGGTGCTGTGGCTGGACGGCGAGCCCGTCGCGCCGACCCCGGAGGGGCTGAGCGTGGCGCCCGGCCGGCACGTGCTGCAGGTGCGCCGCGGGACCGGACAGGCCACCGAGACGCTGTCGCTCCAGGTGGCCGAGGGCACGGTGGGCGCGGTGGTCGAGGCGGGCGGGCTCGCGTTGACCGACGAGCGGCTCCTGGCCCAGCGCGCCTCGGCGTTGCTCGCGGCCATGGCCACGGACGCGCCGGAGGTGAAGTCCTACATCGTCGCGCTGGAACCCTCCCTGGCGGTCTGGACGTACGACGCCGCGTCCGGCGCAGCGTCCCGCGTGCCCGTCACGGTGGCGGCCAGCGCCCTGGCCTCCCCGGGCGGCGCCGGATCGGTGAAGAACCCGGCCAGGGCCGCGCCCGTCACCCTGGGCGTGGGCGCTGCCATGCTGGTCGCCGGCGCGGTGATCACGGGGGTGTACTCGGGGAAGATGCAGGACATGCGCGCGGGTGTGGAGGCCGGGGAGATCCCGTACCCCCACCCGGACGCGGCGAACTACACCGATGCCCAGCTGGACAACGAGGCCCTGTTCGGCACGTACCGCAGCGCCGGTAGCCTCGGCGTGGGCCTGATGGCGGCGGGCGGGGTCACCATGGCGGTGAGCATCCCCCTGATGATCGCCGGCAAGCGCCAGCAGCTGTCGGTCGCCGCCGCCCTCGACCCGGGCCCACCGGGAGCACCGGGGCCGCGCGGCGTGCTGTTCACGGTGGGGGTGCGGCCATGAGCGGGCGTGTGATGCGAACCCTGATGGGCGCGACCTGCGGCGCCGTGTTGCTGTGCGTGGGCTGCTTCGCCGAGCCCGTGCCCCCCGACTGCGTGGACGCCGACGGTGACGGCTTCGGCGATCACCGCTACTACTGGGGCGGCTGCCCCGGCGGCGCGGCCGACTGCGACGACGCCGATCCCGCGCTCAACGGCTCCGACGCGGACGCGGACGGGTACTCCACCTGCGACGGGGACTGCGACGACGCCGACGGCGCCCGCTTCCCCGACAACCCCGAGATCTGCGACGGCCTGGACAACGACTGCCTCGACGGTGTGCCCGACGGGGAGTCGGACCTCGACGAGGACGGCTACCGCCAGTGCGACGGTGACTGCGACGACGGCGACGCCGGGGTCCACCCGGACGCGGCCGAGCTGTGCAACGGCGGCAAGGACGACGACTGCGACGCCACCACGGGCGAGCACGACGACGCGGACGGCGACGGGCACACGGTGTGCGACGGAGACTGCGACGAGGCCGACGAGCTGGTCAACCCGTGGGCGGCGGAGCTGTGCGACGGCGTGGACAACGACTGCGACGGCGACGTGGATACCGGCTGCCTCACCTGCGACACGGTGGTGCCGGGCAACGTCAACACGATCCAGCTCGCCATCGAGGGGGCCGACGGCGGCGACGTGATCTGCGTCGAGCCCCAGACGTACACCGAGAGCCTGCAGTTCTCCGGCGTGACGGTGTCGGTCGTGGGGCTGGCCGGGCCGACCCTGACCACCATCGACGCGCAGGGGGCCGGACCGGTCGCGCGCTTCAACGGCGGTTCGACCGCGCTGCTGCAGGGATTCACCCTCACCGGCGGCACCGGGATGCAGAGTGTGGCCGATCAGCTCCGCGGCGGCGGCGTGCTGGTGGAGTCCGCGTCACCGACCCTGAGGCGGCTGGTGATCACCGGCAACGAGGTGGACTCCTCGATTCGCGAGGTCGCCGGGGGTGGCGTGCACCTGGAGAGCTCCCAGGCCGTGCTGGAGCAGGTCGTCATCTCCGGCAACCTCGCGTCGAGTACGGTGGGCAACGCCCTGGGCGGCGGCCTGAGCATCTCCGGATCCTCGCCGGCGCTGACGCAGGTGGAGGTCTCCGACAACGTCGCCGAGACGATGGGGGTGCTGGACGCGTCCCTGGGAGGCGGCATCTACATGGTCGATACCTCACCGTCGCTCGAGAACGTGGTCGTGATGGGCAACAGCGCCCAGGACGCCGGCGGCGGTGTCTACGCCGACGGCGGCGCGCCCGCGCTGTCCAACGTGATCGTCGCCTCCAACGAGGTGCTCGATGGCGCGGGGTACGGCGGCGGCATCGCCATGATCTCCGCCTCCGTCGCCTACGACTCCGTGGCCGTACTGCGCAACACCTCCGCCGGTACGTGCGGCGGCCTCTACCTGCAGTCCGGACCGGGCACCCTCTCCCACGCGGCGGTCATCGAGAACAACGCCATCGGTGGCGCCGGCGGCGGGATCTGCCTGGCCACGGTCAGCGGGCTGATGGTGTTCAACACCACCGTCTCGGACAACAGCGCCAGCTCGGGCGGCGGCTACCACTGCAGCGGCTGCTCGGTGGACCTGATGGGCTGCAACACCTACGGCAACGACGGCGGCAACTTCTCGGGCATGGCCGGCGGCGACAGCGCGGAGCTCGACCCCGGCCACGCCGACCTCTCCGGCTCGGATCCCCTGGCCTGGGACCTGCACCTCACCGCGGACAGCGACCTCGTGGACGCCGGCTTCGGCAACATCCTCGATCTGGACGACAGCGCCCCCGACATCGGCATCTACGGCGGCGCCGCAGGCGGCTCGTGGGACCTGGACTGGGACGGTTTCCCCGAGTGGTGGCAGCCCGGAGACTACGACCCCGACATCTACCCCGACGACGGCTGGGACTGCGACGACCGCGATCCCGGCGTGTTCCCCGGCAGCGGCTGCTAGGGGATGCCGGGGCTGCGCCCCGGCGTTGAAGGTTGAAGGTTGAAAGTTGAAGGCCAGACCTTCCAAGACCTTCAACCTTCAACCTTTCATACATTCCCCGCAGAAATGTATGAAATCCCCCTTGACGATCGCCTCGGCGTTTCTTACATTTCAAGCAGGTTTGTAAAAAAAGTATGACCTCCCGCTGATTGCTCTCCCCGCTGTTTTTTTTCGGAGGAACCGATGAATCCGCCGCTGGGCTTCGACCCCGACGGGCCCTCCTCTCGCCGACGTTCCATCGTGTTCTGGGTGCTCGTGGCCGTGGGCCTCGTGTTCGCCCTGGGTTTCTGCTTCCGCGTGGGCCAGGCGCTGTATCAACGCCTGAGGCCGCCGCCGGAGGTGGAGATTCCGCCGACACTGGTGGAGGTGATCGAGATGTCGCCCTCCACCTTCGAGTACACGGTGCCCATCTCCGGGACGCTGGCGCCGGAGCATTCGGTGGACGTGTTCCCCAAGCTCGGCGGCAAGGTCGTGGCGGTGTACGCCGGCCTGGGCGACCGGGTGGAGAAAGGCGATCTGCTGGCCACGGTGGAGTCCACCGAGTACGGGCTGCAGGCCCAGCAGGCCGAGGTGGGGCTGCAGATGGCCGAGGACGCGGTGGACGTGGCTCAGCGCAGCTTCGAGCGCCTCGATCGGGTGCGGGAGCGATCCGGGTCCTACGCGTTGAGCGAGCAGGCCTTCGACGAGGCCTCGCTCCAGGTGGAGTCGGCCCGCACCCAGCGGGAGCTGGCGGCGATCCAGCGCGATCTGGCGCAGCAGATGGTGCACAACGCGACCATGCGCGCTCCCCTGAGCGGGGTGATCTCGCGCGTCAGCGCGAACCTCGGCGCCATGGTGGGCAGCGAGTACCCGGCGTTCCACATCGACGCCACGGGCGAGCTGCGCGTGCAGTGCGAGGTGGGAGATCTGGAGCAGCCCCTGATCCGGGAGGACCAGGAGGTGCGCTTGTGGACCGACGCGCTGCCGGATCGGACGATCTCCGGCACGGTCGTCGCCGTGTCCCCCACGCTGGACTCCTGGACCCGCCGCGCGCCGGTGGAGATCCGCGTGCCCAACCCCGACGGCTCCATCACCGGCAACCTGTTCGCCCGCGGTGAGATCGTCGTGGACCAGGACGTGGACGCGCTGGTGCTGCCCCAGGAGGTGGTCCACCGCACGGTGGACGCGAGCTGGGTGCAGCTGGCCCTGGACGGCGTGGTGCGGGAGCGGGCGGTGTCCATCGTCGGCGAGTCACACCAGACGCTGTCGGTGAGCGGACTGCAGGCGGGCGATCTCGTGATCGTGCCGGGTGCCGAGCACCTGGCCGAGGGCGAGCCCGTGACCACGGTCGGAAGCGGGGGCCCGATCGCCGATGTGGCTCAGTGATCTAGCGATCCGCCGCCCGGTCTTCACGACCATGGTGGCGCTGATGCTGATGGTCATGGGCGTGGTGGCCCTGGTCCGCCTGCCCGTGGACTTCTTCCCCGAGGTCTCCCTGCCCATCGTCAGCGTGATCGTGCCCTACCCCGGCGCCAGCCCGGCGCAGGTGGAGGAGGAGGTCGTGCGTCCCATCGAGGACGCGGTGGCCGGTATCGGCGGCCTCGACGACCTGCAGTCCATCTCCCGCGAGAACGTCGGCATCGTGGTGGTCATGTTCGCCATGGACGTGGACCTGGCCGTGGCCGCGGACGAGCTGCGCGATCGGGTCTCGGCGCTTCGTTCCTCCTTCCCCGAGGGGGTGGACGAGCCCATGTACCGGCGCATCGATCCGTCGGCCATGCCGGTGATGACCTTTGCCGTGGCCTCGGACAAGCCCTCCCTGGAGACCCGCGAGCTCACCGAGGACGTGATCAAGCCGCGCATCGAGCAGCTGCGCGGCGTGGGCGCGGTGGACATCAAGGGGGGCGAGGAGCGCGAGATCCAGATCGAGCTCGACCTGCCCAAGATGGCCGAGCTGCGCATCCCGCTGATGCGGGTCGTCCAGCAGGTGGGCTACGACACCGTGGACATCCCCGGCGGTCAGATGGAGGTGGGCGCCGCGCGCATCGGGCTGCGATCCCGCGGCCAGGTGGAGAGCCTCGACGAGCTCGGCTCCATCGTCGTGCAGCCGCTGCCGTCGCCCATCTACCTGCGCGACATCGCCCGGGTCGTGGACGGCCGCGCCGATCAGGCGACCCTGGCGCGGGTGGACGGCAAGCGGGCGGTGACGTTCGACGTGATCAAGGAGAGCGGGGCCAACACCGTCGAGGTAGTGGATCGCGCGCGCAAGGCCGTGGCGGAGATCCAGGTCGACCTGCCCGCTGGCGTGGTGATCGAGCCGGTGTACGACGGGTCCATCCTGGCGCGGGACATGCTCCACGAGATGCAGATCTCGCTGGTGGTCGGCGCGCTCATGGCCATCCTCGTGGTGTACCTGTTCATGGTGGACTGGCGGTCCACGGTGATCTCGGCCACGGCGCTGCCCACGTCGGTGATCGCCACGTTCTTCTTCATGTGGATCGCCGGATTCTCGCTCAACACCCTGAGCCTGCTGGGCATGGCCCTGGCGATCGGCATCCTCATCGATGATGCGGTGGTGGTGCGCGAGGTGATCTACCGCCACCTCGAGAAGGGGATGGATCCGTTCAAGGCAGCCAGCCGCGGCACCAAGGAGGTGGGCCTGGCCGTGCTGGCCACCACCCTGAGCATCCTCGCGGTGTTCATCCCGGTGGGCTTCGTCGGCGGATTCGTGGGCCAGTTCTTCAAGGAGTTCGGCTACACGGTCGCCATCGCGGTGTCCATCTCGCTGTTCATCGCCTTCACCGTGGACCCGATGCTCTCCGCGCGGTTCAGCAAGGTCGTCGAGCCCGAGTCGCGCGGGAGGATGGCCCGCGGCCTGATCCGGTTCTGGAGCTGGGTGGACGACCGCTACCGCGCCCTGCTGGCCGTGGCCCTGAGCTACGGCAAGACCGTGGTGGCCCTGGCGCTGGTGCTGTTCCTGGGCAGCCTGCTGCTGCTGTCGGTGGTCGGTTCCGAGTTCATCCCCAAGTACGACCGCAGCCAGTTCCGCGTGTTCGTCGTCATGGCGCCGTCCACATCGCTTGCGGCCGCCGAGACCGCGGCCGCGCGTATCGAGGGCTTGCTGTCCGAGATCGACGAGGTGGAGCACATCTACTCCGTGGTGGGACCGGACGGCGAGACGGACCGCATCCAGCTCGAGGCGTTCACCACCAAGAAGAAGGACCGCAAGAGGTCCATCTACGACATCCAGGACGAGGCGCGCCTGCGGCTGCGCGACCTGCCGGGGATGACGGTGACCGTGGCCGATCCGCCCATCATGGAGGGGGGACCGGGCGGCGTCCCCATCGAGGTGGAGATCCGGGGAGAGAACCTCCCGGCGATCCAGGACGTGGCGAACCAGGTGCGCATGGGCCTGCGGGCCATCGAAGGCACCACCGGGATCCGATCCACGTACCGGTCCGGTCGGCCGGAGCTGCAGCTCACCGTGGACCGGGAGAAGGCCGCCCGCGCGGGCATCGGCGTGGGTCAGATCGGCATCGCCAGCCGCATCGCCGTGGCCGGCCAGGTCGTGGGCAAGTTCCGCGACGGCGACGACAGCTACGACATCCGCATCCGCGCCCGCGAGGCCGACCGCACGCCGCGGCAGCTGCTGCCCAGCCTGCTGCTGATCAGCCCGCTGCCGAGCATCGAGGACCCCTACGGCCTGGGTACCCCCATCGCCCTGCGGGACATCGCGCGCGTCAACTACGAGACCGCGCCCTCGGCCATCGAACGCCACGACCGCCGCCGCTTCCTCAAGGTCAGCTGCAACATCGACGACCGACCCCTGAGCGACGTCCAGCAGGACGTGCAGGCCATGCTCGACGAGATCCCCATGGACGACGGCGTCGAGACGCTCATCCTCGGCGAGGTCGAGGGCGCGCGCGACGCCATGGGCAGCCTGCTGCTGGCGCTGGCCCTGGCCGTGGTGTTCATCTACGCGGTGCTGGCCAGCCAGTTCGACAGCTTCGTCCACCCCTTCACCATCATGCTGTCGCTGCCCCTGGCCGTGGTGGGGGCCTTCCTGACCCTGTTCCTGATGGGCTGGCCGGTGGGGATCCCCACCATGCTCGGCATCATCCTGCTGATGGGGCTGGTGACCAAGAACGCCATCTTGCTGGTGGACCGCGCCAACCAGCTGCGCGAGGACGGGTTGTCCATCTTCGACGCGCTGCTGGAGGCCGGCCACCTGCGCCTGCGCCCGATCCTGATGACGTCCCTGGCCATGATCCTCGGCATGCTGCCGCCGGCCATCTCCACGGGATCGGGCAGCGAGATCCGCCAGCCCATGGCCCTGCCGGTCATCGGCGGGCTGATCGCCTCGACCCTGCTGACGCTGGTGGTGGTGCCGGTGGTCTACCTGTGGGTCGAGCAGTTCCGCGAGCGGTTGAAGGGGCGGCGCGCCCCGGGTGACAATGGAGGCACGACATGAGCCGATCCGACGAGAAGAAGCTCCACCTGATCAACGCTGCCCGCGCGGCCGTGTCCCGCTTCGGGTATCGCAAGACCACCCTGGAGGACATCGCCACCGAGGCCGGCGTCAGCCGGGCCACGCTGTACTACCACTTCCCCAACAAGGAGGAGGTGTTCCGCGCGCTGATCTCCAACGAGATCGAGCGCTTCCAGGCCGTGCTCATCGACTCCCTGGATCACGACGCCTCGCCCGACCAGCGCCTGCTGGGTTACGTGCGCGCTCGCTTCAAGCACCTGCGTGAGGTCAGGTCCCTGTACTCGGTCACCCAGCACTTCGCCCGCGAGTTCCTGCCCATGGCCGACGAAGATCTGGCCCGCTTCGAGGAGGCCGAGCACGGCTTCATCGCCGCGCTGCTGCAGGAGGGGGTCACCACCGGCCGCTTCCGTGCCGTGGACACGGAGGTGCTCGCCGGCGCCCTGCTCGCCGCCATCCACGGCCTGGACGAGCGGTTCATCTTCGAGGGCCGCGAGGCCCTGGAGAAGGGCGCCGAGTGCCTGCTCACCACCCTGTTCGACGGCCTGGTTGCGCCTGACGCCGACTGATCCTACCGGTATCATCATCCCCGACCGACCCAGCCCGCCCGGAGGAACCGCCGTGACGAAGATCCGCCTGCTGATCGTCCTGACCACCCTGTCCGCGATCGTCGCGGCCTGCGCGTCGCGCAACATCGACGGCGGGAATCCCGAGGCCGGCGAGGTCGCCGTGGCCGACGCCGACGGCTCCATCCACATCACGCTGGTGGGCATCAACGACCTGCACGGAGCGCTGCTGGACCGCCCCGTGGTGTCCACGGACACGTCGCCGCGCAAGGGCGGCGCGGCCATGATCTCCGCCTACGTCCAGGCCATCCGCGCCGAGAACCCCGACGGCACGCTGCTGGTGGACGCCGGCGACATGCTGCAGGGGCCGCTGCTGTGCAACCACTTCGAGGGCGCGCCGGTGGCGGACTTCTACAAGCACGTGCAGGTCGAGGCGGCGGCGCTGGGCAACCACGAGTTCGACTACGGGCCGGTCGGCCCCAGCTCCCGCGTGGAGAAGGACGGCGACGACCCCCTCGGCGCCCTCGAGCAGTTCGCTGCGCGCGGCGGCTACCCGATCCTCGCGGCCAACGTGCGCGCGAAGGGCGACGGCGCCCTGCCCGACTACATGCCCCCGACCCACCTCGTGGAGGTCAAGGGCGTGAAGGTCGGCCTCATCGGACTGGCCCCCGAGGACACCCCCTCGGTCACGGCCAAGGACAACATCGTCGGCCTGGACTTCGACGCGGTCGGTCCCGTGGTGGAGCGCGAGGTGAAGGCCCTGCGCGAGGCCGGCGCCGAGGTCATCGTCGTGCTCGGCCACCTCGACGGCGGCTGCCGCGGCGACGGCCGCTGGCCCCCGGTCAAGGACTGCACCCCCGACGGCGAGCTCGTCGGCGTGCTCGACGGCGCCGACGGTGAGGTGGACGCCGTGCTGCTGGGCCACCGCCACGTATGGATCTCGTCCATGGTGGACGGCGTCGCCGTGACCGAGTCCGGCTCACGGGGCCGCGCCCTGTCCCGCATCGACCTCTACATCGACGCCGAGACCCGCCGGGCCGACCGCGCCCGCACCGAGGTCCACGAGCCCATCGCCCTGTGCGAGCAGATGCCCGAGGACGGCCACAGCTGCTTCGACTACAAGGCCAAGGGCCCCTGGTACCCCGCCGTGTACAACGACAGGCCGATCCAGCCCGACGCCGAGGTGGACGCGGTCCTCGACCCGTACTTCGACCAGATCCGCGAGCTGTGCTCCGAGACCCTCGCCACCGCCGCCCTCGACATCCGCCGCGGCGGCGACGGCCAGTCCGCCGCCGGCACCCTCGTCGCCGACGCCATGCTCGCCCACGTCCCCGGCGCCGATCTCGCCCTGCTCAACAGCGGCAGCCTCCGCGACAACCTCCCCGCCGGCGACCTCAACCTCTGCCACTTCCACGCCCTGTTCCCCTTCGACAACCGCGTCGTCGTCGTGCAGTTCACCGGCGCCGAGCTCGAGACCGCCCTGGAGATCGTCACCAGCGGTTCCCACTCCTTCGTCCAGCTCGCCGGTATCTCGCTGGTGGTCGATCCCGGCGACGGCACCTGGCGCGACATCGACGGCGACGGTGAGAACGAGGCCTGGGAGCGAGACCGTCTGATCTCGGCCGAGACCTCCGACGGCAAGTCCCTCGACCCGGCGCGCATGTACACCGTCGTGCTCCCCGACTACCTGTGGGATCGCCCCGACTCCGTCAGCCAGATCTTCGGCGACCACCCCGCCGACCGAGTGAATCGGATGGACGACAACATCCGCGACGGGATGATCGAGTACGTCTCGGCCTACGAAGGCGTGCTGGGGGATGGCGGTGGGTGGCCGATCCCGGACAAGGCGGATCCGAGGGTGCGGTTCGAGCAGGACTGACAGGCGCGCTCTAGCCGAACTCCCTCGGTCCCCCGCTGAACTCCCACTCCCGCACCGGCTGCGGCGGCGACGCCGCAAAACCCGCCACGGCCTCCTCGGTCGCGTCCCAGCAGTAGTCGAAGCTGCCGTATGCCTCGGACTCCAGGTGCAGTCGGATCTTCGTCCAGTACAGCTCCGAGATCAGCGACTCGAACTTCGCCAGCCACACCGGCCACACCGGCTCGAAGTCCTCGAACGACAGCGCGAAGTGGATCATCTGCGTGCGGTGAAAGCCCGTCTTCCCCGTGGTCATGGGGATGGTGCAGAAGGTCCGGTCCAGCGGCGGCCACGAGTCGCTCGCCGGCAGGTAGCCCAGCGCCTTGCGGTTGTTCACGTACAGCCAGTAGGGGCTCTCGACCGGGCCGGGAGAGCCGAAGATGGCGCCGTAGATGGTGGTCTCGGACGACACGAGGACAGGATAGCATTGGGAGGCCGGGGCTTCGCCCCGGCGTCGACGGTCGACGGTCGACGGTCGACGGTTGGGGTCGACGGTTGGGTGGTCGACGGTTGGGTGGTCGACGGTTGGGTGGTCGACGGTTGGGGTCGACGGTTGGGTGGTCGACGGTTGGGGTCGACGGTTGTTTCGATTCGCCGAGGAGCAGACAGGCGCCAGGAAAAACGGCCTGCGCCCCCGACGCCCCCACCCGGTTTTCCCAGCCTGGCTGCGGTGTCCCGCGCTCGCCTCGCTCCCCGTTGGTCCACCGACAAGCTCCGTTGTCAGGGATCCAACGAGTCGATTCGACCGGCCACTCCCGTTCGACCGACGTACAGCGATCGTCCCCACTGGCACGCCCGTTGCTCCTACCTCCATCCAAACCGGCCGCAACGACGCGGCCACAACACTGGATGGAGGTTCTTGTATGTCTGATCACTCGAAGAGCTGTGGATGGGGTCGCCTGATCACGATGGCCTCGCTGGCCTGCCTGGTGGCGGGTACGGCGATGGCGCGCCCGGGGGATGGTGGGCTGTCGTTCGACGGCATGTCCACGTTCGACCCGGACGACGTGGGGGGGATCTCTTCGCAGCTGTTCATCGACCTGCGGGGCGTGCTGGACGAGGCGCTGGTGGAGCGGGTGGACCGCTCCGACGTCTACCTCGTCCGCGACGGGGAGTCCCTGTTCGCCCTGTTCGTGTTCGGAGACGGCCCGTACCTCGCCGGCATCGACGGCGTGTACGAGGGCGGAGCGGTCGTCGAGGCCGCCGTGGAGCGCTGCCTCGAGGGCGGCGGCGGCGGGCTGACGGCCGTGCTGGGCATGGACAGCGGGGAGCAGCAGATGTTCCTCGTGGACCCGCGGGGCGACAACCCCTGGGGCTCCTCCTACGCGGTGGGCACCATCGTCAATGCGTGGCTCGACGACGACGATCCCGTGGCGTCCTCGTACGCCGTGGGCTTCGTGGTCGAGCAGATCGAGCGCGTGCGCGGTGACCTGGACCCGGTCGAGCTGTACACGGTGGACTACGCCGTGGGTGACGGCCTGGAGCTGGTCGCCGAGGACGACGCGCAGAGCGTGGACGTCTACGGCGCCCTGTTCGAGCTGCCGCTGGACACGATCTAGGAAGGAGGGGTCGGCTGGGCGTGGACGCGTTCGCCGCTACGGGGTGGACGCGTTCACGTCCAGGCTGTATCCGCCGCGGAGTCGGACCCAGCGGCCGCCGTCGGCCTCGAAGTACGAGTCGTCGTGGTGAGCCACGGTCATGATGCCGCTGCCGGTGGGGAGCTGGGCGAGGTCGGTGGCGGGGATGGTGAACTCCCCGTCGTTGGTGACCTTGCACTGCACCTGGCCGTAGTCCTGCACGGCGTTGATGACGACGGTGATCCAGGTGGCGTCGTGGTTGCCGCCGCCGGTCCACTGCACCGAGTAGTCGCCGGTGACCACGACGGTCTGCGCGGGCGTGGGATTGGTGAGGTGGAACTCCGGCGGCATCTCCAGCGACTCCTGGAAGTTGAACGCCGGGAACACGTCGCCGTCTGCGCGCACGCTGTAGAAGGTGGCGAAGGGCATGTCGGTGCCGGGGGAGACGCCGCCCTGCTGGTAGAAGGTCATGGTGCCGGCGGAGACGGGCTCGAGGGCGAAGCTGCCGCCCGGGCTGGCGATGGTCAGGGTGCCACCGGACTGGTACTCGATCTCGGCGGGCACCTCGGTGTTGATGTCCTCGAGGGTGTACAGGGTGACCGCACACTCGTCCATGTTGGTCGGCACGTTGTAGGCCACGCCGCCGGTCGAGGGCGTGAGGATGTCGTACAGCTGGGCATAGAACCGGCCCGTGCTGACCATACCCCCGCCGCCGTTGTTGAACTCGTTGAGCTCCACGAGCACCTCGCCGTCCACGTCGTCGGGCATGAAGGTGTCGTCGTCGTCGTCGCCCGCGTCGTCGTCGTCGTCGGCCGTGGCGTCGTCGTCGTCGCTCGTGGCGTCGTCGTCCGCGGAGTCGTTGTCGGTGGGATCCTCCGAGGGACACCCGGCGCAGGTGAGGGACAGGGCCGCGAACAGTGCGAGGATGCCTAGCAGCGTGATTCTCATGCCACCTCCGTTTTTCTGCGGAATAGACTACCCCATGCGCAGGTTGCGTGGGAGGGTACTTCGCGACGTGGAGCCAATCATCTCCCAGCCTCGGACATCGAAGACGAGCGCGAAGCGCTGGCTGTTGACCGTGTCCGCGGCGCTGGGATCCGGCGTGATGCTCGGCCTCGCCGGCCCGCCGTTGCAGGCCTGGCCCCTGCTGTTCGCGGCGCTGGTGCCCGCGCTGGCCGTGCTGCTCGATCGGCGCACCACCTTGCCGGCGGCGGTCGTGGCGACCACCTGCATCGGGTTCGGCCAGAACCTCACCGCGGCCGCAGTGCTGCAGTTCCCCCTGGCGTTCGCCCTGTTCCTGGTCACCTCGATGGGGCTGTTCTGGCCGCTGGTCGGGCTGATCGTGCAGCCGCTGGCACGACGGCTGGGCATCGGCGGTGCGGCGCTGTGCACGGCGGCGGCGTTCACCGTGGTGGAGGTGCTGGCATTCACCGTGGTGCCCGTGTTCGGCACCGCTCAGAGCTTCGGGCGCTGCCTGATCGCCTGTCCGTCGGGCGTGGCGATCGCGTCGCTGGGGGGTGTGGGCGCGGTGGTGTTCGTGCTGGTGCTGCCGCAGGCGCTGGTGGCGCTGGTCCTGGTACGGCGGAACCGTGGCGGCTTGCTCGCCGGCGTGGCGCTGGTGCTGGGGACGTGGGTGGTGTGGGGGGGATCGGCAGGGATGGCGCTTTTCGCGGCAGAGGAGCCCATGGCCAGGGTGCGCGTGGCCGCGGTGGGGTGGACCTACGAGCAGCTGGGATCCCCCTGGAGCAGTGGATTGCCCGCGACCACCCGGCTCGAGACCGTGCTGTCGCCGCTGCTGGACGAGGCCGTCGACGCGGGCGCCGAGGTCGTGGTCGCACCGGAGGCCGCGTTCCGGGTCACCCCCGGTCAGCGGGAGGACTTCCTGGCCCACGCCTCGTCCATGGCCGCGTCGCGCGAAGTCACCCTGGTCGTCGGCTTCTTCGACGAGGCCCAGGACGTCAACGAGGCCGCGATCTTCATACCCGACGGGACCCTCGCCGCCGTGTACCGCAAGACACACCTGATCCTCGGGATGGAGGACTACGTCGCCGGTGACGGCACGCTGGTCGTGGTGGGCGAGCCGCTGCCCGACGGCTACGAGATGGGCGCGCTGATCTGCCAGGACGACAACTTCCGCGATCTGGGGCGGGCCTACGGGCGTGAGGGCGTCTCGGTCCTGGCCGTGCCCACCAACGACTGGAAGCAGGTGCAGGAGTTCCACCTGCAGAACACGCGGCTGAGGGCGGTGGACTCGGGGTTCGCGATCGTCCGGGGGGCGACCAACGGCATCTCGGCGATCGTGGATCAGAACGGGAGACTGCTGGCACAGCGGGATCATCACGCGCAGGGGCCTGGGGTGGTGGTGGCAGATCTGCCCCTCTATCCGGGTGGGACGATCTACTCGCGTACCGGGGAGTGGGCCACGGGCGCGTGTGTGCTGGCGCTGGTGGTGGGGGCCGTGGTGCCAACGAGGAAGCGGATCCCTCGTCGAACAGACTGATCTAGGAGCCTGTCGCACATAGGGACTTCGGCTGCAAATCCGCCATGCACGCCATCTTCACCCCCCAAGACCTGGGGCATATAGCCCGATATACCCCCAGATCTTGGGGGGCGAATCTGACGCACCTGTCGATTTTTCGCTTCGAACCCCTATGCACGACAGACTCCTAGCGCCCCTTGTCCTTGCGTTCCTTGTTGTATCCCAGCTGCGCGCCCACACCCGCCACGCACAACCCGAACACGGCGAACACCACAGCGAGGGGGATCTCGGGCGGGTGATCGGCGGACATGAACTGGCCCGCGGTGATGCCGATGCGCGTGAGGGTGCCGAAGCCCAGGGTGACGCAGACCGCGCCGAGGTAGGACGTGGCCACGATGAGCAGCAGCTTCTCCAGCAGCAGCACCGCCACGCCCCCCACCAGCGCGACGGCCGCGGGGACGAGGTACTGAGCCAGCTCCTGGGGCGGGCCCATCACGATCACGGCCATGCCCCACCCGGCGCCACAGCCGATGAGGAACACGCCGGCGCGCCGGACCATGGGCATCAACGCCGCCAGCAACGCGGCGCCCACGGCGATCCCCACCCAGGTGAGGCCGCCCGTGACGCCCATGGCCTTGCACACCTCCCACCCCAGGGCTGCGCCCATGAGCAGTCCGGCGACCACGAGCACCTGGCGGATGAGGCGGCAACCCCAGCCGAGCAACAGCACGCCGGCGGCTGCGAGGACGACGCCGGTGATCAGGGGTCCGTGAGTTTCCATGGGTACGGGATCACATACGCAGCAGAAGGCGCGACTATTCGCCCTGGACCTTCCACAGCAGGTCGTCACCCACCACGAGGCGGGTGTCGTCGAGCCAGACCTCGCGCACGCAACCGCCCGGGCGCGAATCGGCGACGATGTCCACGTGGACCGCCGAGGCGTTGCAGGCGCCGACGAGCTCGGCGTCGTTGAGGGCCTCGGAGCCGGGCTCGCCGTAGCACTCCTTGTACGACGAGCCGATGGCGATGTGCAGCGTGCCGGCCACCTTCTCCACGTACAGCGGGTGGGTCAGGACGCGGTCCAGGCCGGTGTTCATGCCGAAGGCCACCTCGCCCAGGCGGTGGGAGCCGTCGTCGGTCTCCACGATGGTGCGCAGCTGCCCGTCCCCCTCCTCGGCGGAGTGTTCGACGATCTTGCCCTCGACGATCTTGAGGTAGATGCCCTGGATTCGCTTGCCCGAGTTGACCACGGGCAGGTCCACGAAGATCTCGCCGGAGACGGT
This sequence comes from uncultured Rickettsiales bacterium, assembly GCA_964558555.1. Classification (GTDB taxonomy): domain Bacteria; phylum Myxococcota_A; class UBA796; order UBA9615; family CAYRNR01; genus CAYRNR01. The sequence continues at coordinate 21,936 of CAZLEO010000015.1, read as the reverse complement.
GTTGGCGTCGGGGCTGGTGAAGACCTCGCCGTCGGGGAAGTTGCGGCGGCCGTCGCACACGACGATCTGGCTCTTGGCGATGTCCATGGTCAGCTCGAGGCGGCGACCCTCGGGATGCTCGGTGACGATGCGCACCGTGGCCGCGGCGTCCATGGCGGCGCGTACGCCCTCCATGATCTGCGCCATCTCCCCGTGGTCGGTGGTGGACGCGCGGACCAGCAGCTCGGTGTACTCGTCCAGGCCCATTCCCTCGTTCGCGGCGTCGGCCGGGGTCGGGAAGAGGGTGATGACCCACTGCTTGGCCAGCCGCACCTCGGTCATGGACTGGCTGGCGCGGGAGATGGCCTGGGCCGTCTCACCGGGCAGGTTGCGCAGCAGGTCGGGCATCTCCGTGCCCAGCACCTCCACGTACTTCTCCATGGAGTCGTATCGGTCCTTGAGCCACTGGGGGACCTGCTCGATCTGGTGCCCGGTGCCGTGGTGCGCCATGTCCGCGCCCCACGCGGCGCCGCGGTTGTTGTCCGGCGACACCAGGAAGAGGTCGGGCAGCCCGCCTTGCTTGATCACCTCCTCGGACAGCAGGTGCAGCAGGGGGAAGGTGATGGGCTCGCCCTTGAGCATCACGCGCTCGTCGGGCTGGATGCCGCCCAGCGAGTGGCGCAGCAGGTGGCTGGCCCAGGTCCTCAGATCGGTCTCGGCGATGGTGTTTTTGTCGGCCATCGGATGTCCTCGCTCTGCGCAGTTGGAACGTCTAATCAGAGAGAGCAGCGTTCTATCACACCGTGCACGTTGCGGAGGGGGTCTTTGCCGCTACATTCCCCTGCGACGGCGCGACAGGTAGGATGCACGGCAATCGGGGAGGGGGTTGGAGCGAGACGTGGCGCGTCGGGTCCTCGGATCGCGATCCGGTCGAACGATCGCGCCCCTGTGCCTGCTGGTCCTGGCGCTGGGGTGTGGCGGCATCGACGAGGCGCGCATCCTCGACGACGACGACGCGACCGACGACGGTGGCTGGAGCCCCGACGGCGACCCCGAGGACGGGGACGACACGCCCACCGTCGTGGGTGACATGGCCGCCGAGATGACGCTGAGCGAGCTCGTCCCCACCGTGGCCGTGGTGGAGTGGTCCACGGGCGGACGTGACGTGACACGGACCTACCTCGAGATCGGCCCCACCCCGGCGTACGGGCTCACCTTCGAGGGCGAGGCCGTCGGCGAAGATCTCTTCCGGGCGGCGGCCCTCGGCCTCAAGCCGGCCACCGTGTACCACTGGCGGGTGGTGGCGGTGACGGACGCGGGCCCCGTGGGCACGGCCAACGCCTTCTTCGCCACCGGGGCCGCACCCAGCGGCCTGGCCACCATCACGCTGGGTGCACACGACGCGGAGCAGGCGAGCGGCGGCTACGTGGTGACCTCCCTGGTGGGCGTGCCCGCCACCACGGTGATCCTCGACGAGGACGGCGACTACGTGTGGTGGTATCGCCACGAGGAGGGGGACTTCAAGGTCATCCGGGCTCGCATCTCGCGCGACGGCGAGTGGATGTTTCTGCTGGTGGAGGACGTGGGGGACGAGCCCTTGCCGGCGGAGGCTCAGCTGGTGCGGGTGAGGCTGGATGGGTCCGAGGTGCTCGTGCAGCCGCTGGTGGACGTGCGACAGGACTTCGTCGAGCTGCCCGACGGCACCCTGCTGTTCCTCGCCTACGACGTATGGACCGTGGACGGCGAGGAGGTACTCGGCGACGCGGTGGTCGAGGTGGGCGAGGACGGCGACGCCTCCATGATCTGGAGCGTGTGGGAGAACGCCGCGTACGATCCGGCGCTGGCCGATCTCGTGGGGGAGAGCTGGGCCCACGCCAACGCCCTGCAGTACGACGACGAGTCCGGGTTGGTGCTCGTATCCCTGCGCAACCTCCACAGCATCCACGCCATCGACCGCGAGAGCGGCGACGTGCGGTGGCGCATGGGTGGGGACGAGAGCGACTTCAAGGCGGAGTCCGGCGTCACCCGCCTGTTCGAGGAGCAGCACCAGTTCCACCTCACCGGGGATCGTCTGGTGGTGTTCGACAACGGCACCGCCGAGCACGCGTGCTCGCGGGTGGTGGAGCTGACCCTGGACGCGGGCTCCGAGATCGTCGAGGAGACGTGGACGCACGAGGCGGATCCGTGCCTGTTCGTGTACGCCCTGGGCGACGTGCGGCGGCTGACCGACGGCAACACGCTGATCACGTGGAGCACCGCGGGCCAGATGGATCTGGTGGCCCCGGACGGGGACGTGGTGTGGCGCCTCAACTGCGGCTTCGGTCACGCGTTCGCCTACGCGCAGTGGGTGCAGACCCTGGGGGGCGAGGCGGCCCCGTGAGCTCGCTGAAGATCCGCACGGCCTTCGCGACCTGGCGGGCGCCCAACGACGAGGTCAAGGGCTGGGTGAAGCGGACGCCGGGACACGCCGTGACGGCCATCGATCGGGACCCGCGCGTGCTGCAGGTCAAGACCCCGCGCGGCAACACCTACGTCGTGCTGGGCGAGCAGGTCACCGTCATCGATCCCAACCTCCCCGGCGAGCACGCGCTGGTCGAGCACGCCCTGCAGGGGGAGGGGCTGAGCCTGGCCGACGTGGCCGCGGTCGGCTGCACGCACCTGCACTTCGACCACGCCAGCGGCCTCGACGCGGTGGCCGCTGCCTGCGACGCAGCCCTGCTGCTGCCGACGACCATGCGGCCCTACCTGGAGGGCGAGGCGCCCTATCCCTTCCCCGGCACCGGACCCTCTGCGCGCCCCTTCCTGGACGTGTGGGGCCGGGTCGGGTTCCCGGGCATCGTGCGATCCCAGATCCGCGAGGGCGGACACATCGGCTACCCGTGGAGCGACCTGCGGCTGCGGTCGCGGGATGTGCGCTGGTTCGAGCCCGGAGAGGCCCTCGGCGCCCTGGGCGGCCTCGTGCCGGTCCACACCCCGGGCCACTGCCCCGAGCAGGTCGTCTACCTGCACCCGGCCAGCGGCACCCTGCTGTCCGGCGACATGTACATCACCGTCCGCGGCCACATCGAGACCAACCGCATCGTGCACGACCACGACGCCATGGCCGCGTCCGACCGGATGTTGCGCGACATGGGTGTGAGGCGGATCTGCCCGGGCCATGGGCCGGTGATGGACCTCTAGCGGGTCAGATCAGAGCGACAACCAGGTGACGGGTGAGCCGGAGGTGGCGACGGCGTAGGTGCCGTCGGCGCGGCGGACGGGGGTGAACTCGCCGTTGGGGGCCTGGCCGAGGGGCGTGGGGGTCCAGGTGTCGTCGGAGCGGCGGTACAGGTAGATGGTGTCGTTGCCCGACGCGAAGATCTCGGCGTGGCCGTCGCCGTCGATGTCCTCGACCTCGATTCGGGAGACCGTGTACTGATCCGGCAGCTCGTGCACCAGCTCGGTGACGAACCCCTGACCTTTCTGGCGGGCGATGTTCAGGCGCCCCTTGCCCTCGTCGCGGTACTTGAAGTGCCAGCCGTCGCCGAAGACCAGCACGGGCGCGGACTTCTCGTCGAGCCGGGCGGCCGTGAGGGCGCGCACCCCGCGGAAGGTCAGGACCGGGGTGGCCGTCTCGCCGTCGTACACCGTCAGATCGCCGTCGCTGCGCGGCTCGTCCCCGTACACGCGACCCACGGCGAGCTCCTCGGTGCCGTCGCCATCGAGGTCGGCCAGGACGTGGGACATGCCCATGTGCAGGGTCCGCTCGTCGGTCAGCGTGTTGCCCGCGGCGAGGTATCCGCCGGTGACCTTGTACTTGCTGACGAAGTGGGCCAGGTACAGCCGCGGTCCCCACACGGAGGTGACCTGAGGCCGCTCGCCCACCATCTCGAACAGGGTGCGCACCTGCCACGTGGCGCCGTTGGCGTCGGCGTCCAGTTCCAGCACCTTCACCGGCGCGGTGGCGAAGTTGCGGCCCATGCCGAACGCGATGACGAACTCCTCCTTGCCGTCGCCGTCGCGATCCCCGATCCACGTGGCATTGGGCAGGCCGGTGCCCTGGATCTCCAGCCGCGGCCGGAAGCGAGCGCCGTCGGCGCCGAACACCTGCAGCACGTTGGCGTTGGTGCACAGCACCTCGTCCGCCTCGTCGCCCACCAGGTCGGCCGCCCAGAGGCGATCGCAGCCGGGCAGATCCACGGCGCCGGCGGTGGCATAGCCGTCCGTCTTCTGCTCCGTCGGAAAATCACCGGCGGGTTCGGGGATCGGGGCGTCGGTGGCGGGCTCGGCCGCGGCCTCCGTCGCCCCTTCGGGGGCCTGCGCTTCGCCGGAGCCTCCCTTGCAGGCGCCGAGGGCGAGGGGCAGGAGCAACAGGGTGATCCAGACGTGGGTACGCATGGCGCCGAACTATGGGCGACTTGCCGCCGTTGCGCAAGACGCCGATGATCGGACACGGAGTTCGACCATGAGCTTGTCGCTGTCCGAGCTGTTCGTGAGCATCCAGGGGGAAGGGAGCGCCCAGGGGCGTCCTTGCGCCTTCGTGCGCCTCGCCGGGTGCCCGTTGCGCTGCCGCTGGTGCGACACGGTCTACGCGCGCGAGGGCGGCGAGACCACCACGGTGGACGCGATCGTGTCGCAGGTCGTCGCGCTGGGCGTGCCCCTGGTGGAGATCACCGGCGGCGAACCCCTCGCCCAGGCCGAGGCGCCGCAGCTCGCCCAGGCGCTCCTCGACGCGGGGCTGGAGGTGCTGTGCGAGACCAGCGGCGCCTTCGACATCGGCGCGCTGCCGCCGGGCGTCGGGCGGGTGATGGACCTCAAGGCGCCGTCCAGCGGCGAGACCGACCGCATGCTGTGGTCGAACCTGGATCGGCTCACGCCCCTCGACGACGTGAAGATCGTCTGCGCCGATCGTGCCGACTACGAGTGGGCCCGCGGCGTGGTCCGTGACCGCGACCTCCCGTCCCGCGCCAGCGTCGTGCTCACCGCCGCCACCCCGCACCTCGACCCCGCCGATCTCGCGGCGTGGATCACGGCCGACCGGCTGCCCGTGCGCCTCCAGATCCAGCTGCACAAGATCCTCTGGCCGGACGAGGACCGCGGCCGCTGACTGTCTCGTTGACCGTCCCCCCCCCTTTGGCTACCCTCGCGTCGAACGGAGCACACATGTACGCCACGAACGAGTTTCGCAAGGGCCTGAAGGTCGAGATCGACGGCGAGCCCTTCATCATGGTCGAGAGCCAGTTCGTCAAGCCGGGCAAGGGGCAGGCGTTCACGCGCACCAAGCTCAAGTCCCTCATCAGCGGCAACGTCATCGACCGCACCTACAAGAGCGGTGAGAAGGTCGCCAAGGCCCCGGTGGAAGAGACCGACATGCAATTCCTCTACGCCGCGGGCGACGAGTACAATTTCATGGATCTCAGCAGCTACGAGACCATCGCCATCCAGAAGGACCAGCTCGACGACGCCTGGAAGTGGCTCAAGGAGAGCCTCGAGGTGAAGATCCTGCTGTACAAGGGCCGCCCCATCAGCGTCGATCTGCCCAACTTCGTGGCGCTCGAGGTCACCTACTGCGAGCCCGGCGCCAAGGGCGACACCGCCCAGGGAGCCACCAAGGTCGCCGAACTCGAGTCCGGCACCTCGGTCAACGTGCCCCTGTTCATCAACCAGGGCGAGACCCTGAAGATCGATACGCGCACCGGCCAGTACGTCGAGCGGGTCAAGACCTGATCCCGACCCGCGACATCCTGCGGCGCCGCGCCGCGATCCTGTCCCACATCCGGCGGTTCTTCGACACCCGGGGCGTCCTGGAGGTGGAGACCCCCGTCCTCGTCCACAGCCCCGGCGTCGACCGCCACATCGACGCCCACACCGTCCCCCCCGACGGCTACCTCGCCACCTCCCCCGAGTACCACATGAAGCGCCTGCTGGCCGCAGGTAGCGGGCCGATCTACCAGATCACCCACGCCTTCCGGCTGGGCGAGCGCGGCGGCCTACACGACCCCGAATTCACCATGGCGGAGTGGTATCGCCCCGGTTGGGATCACCACCGGCTGATGGACGAGGTCGAGGAGCTGCTGGTGGAGCTGGCCGGCGAGCACGGCGACGCGTGCACGCTGGGGGAGGAGACCTACGGGCGGATGACGTTCGGCGAGGCGTTCGAGCGGTTCGCCGGGGTGGAGCCGCACGGGGCGGGGGTGGGGGGGATACGTGGCGCGTGTCCTGATGGGGGGCCGGATCTGGCCGAGGACGACCGTGAGGGGTGGCTGACGTGGCTGCAGGCGTCGAGGGTCGAGCCGGAGCTGGGGAAGGGGAGACCTGACTTCGTCTTTGACTATCCCGTGGACCAGTGCGCGCTGGCGAAGATCCGGGCGGGCGATCCGCCGGTGGCGGAGCGGTTCGAGCTGTACTGCGACGGGATGGAACTGGCGAACGGGTTCCACGAACTCACGGACGCCGGCGAACAGCGGGCGCGGATCGACGAGGAGAACCAGGAGCGGGTAGGGGAGGGGAAGCCGGCCTATCCAGTGGACGAGGCGTTCGTGGCGGCGGTGGGGGAGATGCCGCAGTGTGCCGGTGTCGCGCTGGGCGTGGACCGGGTGGTGATGTTGCTGTTGGGGAAGGAGAGCATCGCGGACGTGCGCGCGTTCACCGGGGAGCTGCGGCGATAGGCGCGCACGCCTCGATCCGGTCCAACCGAAACGTCCTGTGATCCCCTCGCAATCGACAGAACGCGTCCACCCACAACCCCCGCAACGCATACGGCTCGATCACCCGCTTCGTGCGTAGCGGCCCCACCTTGCCGCTCGCGTCCCGCCTCCTCGGCGACACGTAGGTGATCTCCACGGTCCCGCCCTCGCGGACCGCACAGTCGAGGCATTCGACGACCTCGGGTGGCACGGCGTTGCGGCCGCGCCCGCGGGAGAGGGCGACGCGCGTGCAGCGGAGCTGGAGATCGCCCAGGGTGTCGACGCCGAGGTCCATCAGGCGGGCGAGGAGGGCGACGTAGGCTCGGGCCGTCAGCCGCGCGTCGTCCAGCGCGCGGTGGCGATCGAGGCCGTCGATGCCCAGATCGAGCATCCGGGCGACCTCGTCGAGGCCGTAGCCCCGCTCGCGGCTGGGGAAGACGGTGCGCGCGAGCAGGACGGTGTCGACCAGGCGCAGCACGGGCACCTCCTGGTCCAGGCGCTCCATCTCGGCGCGCAGGAAGCCGGCGTCGAAGGAGGCGTTGTGGGCGACCATGACGCGGCCCTCGAGCATGCGCAGCAGATCGGGGAGCACGTCGCCGAAGCGGGGCTGGCCCTGCAGGCGCTCGTTGGAGATGCCGTGGATGCCCAGGGAGCCGGCGGAGACGGCGCGCCGCGGGTCCACCAGGGAGTCGAGTCTCGGCTCGTCGCGGATCTCGAGGCCGTCCACGAGCACGACCCCCACCTCGATCACGGCGTGCCCCTCGAAGGCCCGCAGGCCGGTGGTCTCGAAGTCGACGACGGCGGCGGCGAGGCGGTCGAGGGGGGTCGCGGCGGTGGGCTGCTCCATGATGGGGCCGGCAGCCTACCACTGCGGGCGCGCGCGGCCAAACCGCGCCTTGGCAAGGACTCGCGCGTGTGGCAGAAACGAACGGTTGGGAAGGAGTGGTCGATGCTGCGCTACGCCGTGCTCGTGATGTTGCTGTGTCTCGCCGGTTGTCCCGGTGCCGAGGAGGAGGAGCCGGTCTGCCCCGCCGAGCTGGGCGACCTGGACGAAGGCCAGGTGACCGCCACCGTGGACGGGACGCCGTGGGAAGCGACGGACGGCGCCTGGGCCTGGAACGCGGACGCCATCAAGATCACCACCAGCCGGTTCGACGGGTGGTCCCTGTCCATCTGGGCCCAGTCCACGGTGGATGGCGTGGACATCGTGGACGCGTTCGAGGCCGAGTCCTATCCCATGGAGATCCGGCTGCGCGAGGGCACTGACGGAGGGTGGGCGCAGCTGTTGCCGGACGTCGGCGGCTCCGCGTCCTCCACCGAGGCGGACGGGGGCAAGTTGTTCCTGACGTCGTACGACGCGGGCGTGTTCGAGGGCTGCTTCGAGTTCGAGGGTGGGAACGACGACACCGAGGACATCTGGATCGAGGACGGCCTGCTGGCCGTGGAGCAGCTGGATATCTAGCCACTATCGGGGAAGGTCGAGTCCCCTGAGTTCCAGACCAAGGTCAATCGTCCGCCGCGCCTCGGTGGCGGGAGAATCACCTCAGCGATATCCCTGGCCGAATGGCTGGCGGTTCGAGGGGCCTGGGCCCGCGCGGATGCTCGTGCTTGGAGAAACACGCCACGACGCCACGACGCCACGCCGGACAGCAGTGAGATTGGGCGGGCACCGGCCACGTCCTCTGGGTTGTTTCTTCTGTTGAGAGAGGGAAAGAGCTCTTCGCGTTGTACACCTCGACGCAACCAGGCCCTCTCCTGATCCTTGTCTTTCGTTGCGACCGTGGCGTCGTGGCGTCGTGGCGTGCTTCCCAACATCGAAGCTCTCGACACACCCACGCAGCCATGGATCGGGCTCGGCACCCTTGGATGGACGGTTGTTTCTGAGGGCTGGGAACCGACTAGCCGCGGATGCCGCGGCGGGAGCGGCGCTGGCGGCCCGGGGGGGCTTGACCGAAGCGCTTGGCCGACGGGCTCTCGAACTGGAACTGATACCAGTCGTCGCCGAACTGCTTCATCTTCATCCGGTCGCGGTTCTGCAGTCGCAGGATGTTGTTCTTGATGGCGTCGCTGTCCGGGCACTTCTGGGCGCCGCGCTGGAGCACCTCGAGGGCGGCCTCGCGGCGGCCGCCCTTCTCGAGCATGTACGCGTACAGGCCCCAGGCGAGGGCCTCCTTCTTGGAGTACTTGACCGCCTTCTCCATCACCGTGACGGCCTCGTCGAGCTGGTGGCGGCGGAAGAGGATCGACGCGAGCATGCCCTGGGCGTTCCACTGACGGGAGAACGCCTTGAGCAGGTAGGGCTCGGCCTCCTTGAACTTGCGCTGCATGAACAGGATGCCGCCGATCTGCGAGTTGATCTGGGCCGACACCAGGAACTGCCACTTGTTGTAGCGGTACGCCGACTCGAGGATGCGCACGGCGTTGTCGACGCGCTGTTGCTGCAGGTCCTTGGTGGCGCGCTCGACGATGGCCTCGACCTGCTTGCCGGTCCGGCGCGCCAGGAAGACGTACAGGCCCACCGCGGTGACGAGCATGGGCAGCCACGCGGCGATGAGTCCGTAGCTGGGCATGGCCACGACGATGGCGGCGAAGACGATGGCGCCGGCGACCAGGGAGATGATCAGGTTGTACATGGGGCTGCTCCCGGGTTCAAAGAAGGTCCGCCACGAGGGCCCGCGCCTCGTCCGCGTCGCGGACCACGGCGCCGATGCGCGAGACGGTGGCGGCGCCCATGCGGCTGGCGATGCGCGCGCAGCGATCGGGATCGAGGCCGCGGTCGAGGCCGAAGAGGAAGCCGCCGGCGTACGCGTCGCCGGCGCCTGTGGTGTCCACGCAGGTGGCGGGATCGGCCGGGACTTCCGCGGTGCGGCCGTCCCAAATCACCACGGAGCCGTGGGCGCCGAGCTTGAGCGCGACGATGGGCACGTCGGTCGCGAGCTGAGCCGCGGCCGCGCGGGGATCGTCGGTGCCGCCCCACAGGCGCGCCTCCTCCTCGTTGAGGAAGACCACGTCCGCGGCGCGCGCGATGGGCTCGAGCCGCTCCTTGAACGCGCCGATCACCCAGGGATCGGCCACGTCGAAGGATGCTCGGGTGCCGTTGTCGCGGGCCACGTCGATGGCCTCGTCCGCCACGGCGCCGATGGGGCCGCCGGTGAACAGGTAGCCGGTGAAGTGGAAGATGTCCGACCGGGCGATGCTGTCGCGGAACAGGGCCTCGGGGGGCAGGTCCATGGCGCAACCCAGGTCGGTGATCATGGTGCGCTCGGCGTCGGCGGCGCTGATCAGGGACAGGCACTTGCCCGTGGGGGTGCCGTCGCCGAGGCGCACGTGGTGGTCGCCGATGGCCTCGGCCACCTTGGCCGCGTAGATCTCGCCGAAGCGGTCCTGGCGGACGTTGGCGCAGAGGTCGGTCTCGGCGCCCAGGATGCCGGCGGTGACCACGGCGTTGGCGCAGGAGCCGCCCGGGTGGATCTCGGCGCCGTGCTGCTCCACGTCGGCGTAGATGGTCTCCCAGCGATCGTGATCCACCAGGTGCATGGTGCCCCGCCGCAGATCGTGGCGATCGAGCACGTCGTCGTCGGGAATCCTCACGCAGGCGTCGACCAGCGCGTTACCAAGGCCGGTGATCATCGCTCCTCCTGGGCCGGGGACCGTCGAATCGTGCACCACCGTAGTGATGCGGGCCGGGCGCGTCAATCGGTGGTGTGCGACGGGTGGGATGAAATAGAATGAGCGGCTCGGATGTTCCGTGACGGAACGTCACGTCCGGAGACGACGATGAAGGGCTGGCCCGTCCTGCTGACCTTCGCCCTGGTGCTGCCCGCCTGCGGCCCCTCGGACGAGGACCTGCGCATCCGCGAGCTCGAAGAGCAGATATCCCAGCTCGAGTCGGAGAACGCGCAGCTGCGCGCGCAGATCCCGCCGGTGGATCCCGGCGCGCCCGACGCCCACGACGGGCCGCCGCGCGACGTGGCCGGCGCCGACGGCTGGAAGTCGGACTCCCCCATGTCCGGCGCCGTGGACGCGCCGCCGGAGGAGCCGCCCCCCCTGGATCTCGTCGCGGTGTCCGTCGCTACAGAGGAGCCCACGCCCGCCCCGGCCGAGGAGGGGGTGGAGGAGCCACCCCCCGTCGAGGACCCACCCGAGGTGAGCGCCGACGCCCAATCCCCGGACGGCCCGCGGCTGGTGGTGCACCGGGCCGTGGCCGCGCAGGGGGTGTCCAACCGCGCGCCCGTGGGCGAGGCCGCCTCGTTCTCGCCGTCGGTGGGCAAGGTCTACTGCTACACCGAGGTCAGCCCCACGGACGCCGCGTTCGCCACCACGAGCCTGATCCACCGCTGGTATCGAGGCGACCGCTCCGAGGGCGAGACCCGCCTCAAGGTCGCCGGCTCCCACTGGCGCACCTACTCCAACCGCACGGTCTCCGAGGCCAAGATGGGGGGGTGGCGCGTCGAGCTGGTGGACTCCGCCGGCAACGTCCTGCAGACGGTGCGCTTCACCGTGGAATGACCACCTGGCCCTCGAGCCAGGCGAGGTAGTCCGGCAGACCCTCCCGGATCTCCAGCGCGATCGCCTCGGGCACGTCGTAGGGGTGATGCTCGCGGATGTGCTCCAGCACGGCCGGCACGCCCTCGGCGGTGGTCTTGATGACCAGCAGCGCCTCGTCGTCCTTCTCCACGGCGCCCTGCCAGCGGTAGATGCTGCGCACCCTGGGCACGATGTTGACGCAGGCCGCGACGCGGGCCTCGACGATCCCCTCGGCCAGGGTGTCGGCGATGTCCACGGGGGTGGTACAGAACATCACTCTCACGTTGTCCTCCTCGGTCAGCAGCCGCCAGGTGCGGGGCAGAAGTCGGGCGGCACGACCATGGCCTCGATATCGTAGGCGCCGTGCTCGGCGTGCACCACCTGGATCCAGCCCGGACCGGTGAGATCCCCCGCCGCGAACGTCCCCCCGCCGGAGACCTCGGCGTCGGTGGGGCTGTTGGCCCCCTCGGCGGCCTCCTCGGGGATGAACTCACCGGGCGCGAAGCTCCACTCGAGCTCGTCGCTGGGCAGCGCGCGGATCAGCACGTCGTCGACCCAGCCGCCGTCCGGGATGCTGTTGTCGCCGACCCAGAACAGGCCCGCCTCCACGACCCGCTCGGACTGGCCCGGCATGCCCCCGCCCGCGACGCGGATCCAGGGCAGGCACATGTGGTGGCGCCACTGGCCGTTGGGGGCGTCCACGCCGTCGAGGCAGAGGCCGTTGAGGTCCTCCTCGGCGAGGACGGGGCCGACGAACACCTGCAGCGCGTCGTAGGTGACGGTCAGGGTCAGGGCGGCCACGTCCCAGTTACCGTCCACGTCGACGAGCCGCACCTCGAAGGTGTAGTCCCCGGCGCCGATGGGGACGCCGGTGAGGCTGCCGGTGTCGTCGAGGGAGAGGCCGTCGGGCAGCTCCCCATCGAAGAGGTCGTAGCGGACGGGGTCGCGCGCGTAGCGGGAATGCAGCTGCGCGTCGTACGCCTCGCCGAGGACCGCGTCGGGCAGATCGTCGAAGATCTCGGGGTCGTTACAGCCGGGGAGGAGCAGGGCCAGGAGGACCGCTGCAATGGTGTGGGATCGGGGCATGTCGCTCGCAGCGACCCATCATAACACCGCGCCGCACCGCGCCCGAGGCCGTCGTGATCGTTGCGGCAGGTCCCCCTCAGACGCAACAATAGGGGTGGACATGACGAAGAAGCCGCCGAAGCGGGACCGCAAGACCAAGCGGGACACCCGATCGCTCAAGATCGGTGTGACCGGTGGATCCGACTTCCTCTACAAGGCCCACTTCCTGGCGCCGGCCATGGTCAGCGTGGGCCGGTCGCGCGAGGCCACGATCCCCCTGGAACACCCCAGCGTCCCGCAGCGCTTCGAGCTGTTCAGCATCGAGAACGAGTCGTGCCTGCTGCAGTTCGACCGCAAGGTGGACCTGGCGTTCTTCTACGACGGCCTCTTCAGGCGGCCCAACTACCTCATCGACGAGGGGCTCGCCTTCCGCCGGGGTCGCAACTACTACCTCAACCTCGAGAAGCGTGCGCGCGGGACCATCACCTTCGGGCCCTACCGGCTGCTGTTCAAGCTGGAGATGGTGGCCGCACCGCAGCCGGTGGACATCGCCCTGCCCACCCAGGAGCGGCCCACGCCCCACTGCGGCGCCTGCGGCCAGCCCCTCGAGTTGCCCCTGACGCGCACGGGCGCGCTGAGCCTGTGCTCGGTCTGTGGACGGTTCAATCGTTTCGCCGGCGAGGCCCGCGGTGTGCCGGTGACGCCCGAGCCGCCCACGGCGGACCAGCCCCCGATACTGCTCGAGCGCAAGGTGGAGGGACCCAGCGGCATCGACCCCTCCGCCCTCGAGGGGGCGGCCACGGTCCTCGACGCCGGCGTGATCCAGCAGATGGAGGGGAACCTCGGCGGCGGAGAACTCCCGACCCCGACGCCCCCGAACCAGGAGCAGATCGAGGAGGTGGACACGGGGCTGATCTCCCACAATCCGCTGCTCGCCTCGAGCGAGGGGGAGGTCAAGCAGGCCGTCAACGGCGAGCCCCGCCACGTGGGCCCCGAGGACGTCCCGCCGCCGGCCATCGTGTCCGGATCGGTGAGCGCCCTGCGCAGCGAGGAGCGGGATACGGGCGCCAAGATCGTCCCGCTGCCCATGACGCCGTCGGCCCGCCGGCGCGTCAACGCCCTGAGCTCGGCGCCCCATCACCCGGTGGTGGAGGAGCCGCGGGATCGCCACTACGACACCGGCTCCTGGGCCGCGGCCAAGCTCGCCGACCGGCTCACCCTGCTGATCTTCGCGCTGGTGCTCATCGCCCTGCTGCTCGCCTGCATCCTCGGCGTGCTGCTGGTGCAGGGGCCGATACGCGCGCTCATGCAGCCCCTGGGCGAGGCCCCGGAGGGCCCCGACATCACCTGGGTCGGCTGACCATGCGCTCGGCCACGGCCCACATCCTCGCCGTCACCACCATCGCCCTGTTCGCCTGGCTCGGCCTGACGAGCCTCCGCATCGCCCTGGGCGACTTCACGGTCTTCGGCTTCCAGCCCACCGTCGGGCACATCTTCCTGGGGCTGGCCGGCCTGCGGCTGGGGCTGTACGTGCGCCAGCTGAGGAGGCGTCGCGCGCGGCGCGCAGGCGATTGACACCCGAGGTCGCTGCGGCCTATCGTTCGTGGAACTGGAGGAAGAAGCATGCGCCGGTACCCGGGATGGATGATCGCGATGGTGGCTGCCCTCGGCCTGTTCGTCATGGGTTGCCCCGACGACGGCGGGGACGACGACTCGAGCATTGACAACGAGTACACCGGCCCCTCCCAGGCCAACATCAACCTCAACGTGTTCGGCACCGTGGGCGGCGAGCCCTACGAGCACTTCGTGGTGTTCGAGGGTGACGAGGTCGGATCCTGCGGGCCCCAGGGATCCGGGGACGTGGTGGCCTTCGCCCTGGAGTCGGCCGGCGATCTGATGGCCACCGAGGGGCAGCTGCAGCTGGTCCCGGACGGCTGGCTGTCGGACACGGAGCTCAACCCGGTGCAGTCCCTGAGCGCGCTGGACGACGGCGGCACCTTCCGGGTGACCATCCCGGAGCTGACCGAGGCGCCGTTCGACTGGAGCGACGGCACCTGCTTCATCTACATCCAGACCGAGGCCGAGTCGTGCTACGACAACCCCGACATCCCGTTCTGCGGCAACTTCTCCTGCGGTGGTGGTGAGGACGGCCAGCAGGAGCTGATGCTCAACGGCGTGGGTGACTCGGTACGCATCGCCGGCTCGTTCAACTGCTACAAGTGACCCCGCCCGCCGTGGACTCCCCGCCACGCCGCCCGCCCGCGCTGAAGGCCGGCGACCGCATCAGCCTGATCGCCCCGGCATCGCCCTACGATCGCGACGAACTCGCCGCCGGGCGACGCCGCCTGGAGGAGGCCGGCTTCGAGGTCTCCGTCTCCGGCGACCACCGGCCCCTGGGACACCTCGTCGCCGCGCCGGCGCACCAGCGCCTCGACGAGCTCCACGCGGCCCTGGCCGATCCCGACGTCAAGGCGGTGATCGCCGTCCGCGGCGGGTACGGCGTGATGCACCTGCTTCCGCAGGTGGACTGGTCCCTGTTCGCGGCGAAGCCCAAGCTGCTGGTGGGTATCTCGGACATCACCCCTCTGCTCAACGGCGTGTTCGAGCGCGCCGGGGTCACCGCCCTGCACGGGCCGGTGGCGGTGGGGTTGGGCGGTCGCACGGACGACGAGTCCGTGGATCGCCTGATCCAGGCGATGACCTCCAGCGAGCCGCTGCCGATGCTGGACTCCGACGGCCCGGCCGAGGAGCACTGCCTCAGCCCGGGCAACGCCCGCGGCCGCATCTGCGGCGGCAACCTCAGCCTCGTCGCGGCCACCGTCGGGACGCCGTTCCAGCTGCGCACCGAGGGCCGCATCCTGCTGCTCGAGGACGTGGGCGAGCCCCCCTACCGCATCGACCGCCTCCTCACCCAGCTGCGGCTCGCGGGCATGCTCCAGGCCGCCCGGGCCGTGGGCTTCGGCGAGATGCTTGGCTGCGAGGCCGACGAGGGAGTACCTTATCGCCTGCGCGACGTGGTCCGTGACGCGGTGGCCGACCTCCCCCTGCCGGTGCTGTGGGGGTTGCCCTTCGGCCACGGCTCCCGCAACTGGGCGTTCCCCATCGGCGCCCGGGCCACGCTGGACGCAGAGGCCGGTACGGTGGTGTTCCACGAGCCCGCCGTCGACCCCGTGGAGTGAGACGCCATGAGCGAGTCCCAGGCAACCGAAGAGACACGTCCGCTGCCCCCCGGCGTGCCCGACCCCCCGGGTGACGGCGAGGAGATCGATCTCGCGGTCTGGCGCGAGTGCAAGGGCTGCGGCGAGCTGGTGTACATCCCCGAGCTCGAGCTCCAGGTGTGCTACGCCTGCGGCTTCCACTTCCAGGTGGGCGGCCTCGAGCGCGTGCTCGCCCTGGTGGACGAGGGCAGCTTCGCCGAGCTCGACACCGGCCTCTCCGCCCTGGATCCCCTCGAGTTCGTCGATCTCAAGCCCTACCCCGAGCGGCTGGCCGCCGCGCGCGCCAAGAGCGGCATCCAGGACGCCTTCCGATCCGGCGAGGCCACCCTCGAGGGGCGGCCGGTGCAGATCGGTACCTTCGAGTTCGGCTTCCTCGGCGGATCCATGGGCTCGGTGGTCGGTGAGAAGGTCACCCTGCTGTTCGAGAGGGCCCTGGAGCGTAAGCAGGCCGCCATCGTGATCTGCGCGTCGGGCGGTGCCCGGATGCAGGAGGGCCTGCTGTCGCTGATGCAGATGGCCAAGACCTCCGCCGCGCTGGCGCGGATGAAGGAACAGGGGGTGCCCTACATCGCCGTGCTGACCCACCCCACCACGGGAGGGGTCGCCGCGAGCTTCGCCATGCTCGGCGACGTGACCCTGGCCGAGCCGGGCGCCCTGATCGGGTTTGCCGGGCCGCGCGTGATCGAGCAGACCATCCGCCAGAAGCTGCCCCAGGGATTCCAGCGGTCCGAGTACCTGCTCGAACACGGCATGATCGACCGCATCGTGGACCGCCGTCACCTCCGCCGCGAGCTGGCCCAGCTGGTCGGGCTGTTGACCGATTGATCTCCGCGGCGGCCCAGGCGCTGCTGACGCGGCTGCAGACCCGCGGCATCAAGCTGGGCCTGGACAAGGTTCGCTCCCTCCTCGACCGCGTCGGCGCCCCCGACGCCCGCCACGTCCAGGTGGCCGGCACCAACGGCAAGGGCTCGGTGGTCCACGGGCTGGAGGCGATCGCCCTGGCCGGGGGTGTGCGCACCGGGACGTTCACCTCACCCCACCTGGTCAGCCCCACCGAGCGCGTCCGCGTGGACGGCCGCCCCCTCGACGAGACCGAGTTCGGCGACCGCGCCCTGCGCCTGGGTCGGCGGCTCGAGGCGTGGGCCCGGCAGCGATCCGACCTGGGCGACGTGACCTACTTCGAGTTCATGCTCGGGCTGGCCCTGGACGCGTTCGCCGACCACGACGTGGACCTGGTGCTGCTGGAGGTGGGCATGGGCGGCCGGCTGGACGCCACCACTGCGGCGCCGGCGCAGCTGAGCTGCATCACGTCCATCGCCCTGGATCACGAGGCCTGGCTGGGCCCCGATCTCGCCTCCATCGCCGCACAGAAGGCCGGGATCGTGCGGCCTGAGACCCCCCTGGTGCTGGGGCCGCTGCCCGACTCCGCGCGCGCCGTCATCGCGGCTGCGGCGTCGGCTGCGCGCGCACCTGTGGTACACGTACGGGAGCAGGAGGGAGTCCACAACGGCATGTGGGGGGCGCACCAGCGCGTGAACGCGGCGATCTCGTGGACCCTGGCGGCGCAGCTGGGGTTGCCGACGGACGACCGCGCCCGGCAGGCCCTCGCGCGGTCCCGGGTGCCCGGTCGCTGCGAGCGCGTCTCGGAGGCGCCGGAGGTGCTGCTCGACGGGTGTCACAACCCGGCCGGGTCCGAGGCGCTGGCCGTGGTGCTGGGCCGTCGGCCTGCGGCGGGGCGCTCGTCGCTCGTCGTGGCGGTGGGGCGGGACAAGGACTGCCGCGGCATCCTCGCGCCGCTGATGCCCCTCGTGGACGAGATCCACGTCACCACCTACCGCGACGGGAGGGGCGCGACCGAGGCGACCGAGGTGGCTCGCGTCGCGCGTGAACTCGGCGGCGATCCCGTGCTCCACGCGACCGCCGCGGACGCCGTCGATGCTGCGCTGGCGCGCGCCGGGGCGACGGACCGCGTGATCGTGGCCGGCTCCCTGTTCCTCGCCGGCGAGGTCCGCGCCCACCTCTGCCCCGGGATCCCCACGTGACCACGCGCACGGCCCGCGGGCTCGCAGCGGCGCTGCTGCTGGGTCTGTTCGCGCTGGCCGCGACGTCGCCGGCCCACGCCAAGCGCGGCCGCAAGCAGACCGAGGAGCGGGGCGCGGAGCTGCGCGCCGTCCGCGAGGTGGCGGACTCGGTGGACGCGGTGTTCATGCCCGTGTCCGGCCCGGTGGTGCTGCGTGCGGAGACGGCCAGCTACCTGCCCGAAGAGGCGGCCATCGTCGCCGAGGGCGGCGTGACCGTGTTCTACGGCCCGTGGGAGCTGCGCTGCGACCGGTTGCGCATGGACCTCGAAGAGGAGATCGCGTCGGGCGAGGGGGACTGCACCCTCGAAGGCGGCGACCTGACCCTGTCCTTCGGCCGCGCCGAGCTGCAGCTGGAGTCCCTCGAGGGGCTGCTGCTGGACATGGCCATCGACGGTCTGGCGGGCAAGTACCGCTTCGAGGCGGGGCGCCTGCACCGCATGCCCAGCGGCCAGATCTACGTGGACGACGGCTGGATGACCCCCTGCGGCTGCGGGGGCCGCAAGCCCGCCTGGAGCGTCAAGGCGCGCTTCCTGCGTATCGATCCCGAGGGCAACGTGCACCACAAGCGCGGCTGGTTCTGCCTCGGCCGCAAGCGGGTGCTGCCGCTGCCGTCGGGCCGGTTCGACGGCGTGTCCGGCCGCGCCGCGGGGTTCATGCTGCCGGAGATCCGCCTGGGCGGCACCCAGCCGTTCCACGGCGGCCTGCCCCTGTACCTGACCACCAGCCGCAACACCGACCTGACCCTGACGCCGGCCTACGTGCACACGCGGGGCTTCCTGATGGGGGGCGAGTTCCGCTACGCCATCGCCCCGAGCCAGGGGGGTACGCTCACCCTGTCGGTGATCCGCGACGCCGCCCTGCTCGAGCAGCTGCGCACGCGGGTCAAGGACCTCATCGACGAGCCGGGGGAGCTGGGGTACTCGGACTGGCGCTTCTGGGGCCAGTGGCGCCACTACCAGCGAGCCCCCCACGGGCTGTTCGGCGCCCACGTGGACGTGGTGCGCGACGACATGGTGCTGGGGGACTTCGAGCAGGACTACTCCGTCCGCCGCACGCCCTACCTGGCCTCGAACATCTGGGGCGGGGCGCACCGGGGGCGCGGCGCCCTACGCGCCGAGGTGGAGCTCATCGACGACCTGGCCAACGTGCGCAACGGCAAGGCCCTGCACAGCCTGCCCCACCTGCACGGCTCCGCCACGCGGCTGTCGCTGCGGCCCCACCGCGACCTGCGGCTGAGCCTGGACGCGGACGCAGACCTCGCCTGGTTCGCCGCCTTCCCCGACATCTGGGCGGGGGAGATGGAGTACCCCAGCGCCTTCCTCGACGTGGGCACGGACGGCCTGGCCCGCGGCGATGACGGCTGGGTCGACCGCGACTCCGACCACTCCGAGGGCAACGACCAGTACAACACCGGCGAGCCGGTCCACCGCACCCTGCGCGCCGGCGGCCGCGTCCGCCTGTCCGGGCAGTGGAGCCCCGGGGGCTGGCTGTGGATCACGCCGTGGGCCGAGGCGAACGGCGCCATGTACGGCAAGTTCCGCGTCCACGACGATCCCGGCCTGCTGGGCACCGTGCGGGCCGGCACGGTCGTGGGTACGGCCCTGTTCCGCGACTTCGGCGGCGGCACGGCCGAGGGAGGGGTGCGGCACATCGTCGAGCCGCGCCTGTCCTTCGTGTCGCAGCCGGTGGTGCGCGAGGCCCTGCACCCCATCCTGACCTACGACGACCTGCAGCAGCCCTACACCCGCGTCCAGCTGGAGGTGATCAACCGCCTCCAGCGCGGCAGCGCCGCCGCCTACATGACCACGCAGCCCCGTCGTCAGGCCCTGGAGGTCCGCGCGGCGTTGCCCCTGGAGCTGATGCCGGACGCGCGCTTCGATTCCGAGGTGCCGGTGGAGCCGTTGCGGCTGGAGCTGGCCTACGCCCACCCCTTCGGAAGGCTGGGTGCGCGCACCATGGTGGCCTGGGAGGAGCAGCCGTTCCAGGCCGCCGGCGTGGGCGGCAGCCTGCACCACCCCAACGGCAACCGCCTGTCGCTGAACTACGACTGGGTGCAAGGCGGCGCCGCGGCCCTGTGGGCGGCGGGGCGCTGGTACCCCCTGCTGCACGGCACCCTGGACGACAACCAGATCCACGAGCTGACCTTCGCGGTCACCTGGGTGCCCTACACCTTCATGCGCGGGTTCCTCCAGGATCCCAGGCGCATCGTGCGCGGCTTCGCCGTGGGCGCCCACTGGCGCCTGAACCTGCGCGAACGGGCCGCGCGCACGCTGCTCAACCACGAGTACTCCGTCACCTACACGTCCCCCTGCGCGTGCTGGCGCGGGGGCGTGGACCTGCGTTTTGCCAGCGACTGGAGCAGCCCGTCGTTCGGCATTCGGCTGGATCTTCTCACCCAGTAGGGATAGGTAGAGGGACAGGAGGTCGCCCGTGTCTTCGCCGCGCATCGCCGTCATCGGAGCCCTGCTGAGCGTTGCGACGCTGCTCCCGACGTCGGCCCAAGCCGCCCAGGGCGGACCGGATGGGTACGGCTACCGGTGGGCGGACTCGGACGAGTTCGGCGTGAGCTACGACTACGACTACGCCACGAACTACGTGACCCTCTCCGACGACGACTGGATCGAGGTGCCCATCGGCTTCGACTTCGAGTTCTACGACGAGACGTACTCCATCATCACGCTGACCTCCAACGGGATGGCCCACTTCAACGGCGGTACCTACATCCTGATCACCAACCAGAACCTGCCCTACTCGAGCTACCAGATCATCGCGCCGTTCTGGGACGACCTGAACCCGGGGCAGGGGGGCGCCCTGTACTACGGCACCACCGGCACGTCGCCCAACCGCGTCTTCGTGGCCGAGTGGTGGGGCGTCCCACGGTACTACGACTACGGGGCGGCCTCGTTCGAGATCAAGCTGTTCGAGCTGGACGGCGCCATCGAGTTCCACTACGACGACGTGAACTTCGGCGTCGCGTCGTACGACTACGGCGCGTCGGCCACCGTCGGCATCGGGGACGGGGACCTCGGCTTCGGCCTCGTGCGGTCCCACAACCAGGCCCTGCTCGACGACAACTACGCCATCCGCTTCGAGCCGCCCTCGTGCTTCGACGACGACGCCGACGGCTACATGGACGACGCCTGCGGCGGCAACGACTGCAACGACGGCAACGCCGCCATCTACCCCGGCGCCACCGAGGTCTGCGACGGCGTGGACAACGACTGCGACGGCTCGGTGGACGAGCAGAACGCCAGCGGCTGCACCACCTACTACTACGACGCCGACAACGACGGGTACGGGCTCACCGGCGACAGCCAGTGCTGGTGCTCGGAGCACGGCACCTACCGCGCCACCGAGGGCGGCGACTGCGACGACTCGGACTACGCCACCAACCCCGGCGCGATGGAGTGGTGCGACAGCGCCGACAACGACTGCGACGGCGTCGTGGACGAGCAGGACGCCGTGGGGTGCAACGACTACTACTACGACGCCGATGACGACGGGTACGGCCTCGCCGGCGACAGCGAGTGCTGGTGTAGCGAGCAGGGGCTGTATCGCGCCACCAACGGCGGGGACTGTGACGACTCCGATCCCCTGGTCAATCCCACCGCCACGGAGCTGTGCAACGGCGAGGACGACGACTGTGACGGCGCCGTCAACTGGGACGAGGCCGACGCGGACGGCGACGCCTACATGATCTGCCAGGGAGACTGCGACGACGCCGAGCTCGAGGTCTACCCGGGCGCTCCCCAGGACTGCGACGGCGAGCTGGACAACAACTGCGACGGCGTCACCGACGAGAACGAGGCCGACGCCGACGGCGACGGGTGGTCCACGTGCGACGGTGACTGCAACGACGCGTCCACCATGCAGTCCCCCGACCTCTCCGAGACGTGCGACGGCCTCGACAACGACTGCAACGGCTTCGTCGACGACGTGGACACCGACGGCGACGGCCAGCTCGCCATCTCCTGCGGCGGGCCCGACTGCGACGACCACGACCCCGACGTCTACCAGGGCGCCCCCGAGCTCTGCGACCAGATCGACAACGACTGCGACGGCGTCGTCCCCGCCGACGAGACCGCCGACGCCGACGGCGACGGCTACGTCGAATGCGAGGACTGCGAGGACACCGTCGACACCGTCTACCCCGGCGCCGCCGAGGTCTGCGACGGGTTCGACAGCGACTGCGACGGCACGCTGCCCGAGGACGAGTACGACGAGGACCTCGACGGCACCTTCCCCTGCAGCGGCGACTGCGACGACGCCGACGACACCGTCTTCCCCGGCGCCCCCGAGCTCTGCGACGGCCTCGACAACGACTGCGATCCCTCCACCGACGAGTACTTCGACAACGACGGCGACGGCTACTCCGGCTGCGAGGGCGACTGCGACGACACC
>CAZLEO010000014.1:0-58882 GCA_964558555.1 uncultured Rickettsiales bacterium | reverse complement strand
ACTCGGCAGACGACGACGATTCGGCAGACGACGACGACTCCGCGGGCGACGACGACGACGACGACGACGACGTGGTGCCCTGGGACGACGACGACACCCCCGCCGACGACGACAACCTCCAGCCCGGCGGCGGCTGCAACTGCCGCTCCGACGGCGCCTCCCCGGCGCCACTGGGGCTGCTGCTACTGCTGGGTCTGATCCCGGTGCTGCGCCGCCGCAGCTAGTCCGCCACACCACCGCAAAGGACCTCCCACGCGACCCACCAGGATTGCGTTGCTGACCCTCGGCCTGCTCGCCTCCCTCGAGGCCATGGCCGCGGCGGCGGCGATCGCACTGGATCAGGCCACGCTGACGGGCACGTAAGGCAGCTGAGACTCTCGCCCCGGAGAACTCCGGCGGCGCGTTTTTTGCGAGAATGGCCTCGAGGGAGGCGAGCATGAACCGCTGGATTCACGCACTCGGCGCGATCGTATGCCTGACCGCCGGCTGCCAGGACCCGTCATCGGCTCGATTCGACTACGACGGCGATGGCGTGGAGGACGACCACGACTGCGCTCCCGACGACGCCGACATCTATCCCGGGGCCAGCGACCCCTACGGCGACGGCGCGGACACGGACTGCGACGGCTGCGCCCCCGACGCCCCGGACGGCGCCGGTGACGGCGTGGACCGGGACTGCGACGGCTACCCGGCCAACCTCGAACTCTCGGGCGAGCCCCACTTCGACTGCAACGACCACAGCGCCTCCGTGCACCCCGACATGGAAGACCTCGTGGGCAACCAGGTGGACGACAACTGCGACGGCAGCGATGGCGTGGACGACGACGGGGACACCCACGCCTCCATCGCCTCGGGCGGCGAGGATTGCGACGACGCCGAGGCCGCGGTCCACCCCCTGGCCGAGGAGATCTGCGGCGACGACCTGGACAACGACTGCAGCGGCGCGGCCGACGACCGCGACATCGACGCCGACGGGCACGACGACGAGGCGTGCGGCGGCGACGACTGCGACGACGCGGCTCCCCTCGTCCATCCGGGCGTGTGGGAGACCTGCGACGGCGTGGACAACGACTGCAACGGTACCGTGGACGACCGGGACGTGGACGGGGACTCGTCGTATCCGCTCGACTGTGGCGGCGACGATTGCGACGACACCGATCCCACCTCCCACCCGGACGCGGAGGAGGTCGCGGACACCCGCGACAACGACTGCGACGGCGACGTGGACGAGGACACCGAGCTCGCCGACGACGACGGCGACGGGTACTGCGAGGGGCCCGAGTTCTGCGCCGACGGTGCCGTCGCTGGCGACTGCGACGACGACGACCCCGCCGTGCACCCCGGCGTTTCCGAGGTCTGCGCCAACGGCCTCGACGACGATTGCTCGGGCTGGGCCGACGATCTGGACCACGACCAGGACGGCCATTTCCACATCGACTGCGGCGGGGGCGACTGCGACGACGACGACGCGGGCGTCAACCCCGGTCTCCCCGAGGTGTGCCTCGACGGCATCGACAACGACTGCTCCGGCGCGGCCGACGACGCCGACGAGGACCACGACTCCTTCGTGGACACGGCCTGCGGCGGCGACGACTGCGACGACGCCGATCCCTACGTCAGCCCCGCCGCGCTGGAGTCCTGCGACGGGGTCGACCAGGACTGCGACGGCGTGGTGGACGACCGCGACCTGGACCTGGACAACCACGTGGACAGCGCCTGCGGCGGCGACGACTGCGACGACAACGACCCCTACACCCACCCCGGCGCCACCGAGTTCGTCGACGGGGAGGACAACGACTGCAACGGCCTGGTGGACGACGACACCGTGGTCTACGACGACGACGGCGACACGTTCAGCGAGGTGGACGGCGACTGCGACGACGACGATCCCGCGATCCACCCGGACGCGGCCGAGATCTGCAACAACGGCGTGGACGACGACTGCAACGCCGACACCGACGAGTTCGGCGATTCCGACGGCGACGGGCACACCATCTGCCAGGGGGACTGCGACGACGACGACGCGACCACCTTCCCCGGCGCCACGGAGATGTGCGACGGCGAGGACAACGACTGCGACGGCCTCGTGGACGTGGGGTGTGCGTCCTGCACCGTCGAGGTCCCCAGCCAGCTGCCCACCATCCAGGACGCCATCGACGCGGCCGCAGCCGGCGACACCGTCTGCGTCGCGGCGGGCACCTACACCGAGTTGCTCGACTTTGGCGGCAAGAACCTGTCGGTGGTCGGCGTGGACGGCGCCGCGGTCACGGTCGTCGACGGCGGCGGCGCAGGCCCGGTGGTCACGTTCTCGTCCGGCGAGGGGCCCGACGCGGTGCTCCAGGGGTTCACCCTCACCCACGGCCAGGCGGGCCGCGGCGGGGGCATCTTCGTGGCCAATGCCTCACCCACCCTCACCCAGCTCGACGTGGACACCTGCCAGGCGAACAACAGCGGGGGCGGCATCTACATCGAGGAGTCCGAGGGCGAACTCGACCACGTGGCGGTCCACGCCTGCAACGCCACCAGCGGCGGCGGCGTGGCCGTGGTGGGGTCGGACCTGCTGACGGTCCAGTACCTGGACGTGTACGACAACGACTCGCTGCTGGGCGGCGGCGGCATCCTTCTCGACGACTCGCAGGTGCGCATGGACCACGTCGTCATCGAGTCCAACGAGGACTCCACCTTCGGCGCCGGCGTGCTCGTCAATGGCGGCCATCCGACCCTCGTCAACGCCCTGATCGCAGACAACTCGACGTTCTTCGGCGGCGCTGTCGCCCTCGACGGCGGAGATCTCGAACTGCGCAACGCGCTGCTGCTGGGCAACCACGGATCGTGGGGCGGCGGCGTGTACCAGCAGCTGGGCGCTTCCTCCACGTTCGACAACGTGCGCTTCGTCGGCAACACCGGCTCGTACGGCGCGGCCATCTACCTGGAACTCAACGCCTCGGCCGAGCTGACCCACTGCGCGCTGGTGGGCAACGAGGCCGCGACGCTGGGCGGGGGCGTGGACATGGTCGCCTCGGCCTCGCTGAGCGCCACGAACACCCTCTTCGCCTACAACAGCGCCTCCTACGGCGGCGGCATCTCCTCGGGCGGCACCGTACCGCTCGTGCAGCATTGCGACGCGTGGGCCAACACCCCCGACGACTACTACTCCATGCCCGATCCCACGGGCACGCAGGGCAACATGGCGGTCGACCCCGAGTTCGATGACGTCACCAGCCCCGATCCGTGGGACTGGAACCTGCATATCCGCACCACTTCACCGGTGCTGGACGCCGGGGATCCGTCCCTCTTCGATCCCGACGGTTCGGTCAGCGACATGGGCGCATACGGCGGCGAGTTCGCCGGCTCGTACGACCTCGACGGCGACGGCTACCCCGAGTGGTGGCTGCCCGGGCCCTACGACGCGGCCACCTCGCCCGACTCGGACTGCGCCGATCTCGACCCGCTGACGTACCCGGGGAGTGGATGCTGATCGCCGCGTGACACACCGCTGGCACACCATTCGCGGGGTTGCGCCCGGTCCGCCGCCCCGGCCCTGCCCGATCCCAACCCCCTGAAATACCTCCAAAAAATCCGCCTGATCGTCGATTTTCCTTGGTTTGGTCCGGCCCTTGCTTAGAATCAGCCCGCCCACCCGAGCGGGCACAGAAGGGATAGATATGACCGCGCGCATCACGCTGATCCTCGGAATCCTCACCGCGAGCCTGCTCGCCGTGGGTTGCGGCGACGACGAGCAGGGCGACCCCCTGCGCCCCACCTGGGAGGCCAACCAGGAGTTCGTCGTGGAGACCACCCGGCGCCTGGCCCAGTCCGGCGAGGAGACCATCCCCAGCCTGGACATGGACGGCGAGTCGCTGACCAGCGATCCGCTGACCGACACCTGGACCGACGCCCTGTACTGGACCTACACGGTGATCCACACCGGGTACGAGCCCGCGTCGAGCGACGAGCTGCGGCCCTACTACGAGCTCAGCGGACGGCCTTCCAGCCTCACCGTGATCCGCGCGCACCTGGACCCCAACCACAACTGGGGCCACCCCTCCCTGGACAGCGACCCCAGGGTCTACCTGGTCATCCGCGAGGACCGCGACCGGCTCGCCGCCGTCGTCTACTTCCACACGGTGGGGCAGACGCGCGTGCGTGAGGCCCTGGACCTGTCCGACACGGACAGCGCCACCAACCTGCTGAGCCAGAGCGACCTGGTGGCCGCGCCCACGTACATGCCGCCGTTCCCGATGCGGGTCGAGGATGCCACCACGATCATGGAGAACGGCCACGCGATGACCACCTCCGCCGACGGTGACGCCGTGGAGGTGATCTTCTTCGACGAGCTGGACAGCAACCTGGTGCACCAGCGCTGGGAGCCGGGCCGCCCTTACGCCACCGAGACGATCACCCCCAACCTCGAAGCGCGGCTGCTCGACGACTCCGAGGTGGCGCTGCTGGACGTGGGCGTGCCCCGCTCCGACCTGCCCGATCCCGGCAGCGAGGACTGGGACTTCCTCGACGCGCTGCGCGAGAGCGTGGATCTCAAGGCCGCCCTGTCCATCACCGCGGACGACCTGGACAGCACCATCGAGGCGGACACGGTCGAGGGCTACGAGCCGTGGGCCGGCTCCTGGTGGCCCCAGTCCAAGGGCGAACTGGTGTTCGGCTACAACAACCGCGCCACCTTCTCCGACGAGATCAAGGGCACCATCGACCCCATCTGCACCGACATCGACAACCTGTCCGACGAGCTGCGCGACCTTCGCAAGAGCGAGGGCAGCGACTCCCAAACCTACAAGGACAAGGTCGACGAGTACAAGACCAAGCAGCGCGAGCTCATCGACGAGCTCGTGGAGTTCTACGGCGGCCTGCTCAGCGGCCTCGACGGCGGCACGATCACCGTGGCCGACGGCAACATCAGCAAGGGCGAGGAGTGGAGCTACGCCATCGACGAGCTCAGCCCCACGGACAAGTTCGCCCTGTACGAGTACCTGCAGGGCAACTCCAACCCCAACCCCTTCTACATGCCCGCGTGGGAGCTGCTGAACCACTACAGCCCCGCCGGCGGCTCCTGGTGGGGTCATTGCAACGGCTGGGCCGCCACGGCGATCCTGAGCAACGAGCCCACCGAGTCCCAGACGGTCGAGGCCGCCGGTCACTCGCTGACCTTCACCACGGCGGACCTCAAGGGGCTGATGACCGAGGCCCACTACAGCCAGCACAGCCACTTCTACGGCGAGCGCTACAACGGCGAGGAGCAGGACATCGCCGACCTGCACCCCGACGCGTTCCACCGCATCATCAGCTTCTACATCCACGACCGCGGCGTGCCGCTGGTCTTCGACACCTCCGCCGGTGACGCGGTGTGGAACTACCCGGCCTACGCCTACGACATGCTCATCGACGAGACCACGCCGGCCGACGCGCTGGACCTGGTCAACCTCAACACGGCCGACCGCGACGCGCTGATGGACCTGCCGGAGATCGGCGAGTCCAAGGCCGACAAGATCATCGCCTGGCGCCTCGACAACGGCCCGTTCCAGACCGTGGACGAGATCACCGACATCGACGGCATCGGCGACGGCACCCTCGACGCCGTGCGCGACCTGGTCACCGTCGATCCGCTGGAGCGCACCTTCGAGGTCGCCGTGGACCTGGTCTTCACCACCGACGCCGTGGACGAGGACTGGGTGGACTTCGGGGGCACCCCCGAGGGCTTCACCAACTCCTATGGCTACACCCTGACCGCCGACGAGAACGGCCTGGTCACCGCCGGGACCTGGGACGACCCCAACACGCACCCGGACTTCGCCTGGGTGCCCTACTCCAACCCGCGGTATCCGTCGAACAACGGCTCCGAGAACCCCTACTTGAACTTCGGCCACCTCGCCGACATGATCGGAGACGACGCCGTCCGTCAGTAACGCACCGGGGAACCCGATGACCCGATTCCTGCCCTTGCTGTTGAGCCTCCTGGCGCTCGCCGCGCTGTCCCTGCCCGTGGGCTGTCCGTCGTCGGACGACGACGACGACACCAGCGAGCCCCCCCTGGGGGTGATCGTCACCCCGGAGGAGCCCGTGGTGACCGTGGGCGGCCAGATCCAGCTGGTGGCCACCGCCTTCTTCGAGAGCGGCGACACGGCCGACGTCACCGCCTCGGCCCAGTGGGCCGTGGTCCAGGGCTCCGCCGTGGACGTGTCCAACGGGCTGGACCAGGAGGGCATCGTCACCGGCCAGAGCGAGGGGACCGCCGCGGTGGAGGCGACCTACGAGGGCCTGACCAGCGACGCCGTGGTGGTCCGCGTCACCGACGCGGACGTGGTCGGCCTGTCCGTCACCCCGACCGACCTCGTGCTCGAGGTGGGCGAGAGCGCCTGGCTCACCGCCATGGCCGACTTCTCCGACGGCACCCGGGGCGACATGTCCGGATCCGTGCGCTGGATCACCGCCGACTCCTCGGTGGTGACCATGGCCGCCGACGGCAAGGCCACCGGCGTGGGTACGGGATCCACGTCCGTGCGCGCCGAGTACGAGGACGTCGCCTCCGAGTCCGTGACGGTGACCGTGACCGGCGCCACCGGCGACGACGACGACGACTTCATCGGCGACGACGACGACACCGTGGGCGACGACGACGACGCTGTGGGCCTGCCCAACCTCACCGTCACCTACTTCTCGGCCTACGTGGACTACACCAACACGGTCACCTACTACTACATCGACGTGACCAACGACGGCTCGGCCGAGGCCGAGATCTTCTTCGTCGACCTGTTCATCGACGCGTACTCCACACCCACCATCGGCATGGACGGCGACGAGTACGACCTGTTCGAGAACCTCGCCGGCGGCGACACCGTGTACGCCGACTTCACCGTCGAGGACGTGCCCGACTACTACGAGTGGTGGTCCTACGTGATCCTCGACACCACCGACGACGTGGCCGAGTCCGACGAGAGCGACAACGTGGTGGGTCCGCTGGACGTCTACTGATCCCCTTCAACCTTCAACCTTCAACCTCTCCCCCTGTCACACGCTGACACACCCGTGTCACAGCGTCTCATCGCGCGCGTGGGGCAATACAACCTCCTGAGATCCCTTCGCTTTCTCGGCCACGAGCGCCCGCGCTGAAGTTGGCCCGGGACTTGCACAAATAGGTGACTGACAGGAGGTCGCCCATGACGCGCGCCATCACCATCACCGCCCTCGCCGTCAGCCTGATGCTGGGGCCGGGCTGCGTACCGCCCATCCCCGGCGCCCCCGAGGGGGAGATGCTGGGCATCCTGGTCACGCCGGCCGAGCCCGTCGTCACCGTGGGCGGTGAGAGCCAGCTCGTGGCCTACGCCTTCTACGAGAGCGGCGACTCCGTGGACGTGACCGCTTCGGTGGAGTGGTTCGTGGTCAGCGGCGACGCCGTGGCCGTGCGCGACGACCTGGACCACGAGGGTGTGGCCGTCGGGCTGCGCGCCGGGACTTCCTCGGTGGTTGCCAACCTGGACGGCGTGTCCAGCGAAGACGTGATCATCCGGGTCACCGACGCCGAGGTGGTCGGCCTGTCCATCAACCCCAACAGCCTGGACCTCAAGTACGGCGGCAGCGCCTGGCTCACCGCCATGGCCGACTTCTCCGACGGCACCCGCGGCGACTTCTCCGGCGGCGTCCGCTGGATCACCGGCGACCCCGCCATCGTCACCGTGGCCGCCGACGGCCGCGCCACCGGCGAGTCCGCCGGCCTCACCCAGGTCCGCGCCGAGTACGAAGGTGTCATCGCCACCCCCGTGGACGTGACCGTCCTGGACGACGACGCCAGCTCCGACGATCCCGGCGACGAGAACGACGACCCCTTCGGCGACGACGACGACGACACCGGGATCGGCGACGACGACGACGACACGGGCGACACCGGCGACGATGACGACGACGTGACCGACCCCGAGGGCGACGACGACGACGACGAGACCGGCGACGACGGCATGCCCAACCTCGAGGTCACCTACTTCGAGGCCTACGTGGGCGACGGCGAGACCTACTACTTCATCGACGTCACCAACAGCGGCGACGGCCACGCGGGCGGCTTCTACGTGGACCTGTTCACCGATCCCTGGTGGGCTCCCGAGGTGGGCGACGACGGCGACACCTTCATGTGGATCAACGGACTGGCGGCCGGCGAGACCGTGTACGCCGACTTCGGCATCGGCGACTCCCCCTGGTGGGGCTGGGAGTCCTACGTGCTGCTGGACACCACCGAAGAGGTCGAGGAATCGGACGAGGGGGACAACGTCGAGGGGCCTCTGGAGGTCTGAGGTGATTCACGTCCCGCCCTGGGGTGAGTGAACTCCACCCCCGCAATCGTCCCCTACCGCCCCGCGCCCCGCGGGGTGAACCCCGGCGGCAACAGCAACGGCTGCAGGAACGTCAACGGCATGGGCGGCGTCAGCCGCGCACGCTGAGCAGCCAGGAACGCGAACGCCGCGCAGCACAGCGCGCCGTGGTGATGGAATCCCCTCCAGTTCCGCCCCTCGTACTGGTGCACGCCCAGCATCTGACGCATGTCCGCGAAGTCGCGCTCGACCCGCCAGCCCAGGGTGGCCAGCTGCACGAGGTCGGGCAGATCGTAGGCAGGTGACACCCGCGTGTGCCAGACGCGCCGGGCCCGCCCGGTGCGCGACGCCCACTGCACCAGCAGTCGTCCCCGCCCCTCGCCCTCGCCCTCGCCCTCGGCGACCGAGAACCACGAGTTGACCGTCCGGTGCCCCGCGTCGCGCCAGTGCAGCTCGATGCGGTCGGTATCCTCCCGAACGATCCGAGGCCGCCGGTTCGTCTCCACCACGTGGTCCACGTCCATCTCGGCCAGCCTGCGACACAGGTGGGCCGCGTCGCCCAGCCCCACCCCCGCGATGACGGGCGCACGCGGCAACCCGTCGCCGAACTGATCGCCCACGCGCTGCAGGACGATCTCCCAGGGCTCACGACCCTTCGCAGGTTCGGGCATCACCAGGTCGTAGGACACCGGCACGCTCATCGCCGCGTTCACCGCCGACAGGGTCACCACGCGCTGGCCGTTGCGGCGCGGCTCCCCCGGCCGCGGCGCCTGCCGCGCCACGCCCACCGACGCCTTGCCCCGCTTGTCGTGGAAGTGCAGCCCCACCCCCCACGCCGCGATCGTGCCGTGCCGTTCCAGCGCAGGGAGCGCCCAGTCCCGCGCCACCCGCAGGACGGCCCGATCGCTCCAGTTCGAGTTGGCCACGAAGTGATGCATGGACTGGTGCAACGCCCCCAGGCGACGCGCGTCCACCCGCGCGGCCATGGGTTCGACGCTCTTGCGATCCCCCGGAAGGAGCAGTCCTGTCAAATATGCGCGTAAGGGGCCGCGTCGCGACCGGTGTCCGACCGCCTCGCCGAGGCGAACCAGGAACTCCTCGAAGCGCGTAGATGGGCTCGTCGTATCCCGATGCATACCCCAGGATGACACGGGGACGAGCCCGGGTCGAGTTCATGACACAGTAGGTTACACACGTCAGATCTCCAGAGTCACCAAAATCCCCATAATCCCCCCACGTCCCACCGGGGAACGATCCGTCCTGGATCGCGGCGGAACAGGCGCCGGATCAAACTTTCCCTTTTTCGTTCCCGCCGCGCGGCGATAATGGGCCCGTTCGGAGGAAACGATGAAGATCACCATCGTGCTGCTGCTGAGTCTCCTCGTGAGCGCCACGGCCCAGGCCTACGACTGGGACAACGCCGACACCGACCGCGACGGGTACTCGGTCAACGAAGGGGACTGCGACGACGGGAACCCCGACGTCAATCCAGGCGCGCGCGAGGACTGCGAGGACGGCATCGACAACGCCTGCGACATGACTCTGGACATGGAAGACCCCCAGTGCACGCCGTGCGGGGCGTGCGCCACCACCGCGGGTCCGGCCGGACCGCTGGCGCCGTTGCTGTTGCTGGGGGTGTTGGTGAGCCGCCGCCGGGCGGCGTGATCAGTCCTTCGCGGGGGCCTCGGCAGCGTCCACCTCGGCGAACTCCTTGTCGAGCCACTTCTGGCGCACGACCAGCTCGGCCAGGGTGACGTCGTGGAGCGAGTCGCGCAGGGCCTTCGACGCGTTCCACCACACCTCGCTGGCCGCGCAGCGGCCGTGCCGGTCGCAGCCGCCGAACTCGTCCTCGCAGTGCACCAGCAGGATGTCCCCCTCCAGCGCCGACACCACGTCGTCCACGCGGATGTCCTCGGCCGGACGGGCCAGGCGGTAGCCACCGGCCGCGCCGCGGACGCTCAGCACGAGCCCCTCCTGGCGCAGCGTCGCGAAGATGTTGTCCAGGTACCGCTTGGACAGCACCTGGTTGCTGGCGATGGCGCGCATCATCACGGGTTGTCCGTCGGAGTGGGTGGCCAGATCGACCATGGCGCGGAGCCCGTATCGGGCCCGGGTGGAGAGCTTCATGGGCCCTTCCCTTCTACGAATCCGCGTCTAGCATAACGTCTACCTGGTCGGTAGAAAAGCCGGAGCATCGGCTACAGGGAGGGGCGTTGTTCCAGGTTCATGCGGTCGAACTCCGGGATGGCCGCCTGGATCTCGCGCCACCAGTCCTGGCTGCGCTGGGCGTCCAGCTCGGCCACCGTCTTCCCCTGCTGCTCGACCCATGTGTAGTACTTGAGGTTGTGCCAGCGCTCCCGGTTGAGCCAGGTGCCCTCCTGGGCCCAGTCCGTGCGCACGCCCTGGAAGATGGAGCGGTAGCGGGCCAGGGACTCTGCAGGGGTCAACGCGCCGAAGGCCCCGTTCAGCTGGCCCATGACCGAGTGGTAGCGATCGATGGCGTCGGTGGCCACGGTGACGACCAGGTCGTCCTTGCCGAAGCCGTAGAACTTGGCCGTCTTGATGGCGCCGAGCAGGTTGCACACGCCCGAGATGCCCATGGTCCGAGCCAGGTTGGCCACACCGGCCGGGTCCACCCCCAGCTCGTCGCGCAGGAAGGCGCTGCCCACCGGGTCGGTGAACAGCTGCAGGCCCCTCTTGCACTCCATGTCGTCCAGGCAGCACATCAGGTCCATGTTCTGCACGTTGTGGATCCAGGTGACGTGCTTGTCGCCGATGCCCTGGATGTCGTGGCCGCCGTAGCCGTTGGCGAACAGGGTCGGGCACTGGATCGGCTCGAGGCCGACGATCTTGTGGTCGGGGTTGATCTGCTTGAGCCGGTCCGCCGCGGCGATGGTGCCGGCGGACCCCATGGAGGAGCAGAAGGCGGCAGCCTTGCCGTTACCCACCCCCTGCGCGGCCAGGTCCTCGGCCACGGCCGCGGCGCTGTTGCCGGTCACGTGGTAGTGGAAGCGGTAGTTGCCCAGCACCTCGAACTGGTTGAGCACGCGCACCTTGGGGTCGGCGGCCAGCTCGTGGCACTTGTCGTAGATCTCCTTGACGTTGCTCTCGCAGCCCGGGGTCTTGATGTACTTCGCCCCGTAGCTGGCGATGCGGTCGAATCGCTCCTGGCTCATCTGTTCGGGCAGCAGCACCAGGCAGTCGTAGCCCATGCGGCAGCCCACCCAGGCGCCGCCGATGCCGTAGTTGCCCGTGGACGGCCACACCAGGGTGTGCTCCTCGGGGTCCACCTGGCCGCTCAGCTGCATGTCCATCAGCACCGAGTAGGCGGCGCCCACCTTGTGGCTGCCCGTGGGGAAGTCCACCGAGTACATCACCGCGATGGGGGCGTCCACGCCGGTGATCTCCGGGGGCACGAGGTAGTAGCGCAGGGCGCCGGCCTCGTCCCGCCAGCGGATGTTGAACAGGTTGATCGGATCGAGGGGGTCCTCGTCCTTGGCGGCGAGGGCGCGCTCACGGATGTGGGGATCGACGGTCTCGGGGTGGAGCATCTCGTCGAACGTGGGGCCGAGCAGGGGGCGAGTGGTCATGGGTCGTGTCTCCGAAGCAAGAAGAGGGCGGGCAGGATAACTCAGGTCACGTCGTTCCACGAGGGACGATCGTCGCCGCCGGGGCCGTAGCTCTCGGCCAGGGCGTGTAGCAGGCGCAGCAGGCGCATGGAGACCAGCGGGTCCGCCTCGTCCGACTCGCTGTCCAGCCACTTGAGGAAGCGGCCCACGGCCTCGGCCTCTTCGAAGGGCACGAACAGCGCCTTGCACGAGCGGCAGGTGTCCAGCTGCAGGTCCGCCACCTCGACGAGGCCCACCTCGTACAGCGGCGGGGCTCCGTCACAGCGGGGACAGGCGCGGGTCGAGCTCAGCTCCGGCTCGGAGAACACGCCCTCCTCCCGCAGCGAGGTCGTGGGCAGGCTCGAGACCACCTCCAGCAGCTCCTCCCGATCCAGCCAGATCCCCCCGCAGGCGTCGCACACGTCCGCAGCGGTGTCGTCCCGCGTGACGGCGCGCATCTCGGACCGGCAGTGGGGGCATTCCATGCAGATCGCCTCTGGAGAAGATCCTCGGTATCGATGCTCGACCATTTCAGGGATTGCGTCAACAGGCGTGTGATTCGAGGTCAGCGCGCGGGCGCGACGGTCGGGTGGTTCACGCTCCAGCCGTCGGGAGGTTGCGCGGGGAAGGGCACCGGCGGTGAGCAGCGCCCGTCCGGGCTCACCTCGGTGAGGTAGGCCCGGGTGCCTTCGGGATCGTCCCGCCGGGACGCCCACACCAGCCAGCGGCCGTCGAGGGACCAGCTCGGCCAGGAGTCCATGCGGCCGGCGGTGTTCACCTCCAGTCGCCGGGCCTCCCCGCCACCGGCGGGCACGAGGTAGAGGTCGGATGTCGGGCGGGCGAAGTAGCCCCCCTCGGACCGCACGAAGGCGATCCAGCGGCCGTCGGGAGAGAAGCGCGGGAAGTAGCTCGCCGCGCCGTCCCCCGACGCCCCGGCCAGGGGCCTGGAGACGACCTCGGCGGCGGGGCGCAGCAGGTGGATGTCCAGCGCTCCACGATCCGTGACCAGTTCCTCGCCGCGCACGAACGCCACGGTGGTTCCATCGGGAGAGACGTCGGGGAAGTCCTCCACCGCCGCGGGATCGGACGCGCCCGGGATCAGGGCCCACTCCCCCGTCAACGGATCGACGCGGGCGAGATCGGACGCGTGGTGGGTCAGGCGGAAGCCGCCCTCGGTGCGCTCGTCGGTGTGGCGCAGGTTCATGGTCACCACGAGCCCGCCGTCGGCCATCCAGGCCAGACCGGAGCAGCGCCCGAACGGCCCGTCCGGCAGATCCAGGGGCTGCACGGCACCCGCGGACCCGTCCACGAGCCCCACGTGGGGGTCGTAGGGATCGCGCACCTGGACGGCGACGCGCCCACCCACGGCGTGGCACCCCAGGCAGGGCCGCTCGGGCAACCCGTCCGCCAGGGGCTCGGCCGACGCCGCCTCCGGCCGTTGCCGCATCAACCGTGTGCGGTACAGCGGATCGCCACCAAACGGTGGACGCACCAGCCGGTAGGTCAGCTCCCCCTCGAAGGGGTGCTCCGACCAGCCGAACGACGCCTCGGCGCAGGCTCCGGCGGCGTCACATACCCGCAGCGCGACGGCGTCGCCCCCGGCCGCGTCGGCCAGCGCCGCCCACTGTTCCGCCGTGGGGGTGAGCCGGGGTTCGTCGAGCTCCCACCGCCGGGCCCCCTCCCCCGCGGTCACCACCCACGGGCCCTCACCACGCCAGGACCAGGTGGGCGGCGCGAGGTTGGGCGGGTACACCGTGCCGTCCACCGGGTATTCGAAGACGGGCCCCGTGGATCCGGATCGCGCCGGCGACGCGCCGATCATGGCGAGCAGTCCGACGACCAGGCCGACCCAGGCCGGCGATGTGCGATCCATGACCACGATGGCTAGAGTACTCCGCGGGCGGGAGAATCTGCACCGCTGCGCGAGGTACAATGCCGTTCGAACCTGGAGCAGGCGTGACCGGTTTCGAGCAAGGCCCCATTCGACCACCCAGCGAGGCCATGAGCCTGCTGGTGCGCGTCACCCGCAACTGCCCGTGGAACCGCTGCGCCTTTTGCCCCGTGTACAAGGGCCGCCCCTACAGCGCCCGCACCGCCGAGGAGATCGTCGACGACCTGCAGAAGATGCGGGACGCCGCCGACGCCCTGGAGCGGCTCTCGCGATCCATGGGATTCGACGGCGGCGTGGAGCGCTCGGTCATCGAGCGTGTCTACGGCGACGCCGAGCTGCGGCCCCTGCTGCCGGTGGCCTGGTGGCTGTTCCACGGCGGGCGCACGGTGTTCCTGCAAGACGCCAACGCCCTGGCCTCACCGCGCAAGAAGATCCTCGCCGTGCTCGAGGCCATCGGCGATCTGTTCCCCGAGGTCGACCGCATCACCACCTACTCCCAGAGCCGCACCCTGGCGCGCAAGTCGGTGGAGCTGCTGGGCGAGTACCGCGAGGCGGGCCTGACCCGCGTGCACGTGGGCCTGGAGAGCGGCTCGGACGCGGTGGCCGAGATGATGTCCAAGGGCGCCACCGCCTCGACCCACATCGAGGGCGGCCGCAACGTGCTCGCCGCCGGGATGCACCTGTGCTGCTACGTGATGCCCGGCCTGGGCGGGGTGTCGCTGACCGAGGATCACGCCCTGGCCACGGCGCGCGTGCTGACCGTGATCCAGCCCAGCACCGTGCGCCTGCGGTCCCTGGTGGTCCCCCCCCGCGGACCCCTCGCCGAGATGGTGGAGCAGGGCCAGTTCGCCCCCCTGGGTGAGGCCGCCATGGTCGCCGAGATCCGCTCCATGCTCGACAACATGGACAAGGTCCACACCCAGCTCGTCAGCGACCACGACCTCAACCTGCTGCCCGAGCTCGAGGGGCGCCTGCCCGACGATCTGCCGCACCTCCTGGGGGTCTGCGACCGCTTCCTCGGCTGGTCCGAGCGCGACCAGAACCGCTTCGTACTCGGTCGCCGCGCAGGCCTGCTGGGCCAGGTGGGCGACCTCGAGGACCCCAACGCCCGCCCCGCCATCGACGACGCCGCCGAGCGCATGGGGGTGGATCTCGAGCGCCCCATCGACGAGTGGATCCAGCGCATCCGCAGGCGGATGGTCTAGAACTCGAACACCGCCTTGATCAGCTGCTGATCGCCCTTGGCGTGGTGCAGGTCCAGCGCGCGTTTCCAGTCGGCGAGGCGGAAGCGGTGCGTGATCATCCAGTCCAGGTCGAGCTTGCCCTGCTGCACGAGGTGGATGGCGAGCTCCAGGGCGTTCCAGGTGCGGCCGTCCCAGGGTTCGACCTGGTGGTAGACGGTGGTCGCGCGCACGGTCAGCTCGTCGCAGAAGATGGACGACCAGTCGATGCCCTTGGCCAGGCCTGGCACGCCGCCGAGGATGACCGAGCCGCCGGGGCCGGTCATGCGCAGGGCGTCGTCGATGGCCGAGTCGGATCCCACACACTCGAAGGTGCGGTCCGCGCCGCCGACCATCACCCGCTTGCCGATCATCGGCTTGTGGATGGCCGCGCCTGTGAGCTCGGCCACAGCATCGAAGGGATCGCCGGAGCGGGGCCCGATCACGTGGTCCGCGCCGATGCGCTCGACCGCCGCGGCCTGGTGCGGGTGGCGCGCCAGGACGATGGTGCGCACGTCGCAGTCCAGGGCGTGCAGGGCGGCCAGCACGGTCAGGCCGATGGTGCCGGCCCCCACCACGAGCACGGTCTCGCCCGCCTTCGGAGGATCGAGCAGCACGGCGTGTAGCCCCACCGCCATGGGATCCAGCAACACGGCGCTCTCGTCTGTGAGATCGTCGGGCACGGCCACCAGCTGGGCTCGGTGCCCCAGGAACCGCCGGCTCCACGATCCGCCGGTGTCGCGGCAGTAGCCGGTGATCCCGCCCGGGGCGAGCCGCCCCACCGTCTTGTTCTGACAGAGATTGATCTCCCCGCGCGCGCAGGGTGCGCACACGGGTTCCACACCGCGGGGCTCACACCACAGCACCGGCTCCACCACCACCCGCTGGCCCACCTCCCAGTCGCCCGCGTCCGCGCCCACCTCGGCGATGCGTCCGGTGTTCTCGTGGCCCAGGGTGCAGGGGAAGGAGTTGAACGGCTCCATGTAGGGGCTGGTGTGCAGGCCAATGGCGCCCATGTCCGACCCGCAGATGCCGCCGTACCGCGTGTCCACCGCCACCCACTCGGGACCGGGGAGGGTCGGCTCGGGGACGTCCTCGAACGAGACGCAGCCCGGGCCGCGCCAGGCCAGCGCGGACGACGCGAGGCCGAGGGCCTTGCCCATGGCGTAACGGGGGACGGTGGGGTTGAAGCGGACGGCTTTCATGGAGACCTCCCTGAGTTCCGAGGCGAGACCATAGCAGGCCCCGGCCCGAAGGCATTATCATGCCGCCATGCGTGACGACAGGACCTCCGCGGGGGGGGACACCGACGATCGAGCGCTCAGGAGCCTGCGGGCCGAGCGCGAGCGCACCCAGATGTTCCTGGACCTGGCCGAGGCGATGTTCATCGCCCTGGACGCCGAGGGCAACGTGACGCTGGCCAACCGGCGCGCCTGCGAGGTCCTGGGGTACAGCGAAGACGAGCTGCTGGGCAAGAACTGGTTCGACACCTGCCTGCCCGAGCGGCTGCGCGACACGGTCAAGGAGGTCTCGCAGGCGCTGCTGCGCGGGGACGTCGAGCCCGTGGAGTACTTCGAGAACCCGATCGTGACCCGCTCCGGCGAGGAGCGGAACTGCACCTGGCACAACACGGTCCTTCGAGACGACAGCGGCGCGATCACCGGCCACCTGTCGTCCGGCGAGGACATCACCGAGGTGCTCCAGGCCCAGCAGGATCGCGCCCGCCTCGAGGAGCAGCTGCAGACCGCCCAGCGGATGGAGGCCATCGGCCGGCTCGCTGCGGGCGTGGCCCACGACTTCAACAACGTGCTCACCGTGGTCTCCGCCAACGCGAGCCTGGCCCTGGAGGACGTGCCGCGGTCCGATCCCACGCGGGAGTCCCTCGAGGAGATCGTCGGCGCCTGCCAGCAGGCCGCGGGGCTCACCCGTCAGCTGCTGGCCTTTGCCCGCAAGCAGGTCATCGCACCGCAGGTCATCGACCTGGGTCAGCTGCTGGGAGACCTGCGCAAGATGCTCGACCGGCTGCTGGGGGAGGACATCGATCTCAGGACAGGGACCGAGGCCGGGCTCGGGCGCGTCCTCGTGGATCCCAGCCAGGCGGAACAGGTGGTCCTCAACCTGGCCATCAACGCCCGCGCAGCCATGCCCGACGGCGGGACCCTGACCCTCGCGACCGCGAACGTGCGGCTGGACGATCGCGGCTGTTCCGGGCACGCCGACGCGGTCCCCGGCGACTACGTCGCCCTGACGGTGAAGGACACGGGCGTGGGCATGGACGCGTGCACGCGCAGGCACATCTTCGAACCGTTCTTCTCCACGCGCAGGCCCGGCGAGGGCACGGGCCTCGGCCTGGCCACGGTCTACGGCATCGTCACCCAGCACGGTGGGTGGATCGAGGTGGACTCCACCCCCGGTGCGGGCTCGACCTTCACCGTCTACCTGCCGGCCGTGGACGACACGGACGAGTCGTCCATCAAGCTGCGATCCCTGGCCCTCGACGGCGGCCCCGAGACCGTGCTCGCGGTGGAGGACGACCCGCGCGTGCTGCGGCTGCTCGAGCGGCTGCTCGAGCGGCTGGGCTACCAGGTGCTCACCGCCGGCGACGGGAACGCCGCCATCGAGCGGGTCGAGCGGCACGAGGGCCCCATCGACCTGCTCCTCACCGACGTGGTCATGCCCGGCATGAACGGCCGCGAGCTCGCCGATCGGCTGACCGACCGCTATCCCGACCTCGCCGTCATCTACATCTCCGGCTACACCGACGACGTGATCGCGCACCACGGCGTTCTCGACGACGGGGTCGATCTGGTCCCCAAGCCGTTCTCACCCCGCCAGCTCGCCACCCGCGTCCGCGAGGTCCTCGATCGACGCGGCTCGTGAGCCGGCCTCGATGGTGGTTGGGCCGGACCCGATGGACTGCTATCCTGCCCGTGGAATCTTGCTCCTTTCGCCCCGATCTGGACCGCGCGCCGCGGCGCTCGCTGCCCTCTTGATCCTCTCGATCGCCCCTGTCCGGGCAGGTGCGCAGATCGCGGAGCACGGGTTCATCTTCGTCATCGACGGGATACGCTCGGCCGAGGGCTTCGACGACCCGCTGCACCGCTACATCGCGCCGCTGCACGAGCTGCTCCCCCACGGCGCCCTGCTGACGAACCTGGAATGTCAGACCCTGACCACGACCATGCCGGCGCACCTGGTATTCATGACCGGCAACGCGTCGGACTACGGGCTGACCATGCCCTACTGGGGCCGCCAGTACTACCACAACCACACGCCCACCCTGTTCGAGGTGTATCGCCAGCGCACGGGGGCCCCTTCGGGCTGCTGCTGGGTGCTGTCCAACACGCCGCAGATCTACGACGCCGACGCCAGCCTGATGCCGGGCTACGGCCTCGAATACGGGGCCGAGCGCCGCTGTCAGTTCGACGACGAGATGCCCGACGCCTGGGTGTGGAACGAGCTCGACGCGATCATGGCCGACCAGGAGATCGACCTGATCCTGGCCAACTTCCACGAGGTGGACCGGGTCGCCCACTGGGGCGACTGGGCCTGGCACACCGAGGCCCTGCAGGAGACCTCGCGGGACATCGCCGACTTCTGGTTCGACCTCCAGCAGGACCCGGTCTACGCCAACAACACGGTGCTGTTCATCACCACCGACCACGGCCGCCACCTCGACGGCGAGGACGACGGCTGGTACAGCCACGGCTGTCACTGCCGGGGGTGCCGCAAGACCTTCCTGCTCGCCCTGGGACCGGGGATCAAGCCGGGTCACGTCTCCGACGCGGTGTACTCGCACAAGGACGTCGCCCCGACCCTTGCCCAGCTGATGGGGCTGCCCTTCCCCTACGCCAGCGGACGGGTGGTCACCGAGATCCTCGAGGACGGGGACGCGGCGCCGCTGACCACCGGCGGCGAACGGATGCCCTCGCTCGCCGCGGTGGGCGACCTGGTGGTGATGGTCAGCGAATCGCTGGCGGCAGACCAGCCCTACGACGACGGCGGCTTTCGCGTGCGGGTGGACCTGTCCGAGGACGGGGGCGCGACCTGGACCACCGACCACCCCGATCCGGGCGCATCGATGCAGAGAAACCCCGCGGCGTGGACCGACGGCGAGGTGGTCCTGATCAGCTGGTACTCCTACGCCTCGACGACGGGCCTGTGGACGATGCACCTGTGGCGTCTGGGCCTGGAGACCGGCGCCTGGGAGATGGTCTTCGACGAGGACATCGCGGGGATAGGCACGCCCGTGGGCAACCTCAGCTTCTTCGACCGCGACGGGCTCATCTACCTGATGCAGGATTCACCCGCTGACGAGCTCTTCCGCACGTTCGTCAGCGAGGATCGGGGTCTGACGTGGTGGGAGTACAACGTGTTCGCGCACGGCGCTCCGCACTTCCCCAAGGGCGCCGCCCAGATCCAGGTGGGGGACACACGAATCGTCACCTACAGCGCCAACACGTCGTTCTTCGAGTGGGGCCAGAACAACGACAACACCGAGATCTACTGGATCCGTAGCGAAGACGGTGGTGAGAGCTGGGACGGCGAGTTCCGGATCACCGACAACCCCCTGCCCAGCATCCAGCCCGTCACCGCGGTCACCCCCGACGGCGTCCTCCACGTCGTCTGGTCGGACATGGCCACGGGCACGTTCCAGATCAACCACGCATTCTCCACCGACGACGGCGTGACGTTCAGCGACCCGCGGATGCTGACCGACGCCGCGGCTGGGGCGTGGGAGCCGGCGGTGACGGTGGACGGGCAGCGCGCCTACGTGACCTGGTCCCAGGTGACCGCGACGGATCGCGCCGAGATCCACGTCGCCGCCCTGACCGCGGAGGGCAAGACGGCCGAGACCGTGGTCAGCGACCCCGGGGCCATGACCCGGACCCCCACGATCGCGCCGCTGGGCAACGGGCATGCCCTGGTGGCCTGGTCGCACAGCACCCTGGACGGCCCGTGGGAGATCCGCACCGCCGAGGTCGTGTCTGCAGGGGTGCCGGCCACGGCTGCCCAGGGCACCGTCGAACCCGCGGTCCTGCCCGCCGGCCCCGACGCGACGTTGCTGTTCGCCGCGCTGGATCTGACCAT
This sequence comes from uncultured Rickettsiales bacterium, assembly GCA_964558555.1. Lineage (GTDB taxonomy): Bacteria > Myxococcota_A > UBA796 > UBA9615 > CAYRNR01 > CAYRNR01. The sequence continues at coordinate 38,760 of CAZLEO010000014.1, read as the reverse complement.
CGGCGAGGAGGACCGCGGCGTGGACCGCCTCGAGGTGGTGCTGCCCGCCGGGATCGCCCCCACGGGGATGGTCGAGCTCGAGGTGGACGGGATCGCCGCGGACTCGACGGCCTGGATCGACGGCCAGCGCCTGTGGATCGAGGCCGACGAGATCATCGACGACGAGGGCCCGGAGGTCGTGATCGCCATGGAGGTCGTACCCACGGTGGCCTCGATGGCCCTTGAGGTGGTCACCATCGAGCTGCACCACGGCGACGAGCCCTACACCACGCCGGTGGACGGGGACCTGATCCTGTCGGTTCAGGGCGAGGGGGAGGATGGGGCCGATCCCGCCGACGAGGGCTGCGAATGCCGATCCAGCGGCGCCCGCCACGCCTCCGTCCACGCGATCGCGCTGCTGGCCCTCGCCACCGTGACCCGCCTCAGCCGGCGTCGGCGCTGAGCCATGCTCCACACACCCCGCGGCGCGGTCGCGCTCTCGCTGATGTTGTGGCTGTTCGCGCCGGGCTGCTCCGGAGACGGTCCCACTGACGATGACTCGGCAGCGGCCGACGACGACGACAGCGCGGGCACCTCGCCCGGTGACGACGACGACAGCGCGGGTGACGACGACGACGACAGCGCCGGTCCGCTGGACGCCGACGGGGACGGATACCACGCGGACGAGGACTGCGACGACGCCGACGGGTTCGTCCACCCCGGCGCCGTGGAGATCTGCGACGACGGCGTGGACAACGACTGCGACGGTTCGGCGGTCGACGGACCGAGCTGCGCGGTCAGGAGCCTCGCGGGCGCCCACGCGCGTTTCCTCGGAGAGAGCGCCGGCGCACACGCCGGCGTGTCCGTCGCGGCGGCGGGCGACGTGAACGGCGACGGGTACGGCGACGTGCTGGTCGGCGCCGCCGGGGAGTCCGCGGCTGGGGTCAACGCCGGCGCGGCCTACCTGCTGCACGGACCCTGCTCCGGGTCCATCGAACTGGCCGGCGCCAGCGCCAGGGTCACGGGCGAGTCCCCCGGCGACGCCCTGGGCGTGGCCGTGGCCGGCGTGGGGGACGTGGACGGCGATGGGCTCGACGAGTGGATGGCGGGCGCGGACGGCGAGGACGGTGGCGGCGCGGCGGCGGGCGCGGTCTACCTCTTCGGAGACGCCGTGGACGGCGACATCGACGTGTCCGCGGCGACCGCGGGCCTGCAGGGCGCCCTCGACCACGATCGGCTCGGCGTCATCCTCGCCCCGGCGGGAGACCAGGACGGCGACGGGCTCGACGACCTGCTCCTCGGCGCGCCCTACCACGACGACGAGGTGACCGACATCGGCGCGGTCTACGTGGACACCGCGCGCCACGAGGGGACCCGCTGCGTGTGCAACGACACCGTGCGCCTGTACGGATCGGAGGAGAACCACTACGCCGGATGGGCCGCGGCCGGGGGGAAGGACGTGGACGGCGACGGCACGGCCGATCTGCTGGTGGGGGCGTACGGGGTGGACGCCCACGGCCCGTTCACCGGCGCCGTCTACCTGATCCCCGGACCCGCGGTCGAGCACGCCGAGCTCGCGCACGCCGAGGGCAAGCTCCTCGGTGAGATCGCCGGCGACTTCGTCGGCTGGGCCGTGGCCCTGGGGGACGTGGACGGGAACGGCAACGCAGACCTCATCATCGGCGCCCCCGGAGAGGGGACCACGGCCTTCGAGGCGGGCGCCGTGTACATCGTCACCACCCCCCCGCACGCCGAGAGCACCCTGGGCGGGGCCGAGGCCAAGCTGATGGGGGAGGCCATCTACGACGCGGCGGGCAGCGCCGTGGCCTCGGCCGGCGACGTGGACGGCGACGGGTACGACGACGTCCTGGTGGGCGCACCGGAGGCCGATCCCGCGGGCCAGGACCGGGGCGCCGCCTACCTCGTGCGCGGGCCCATCAGCGGCCCCTTCGACCTGGGCGACGCGGACGTGAAGTTCATCGGCGAGGGGCTGGGGGACGCCGCAGGGTTCTCCCTCGCCACCGCCGGCGACACCGACGGCGACGGCCTCGATGACTTCCTGATCGGCGCGTATGGACACGACGGCGCGGCCCAGGACTCGGGCGCGGCCTACCTGCTCCTCGGCTCCGACCTCTGATCCCGGCCGGGCGCCCTCAGGACCAGTCGATCCCCTCGAATCGCGTCTCGCCGCGGATACCCTTGACCGCGTTGAGGGCGGCCCGCGCCCGGGCATAGACCCCGAAGAACCACGCCAGCCGGCGCCGCTCCCAGGCCGTCGGCGGCGCGGCGCCCGCCACCAGCTTGTCGTCCCGCTGCCCCGCGTCCACGAACCGCACGACCCCCACCACCGGGACCGTCACCCGGCTCAGCGCCGGCAGCCGCGGCCCGAGCACCACCACGTCGAGGGGGTCTCCATCGTCGCCGGCACGGTCGGGGATGCAGCCGTAGTTGAACGGGCTGGGCACGGGCGAGACATAGTCCACGGCCAGGCCCTCGCCGCTCAGCTCCCGCTTGAGGAAGCTGCCGCGGGGCACCTCGATGACGACCTCGACCTGCTCGTCTCGTGGCATGGACGTCCAGTGGACTACGGCGCGATGTTCAGCGTCCAGTCGTAGTCCAGCCAGCTGCCGGTGTCCACCCCATCGAGGCCGTCGGTGCGGTGGGCCTCGATGAACCCCGCGGCCCCTCCAGCGGCCCCACCGTCACGGCGAAGTTGGGACGACGACCTCCAGCATGGGTGAAGTGGTCTCCAGCGCGGGTCGCTCGATCTCGTAGGGCTCGAGGTGGGCCTTGAGCGACACCAGCCAGGTCCCCGTCTCGAGGGGCGGCTCGAAGGAGACCTCGGCCAGGCCGTGTCCGAGATCCTGGCCGCCCGCGGCGCTGACCAGTCGCGTCGAGGCGCTCGTGCGCACCTCCCCCTCGGCATCCACGGCGGTGGCGGACAGCGTCAGCGTCGGACTCCACTCGTGGTGCTGCACCACGAAGGCGTACCCCAGCGTCATGTCGGCTCCGTCCAGGGGCGGCCGGGGTCCGGGGCGAATGGCCAGGACCAGCGAACGGTCCGCGGCGAGGATCGGGTCGAGGCGGTCGACCTTGGCATCGACGGTGCGCAGCTGCGCGGCGTACATCACCAGCGCCTCGGGGCTGCGCTCGTCCCGGGCGCCGGCGACGAGGTGGTTGATCACCGACCGCGCGTGATCCCCCTGGGCGCGCGAGCCCATCGCGCGGACCGCGGCGGCGCGGACCCAGGGGTTGGGCTCGTCCAGCAGGGCGGCGAGCCGGTCGATCCCCTCGACGCCCATCCCGGACAGGGCGAATCGGTTCTCGGCGATCACCTGCAGCGCAGCGTCGCGCTGGTGGGACGGGCGAGTGCGGTCCTCGGCGGCCTCGAGCAGCCACAGGCCGCGCACCTCCCGCGCGGGCTCCAGGAACGACCTGCCGTCGAAGGCCCACATGGACGCCTCCACGTCCCGGCCCATGGCCTCCAGGTAGGCGTCCAGATCACCCGACTCGCCCACGGCCTGCTGCATGCGCACGGACAGGGCGTCGCTGGCGAACCCGCCCCGGGGTACCCGGGTGGACCGGGGGAAACGCCGTTGCGGCGGGAGCAGCTGCAGCAGCGTGCTGTTCCGCTCCGCCGGATCGGGGATCGCCAGCGCCATGGCGCACTTCTCGGCCCGGTGCGCCGCCTCGCGCAACTCCACCTCGAAGGCCTCCACGGACATGGGCCGGACCTCGGACGGCAACAGGTACCCCAGCATCTCCTCGGGATCCGGGCCCTGCGGCACGGGGCGATAGGCGCCGGGATTGCTCCACTGTTCCACGCGGTACACGCCGCCGCCGGCCACCACGCGGATGCCCGACGGCACCTTCTGGTAGAGCCCCTCGCCGTCGGTGACCCCCTCGGAGATCAGGCGGACCGCCGCCTCCTCGAGGAACAGGTAGACCGTGGGCTCCAGCGGCGGCGCGGGCACCTGCAGCGGCGCGGCCGGATCGCTGAAGTCGTACTGGGGCGGGATCTCCGTGGAGTAGGCGTCGTCGTAGACCTCCACCTCGACCCCGGGCTGCAGATCCCCCTTCAGCACCCGCCCGACCCGGTAGGTCGTGGTGGTGTTCCACTCCTCGATGCGGTGCTGCTGGCTCACCTCTTCGGCCGTGATCACGTGCTCGGCCAGGAACCACAGGGAAGCCAGGTCGTGGTGTTGCATGGGCGCGGCAGCCGCGGGGAGAGCCCAGGAGATGTTCAGCAGCAGGATCAGCGAACGTACAGCGGTCATGATCATCCCTCCTCGGACAGCTTGATAGACACGCGAGCGTGCGAGGTGTTCCCCCACCCCGGCCTGGCACCCCCGGACGCACCGCGCTATAGCTTGAGCCCATCGTGTCGCTGAACTTCGCCGCCTTCGTCACCCCCCACGGCTTCGGCCACGCCGCGCGCGTGTCCGCGGTGATGGAGGCGCTGCATCGATCGCACCGCGACGCGACGTTCGACATCTACACGCGCGTGCCGGCGTGGTTCTTCGCCCAGTCCATCACCGCCCCGTCTTGCCACCACGAATTGACCACGGACGTGGGGCTGGCCCAGCTGGGGCCGCTGGAAGAGGACCTGGACGAGACCGTGCGGCGGCTCGACGCCTTCCTCCCCCTGGACGAGGGGCTCGTGGATCGCCTCGCCAGGGATCTCCGGGACCGCGAGGTCGTCGCCGTCCTGTGCGACATCTCACCCCTGGGAATCGAGGTGGCGCGCCGCGCCGGCATCCCCTCGGTGCTGATCGAGAACTTCACCTGGCACTGGATCTATGAGGGCTACGCCGATCCTCGCCTGGCCGACCACGCGCGCTGGTTCGAGGCCGCCTTCGCCAGGGCCGACCACCACATCCAGTGCGAACCGCTGTGCGCCACCGAGCCCGCCCTCGCGCGGGTCCCGCCGGTCAGCCGCGCGCCGCGCAAGCCGCGCGCGCTGGTGCGCAGGGAGCTGGGGATCGGCGCCGACGAGCCCCTGGTGATGGTGAGCATGGGCGGCGTCCCCGGCCGCTACAGCTGGCTCGACGCCCTCGCCACGAGCGACGCCGCGGCCTTTGTCGTGCCCGGTGTGGGCGACCGCCCGCATCGCTCGGGTCGCCTGCTGACGCTGCCCCAGCACAGCGACCACTTCCACCCCGATCTCGTGGGCGCCAGCGACGCCGTGGTGGGCAAGCTGGGCTACTCCACGGTGTCCGAGGTCTTCCACGCGGGCGTGCCGCTGGCCCACGTGGGCCGCGCACGGTTCCGCGAGGCCGCCGCACTCGCCGCCTTCGTCGCCCGCGAGATGCAGGCCATCGAGCTGAGCCAGGCCGAGTTCGACAGCGGCGCCTGGACCGACCGCGTCGGTGAGCTGCTGGCGCTCCCCCGCGTGCACCGGCACGGCCCTGACGGCGCCGCGACCGTCGCATCGATCATCCTCGAGGAGGTGCTGGGCATGGACCGCGAAGGACACCGGGCGGAGGACCGCCCCTACGAGGACATCCAGGTGGGCGACCGCGCCACCTTCACCCGCACCGTCACCGCCGAGCGCGTCGACGCCTTCGCCGAGGTCAGCGGCGACGTCAACCCGGTGCACGTGGACGCCGACTTCGCCGCCACCACGTCGTTCGGCGAACGCATCGCCCACGGCATGTACGCCGCCGCCCTGGTCTCCACGGTGATCGGCACCCGCCTGCCCGGGGTCAACGCCGTCTACCTCGGTCAGGAGATGCGCTTCACCGCGCCCACCCGCATCGGCGACACCCTCACCGCCGAGTGCGAGGTCCTCGAGAAGCGGGCCGACAAGCCGATCCTGCGCCTGCGCACCACCGTGACCCGCCAGGACGGCGTCGCCGTGCTGCAGGGGGAGGCGGTGGTCAAGAAGGACGGGGGTTGAAGGAGGGATCGCTCAGGAGGGCACCGCGCCCCCTGCGTGGGCTCCGGTCTCGCCGTCGCCGTCCACGGCGCCGCCCTTCTCCGTGTCCGACCCGCTCTGGTCATGTCCGAAGGAGCTGTCGTTGTCCGGCACGGGGTGGTCGTCCGCGTCGGGCCACCCGTAGACGTCCGGATCCCCGCCGGAGTCGATGAACAGGCCGATGCTGTCCACGTTCGTCCGCGGGGGTGAGTCGCACTCGCCCGAGTGGTTGCCCAGCCCCGTGGAGTAGGTCGAGCTGATCTGGTAGTCGTCGGTGCCGTCGTTCTCCACGAACAGCCCGATGCCCTGGCAGTTGCTCGCGCCGCCGGCGAGGCCGGCGTACACGTAGGACTCGTCGCCGGCCTCGTTGACGTAGACCCCCACGGAGAAGTCGTGCCCGGCGCCGATCATCATGTAGTTGGGCGTCATGTTGGTGTTGAGGCGGTCGTCGCCCGCGCCGTCGTCCAGCAACACGCCTGCTGCGTAGTGAGCCGCGCCGCCTTGTACATAGTAGTACGCGTCGTACTCGTCGGCGCCGTCCCCGTCCAGCAGCAGCCCGACCGCCTGCCAGTAGCCCGACCCCTGGGCGAACGTGCCCGCGGTGTAGGCGTCGTCGCCGGACGCGTCGCGCAGGATGCCGACGCCGCCGGAGAGGAACGTGCCCTCGCTGTCCCACCGCATCCCGAACCCCGCGCCCTGGCCGAAGGTGCTGTTGCCGTTGCCGGGCAGCTGGGGTGAGTAGTAGATGGTCGTGCCGCCGTCCTCCTCCTTGCCAGGGTTGGCGTACCACACGTCGTTCCCGCCGCCGTCCCAGGCGATGCCCACGGCCTGGAGGTAGCCGAACCCCTGGCTGTCGGTGAAGGTCTCGTGCACGTCGTCCCCGTCCACGTCCATGAACAGGCCGATGCCCATGCTCGCCGCGCCCTGGACGCCGGCCTCGCCCAGGTAGGTGTCGTCCCCTCCGTCGTCGTACAGCACACCCACCCCCAGGTGGCCCCACCCCTGGCTGACGCGCAGGGACTGGTAGTGGTCGGCTCCCTCTCCGTAGTCGAACAGCATGCCCACGCCCATGCGGCCGGAGCCCTGCCGTCCCACGCGGGACAGTGAGAGGCGCCCATAGTTGAAGTCCCCCTGGTAGCGTCCGTCCTCGTCCGACGGCAGCAGCGCTTCGGTGCCCTCGTCCCGCTCCTCGTAGCCGTAGACGTCGTCCCCGCCCAGGTCGATGTGCACCCCCACCGGCACGTCCATGTACGAGGCGCCCGCGGCGTGGGTGTAGGTGTCGTCCCCGCCGAGATCCAGATACAGGGCCACCTCGTCGATGTCGCCGGGCGCGTCCGCGCCGGGGCCTGCGACCACGACGCGGCCCAGATCCGTGTCCACGTCCAGGGTCGCCTCGACCCCGGCGAAGCGCGTCAGGTCGGCCTCCTCCACCGCGAACGCCAGCACGCGGGCGGGATCGTAGAGGGAGCGCGGGCCCGTCTCGCCGAGGACCCAGTCCTGGACCGAGGTGTCCACGAGATCCGGCGCGCTCTGGAAGTCGATGAGCACGCCGCCGTGGCCGTAGATGACCAGGTCCTGCAGCTCGGCGGGGGCGCCGTCGGCCAGCGCCTCGCGGACCCCGGCGATCTGTTCCATGGCCGCCAGGATCGGCACCAGGGCCTCGGCGAGGTCGGCGGGGAGATCGCCGAGATCCACCCACCCCTGCTCCGCGGCGAGGGGATCGATGGGCTCGGCCTCCCGCGGCTCGTCGAGCAGGGCCATGGCCTCGCCCAGCGCCGTGGCCACCGGGTGGGCCGTGGTGGCCGCGTGGTCGAGGTCCACGCCGGCCTGCCCACCCAGGCACGGGTAGAGCAGCGGCTCCCAGTGATAGTCGTAGAACCACGGCAGCAGGAACGGATCATCGAGGCGGCTGGCGTACGACGCGTTGGCCCAGTCGCCCTCGGTGTAGCCCACCTCGTCCAGCGTCAGGCCGGCGTCCTCCAGGGCCAGGGCCATCAGCGGCGCCTCCACGCTGCCGTGTGCGCAGTCGATGGCTGCCGCCTCCTCGTCCCACGTCGGTGGCGCGTCCGGATCGGCGGAGTCGTCGTCGTCCGCAACGTCGTCGTCGTCCATCGCGCTGTCGTCGTCGTCCCCCTCGTTGCAGCCCGCGGCCAGCACCAGGCCGAGGCAGGCGAGGAGCCACAGGGCCGAGCAATCGATCGAGGTTCTTGTCCTTGTCTTCACGGTGGAGGCCTCCCGAAGGCATCCTATCCCGAACCCCGGTGGTCAGTCCCTTCAAGACCCACCGGTAGTTCTTTACACCCAGACCCTCACGGCCCAACATGAACGCCGAGAGGGCTTCGAGGAGGGTCGACGATCGTGAAACCTTCGCGCGTCTATCGCTGGATCATCGGCATGTTCCGGGTGGTCCTGTGGGCGTTCTTCCGCGAGGTGGAGGTCGTCGGCGCCGAGAACGTGCCCGAAGACGGCGGCGGCATCCTCGTCGCCTGGCACCCCAACGGCATGGTCGACCCCGGCCTGATCATGACGTCGTTCCCGCGCCAGGTGATCTTCGGCGCGCGACACGGCAGCTTCCGCGTCCCCGTGCTCGGGTGGATGATGCGCCTGATCGGCACCGTGCCCATCTACCGCGCCAAGGACACCGCCGGGATGGACCCCCTCGCCAGGCGCGAGGCCAACCTGCGCAGCCTCGACGCCCTGGCCCGCCGCGTGGCCGACGGGTCCTTCTCCTGCCTGTTCCCCGAGGGGGAGAGCCACGACGCCCCCAACCTCCTCGACCTCAAGTCCGGTGCAGCGCGCTTCTACTATCAAGCCCGCCAGCTGACCCCGGAGGGTGCGCCGCCGCCAGTGATCATCCCCGTGGGCCTGCACTACGACGCCAAGCGCGAGTTCCGGTCCAAGGCGCTGGTCCAGTTCCACCCGCCGATGGAGCTCGACGAGGTCCTCGACGTCACTCCGACCGCGGACGAGCCCGAAGAGGCCTGCTCGCTGCGCGCGCGGGCGCTCACCGCCGAGATCGAGCGGGTGCTCGACGACGTGGTCGGCGCCACGGAGACCTGGGACCTGCACTACCTGATGCACCGCACCCGCAAGCTGCTGCGCGCCGAGCGCGCCTGCCGCGCCGGCGCCGCGCCCAAGCAGCCGCGCATGTTCGAGAAGACCCTGGGCTTCTCCCGCGTCCGCGCCGCGCACGACGCCCTGCTCAAGACCCACCCCCAGCGGGTGGCCCAGCTGCGCGAGCGCATCGAGAAGTACGACAAGTTCCTGGAGATCCTGCGCATCGAGGATCACGAACTCGACCGCGTCCCCCGCCAGGCGTCGCCGTGGCAGGCCGCGCTGCTGGTGGGGCAGGTGGTGGCGGTGTACCTGCTGATGCCGCCGCTGCTGGTGATCGGCTACCTCGTCAACCTGCCCGTGGCCATCGGCCTGCTGATCCTGTCCAAGATGTTCGCGACCAAGCGCAAGGACGAGGCCACCATCAAGGTCATGTTCGGCGCCGTGGCATTCCCCCTGACCTGGACCGCCGTGGGCGTGCTGGTGGGGTACGGCCACCACCAGGTGCACCGCTTCTGGCCCTCCATGCCCGACAAGCCGGTCCTCGCGGGCCTGCTGGTGGTGCTGCTGGGGGCCCTCGGCGGCATGCTCGCGCTGCGTTACCTGCGGCTGGTGCGGGAGACGGCGCGCGCAGTGCGTGTGCGGCTGACGCGGCGGCGGCGCAAGCGGGCCCTGCTGTGGCTGCTGCGCGAACGCGCCGAGCTGTGTGACGCCCTCGTGGCGTTCTCCCAGGGGCTGGAGCTGCCGGGGACCGTGCTGGAGGACGGGCGGATCGAGGCCGAGGTCTGACGGCCGGATTTCAGGCGCGCCGCAGGTGGGCCATCGGCGGCAGCCCGGCGGCGATCCCCAGCGCCGCGGCCAGGGCGAACCCCGCCAAGGGACCTGCAACCAGCTCCAGCCTCTCCACGACGATCTGCAGCGGCAGATAACCCACCAGGAGCACGCCCACGAACGCCGCGAAGCGCCGCGATCCCGCCGCCAGGGACACCAGCAGGCCTGCGAGCATCGGCGCCGCCGACGCTGCGGGGAGCAGCAGCGCGGCCGTGCGCGCCACGTCCGGGTCCGAGAAGGCGACGCCTCCCATCTCCAACCACGCGCGGGCATAGAACACGCCGACCATCAACGCCCACAGGACCAACCCGCCCACCAGCCCGTGCAGGTAGACCCCGCGCAGCACCGTGTGGCGGGGCACGGGGAGCACGGACCAGGCCGCGGCAAAGTCTCCCAGTCGGTGCTTGCCCAGCCCCGAGATGCTCGCCATCAGCATCGGGCTGCCCAGGGGACGCAGGACCACCTGGGCCAGCAACAGGCCCAGCGCCAGGGACGAGCCGACGTGGAAGATCATGGGCGGCCACACACCCGCTGCTTCGCCCACCAGTAACGCGGCCTGGCCGCCGATCGCGACGAGGACCACCGCGCGGTTGCGCGCCAGGGGCTGCCAGAGGAGATCGCGCACGAACTGCCCGTCGCGGGGCAGCCGATGGGGGGCGCCCGCCGGGGACAGGGAGCGCAGCATGCGTCGGGCGCCCTCGGCGTCACGCCCCCACGGCGCCACCATGACGGCGACCAGGGCCGCCGAGACCCCCGCGGCCGTCGCGAGGCCCTCGTAGAGTCCCGACACCACCGCGGCGTACACGGCCAGCGCCGCGATCAGCGGTCGCAGCATGACCATGGACGAGGAGCGCGTCGGGAACGTCCACGCCGCGATCACCGGCGCAAAGGCCAGCACGTCGCGCAGCCAGTGCGCGCCGAACGCCGCGACGTAGTCCCCGGCACCCGGCGTGGGCAGCCCCGGGAGGTGCACGGCCAGCGGCTGTGCCGCGAAGCCGACGGCCCGCACCAGCGCCAGCAGCGAGCAGACCACCGCGACCTCGGCCAGCATCCGGGCGCGCGGGCCGACGGGCAGCTGGGGCAGCGGCGGCTCCACCGCCGACCAGAGGCTCCCGGTGGTGCGGCCCATCACCGCGCGGGTGATCAGCGCCGGCCAGAGCCACAGCCACTGGGCCGTGATCAGGGGGATGGCGATCCTGTCGATGGTCTCGTCCGCATCCACGCCCACCAGCGGCAACGTGGGCGACAACGCCAGCGTCGCCAGCCCGCTGATCACCACCACGACCGCCGCGTAGGGCGAGCGGGCGACGGCCGCGAGCCGGACCCGGGCGTGGCGCAGCGCGCCCCTCATCCCGCCGCCCCCCACTGCACGAGGGCCTCCTCGAGCGTCCGGTCGTCACCCACCAGGGCATCGGTGGCGCCCTCCCGGACCACCTTGCCCCGCTCGAGCACCAGCAGTCGGTCGGCGATGCGCTCCACGTCCGCGAGCAGGTGCGAGCTGATCACCACGCTGCGACCGGGATCCCGCACCACCTCGAGCACCGATCGCAGCAGCGCCTGCCGACCGCCCAGATCCAGGCCGGCCGCCGGCTCGTCCAGCAGCAGCACGCGCGGCTCGAACGCCAGGGCCGTGACCAGCCGCAGGCGCGTCCCCTGCCCCCTGGACAGGGCGGTGACCCGGTCGCGCGGGTCCAGGTCGAACCGCCGCAGCAGCTCGTCCACCAGGCCACGGTTCCAGGTCGGGTAGTACCCCGACAGCTGGCGCAGCAGCGGCGCGATGCGCAGGTCGAACAGGGGCATGTCGTCGCTCATGAACCCCAGCGCTGAGCGCACCTCGACCGGCCTCCGCCAGGGATCGTGGCCGAAGACGGTCGCCCCACCGGCGTCTGCCGGCCGTAACCCCGCCAGGGTCTGCAACAACGTGGTCTTGCCCGCGCCGTTGGGGCCCACCAGCCCCACCACCTGGCCGGGGCCGAGCGCCCACGACGGCACGTCCAGGACGAACTCCCCGCGACGCACACGCAGTCCGTCCACGCGGATCAGCTCACGCTCCTCCATGGTCGTCCTCCTCGATGTCGATGAGTTCGGCCAGCACGGCCGCCAGATCCAATCCCCGCAGGCCCAGCTGCTTCGCTCGCGCGACCGCCTCGACCAGCCCCTCCTTCGCCTGCTCCAGGGCCACGTCCGTTGCCGGCCGCACCTGCGCCACGAAGGTCCCCTGCCCCTGCCGCCGCTCGATCAGACCCTCCGCCTCCAGATCCGCGTACGCACGCCTCGTCGTGATCAGCGAGACCAGCAGCTGGCCGCTGAGATCCCGCACCGACGGCAACCTCTGGCCCGCCTCCAGCTGCCCCGATCGGATCAGGTGCGACACCTGGTCCACGATCTGTCGATACCGCGGGACCCCGGTGGCATCACTCAGCTGGATCGGCAACGTCGTGCTCATTGTGCATATGGTTATACACACCTATACACTCTGTCAAGGGCGGGGTCCGGGGCAGGGAGACGGGACCCTCAGAAGTCCTCGAGCAGCGCCTCCTTCTTGGCCTGGAACTCGTCGTCGTCGAGCAGCCCGTCAGCCCGGAGCTGCTCCAGCAGCTTCAGCTTGCGGCGGAGCTCGGAGTCGGTCCGGTGGGCGCGCTCCTTCTCGGCCTTCTTCTCGTCGTAGACCTTGCGGAACATGGAGCGCAGGTCGTCGGGATCCACGCCGCGGCCGTGGCGGAAGTAGTGGTCGCTGACCTCACCGATGGCGTACGTCAGGGCGTAGGCCATGGACAGGGTCATGATCCAGCCGAGCACGGGGATGCACTTGGCCGCGGCCATCATGGCGTTCTGGGCGACGATGGACGCGCCCAGCGTGGTGAGGATCTCCAGGACCGACTTGCGGTCGAGGTCGTGGCCGTGGACGCGGCCGATGCCCTGGACCATGGCGATCTGGATCGGGGTGATCAGCGCGACGTCCAGCAGCGGGAACGGCTGGATGGTCACCGCCGAGGAGGCCAGCGAGCACACCTGGATCACCTCCCGGACCGCCTCGTGGCGCTCCTCGTCGGTCGCCCCTTCGTAGTCTCCGGCCATGACCCTCTCGAGGGTCTCCATGTACTTGCCCATTGCGATACCTCCCTTGGTCATTCCCACTCGCCCACCACCGCGACGAACCGCTGCCGCAGGCGCATCAGCTGCGTCCTCAGCAGGGTCAGCGCCACCATGGAGGCGAGGATGAACAGGCCCAGCACCGTCAGGTACAGCGCCCAGAACTGGCTGTGTGCCAGCCCGAATCGAAGCAACTCGGTCAGCAGGGCCGCGACGGCGAAGCCGCTGCCGAGGAACAGGAACGCGCGCACCCGCAGCACCGCGCCGGCGGCCATGCCCAGCAGGCTCATCTGCAGCAGCACCAGCGACCACATGGGCGTGCCCACCGCGTCGGCCAGGGCCGCGAGGTAGATGGCGGCCGCGGCCGCGTAGCGCATCAGCGTCACCACGCGCGGATCGAGCCCGCGGCGAAGCAGTTGCGCCGCCACCAGCACGGACAGGCCCACCGGCGCGACGAGGGCCAGGGGCTGGCTCCAGCCCAGGCGAACCACCAGCAACACCGCGGCCGCGTCGAGCAGGACGAGCCCGGCGACGAGGTCCGCCCACCTGGCGCGGAACACGTAGCGCACGCAGAACACGCCGCCCGCCGCCGTCAGCGCCGGCACCGTGAGCCCATCGCCGGCCAGGGCGAGGATCAGGCCCACCCCCGGAAGGACCGCGGCGACCTGCCGCAGGGGTCGGGTGAACGAGCCGCCGCGCGGCCCCAGCAGCAGCACGCCCACCTCCGCAGCCAGGGCCAGCCCCACCATCGCGTAGAGGTCGTCCCGCAGGTCCATGAAGCCCAGCGGCCCGGCCAGCCGCAGCAGCGCGTACAGCGCGGCGAGCCACGACAGGCTCAGGTACCACTCGGCAGGGCGCCTCGACCGCAGGGTGTGCGCCACCGAAAGGGCCGCCGCCGCGGCGAACACGGCGATCTGACCGCCCGACGCGGGCACCAGACACAGGGGGGCCACCCCCCAGTGCAGGGCCAGGGCCATCCGCCGGTGCCCCAGCACCCACGCGCTCGCGGCTGCCCCCAGCGCGAGGGCCGCCGGGATCGCCGACGCGGCGCCCGGGTGCCACAGGGCCAGCGCCTCGGCCGCCACCAGCCCCTGTAGCAGGGCCAGCTCGCGACGACCGCGGCGATACCAGACGATGCCCAGCGCGGCGGAAGCCGCGGCAAAGGCCACGGGGGCGCCGGCGACGAAGCGGGGCTCGAGGGCGACCAGGGAGCCCGGCTCGAGCAGGGTCAGCGACGCCACGGCCATCGCGCCGTACATCCACGGATCCCGGCCGGCCGTGCGCGCCCACAGGGCGATCGCCGCGATCCAGCACGACACCGTCGCAGCCCACTCCCAGGGTCCGGGCTGCGGCGAGAGCAACAGGCCCGCCACCGCAAGGACCACCAGGGTCTGGACGTACGGCCGCTTCAGCAGCCCCTGCCCGGGCAGCGCGGTCATCACCGCGGCCAGGGCCAGCAACGCCGCTGGATGAGCGATCCACGGCGCGTCCAGGGCGATCAGGGTCGCGACCACGGCCCAGGGCGCCAGCAACCGCGCGACCAGGGGCTGGCGGTGGAGCACGGCCAGGCCGGCGGCCGCCCACAGACCCACGCACGCCCAGCCGATCTGGTGGGCAACCGCGAGCCGCGCGATCTCCGCGACCCACAGCACCGCGCCGGCCGCGGCCAGCCACGGCCCGACCACACCGGCGGCCCTCGCCCACGGCGGGACCACGTGCCGGCGCTGGGCCATCACCCACAGCCCCGCGGCCGCGGCGGTGATCCCCGCGAGCTGGACAGAGGGGTGCCCCAGCACGAGGCGCTGCGACGCGAGGACCCCCAGCAGGACCCAGCCCAGCAGCACGACCTCGTGCCAGCCCAGCAACGACCGCCTCGAGGACACCGAGGCCCCCACGACCGGCAGCTGCAGCTTCCGCCCCTCCCCCACCCACAGGGTCAGCCCCAGCATGGCCCCGGCCAGGAGATCGATCCGCTCGAGTCCACCGGCCCCGCCCGCGATCCCGGTCGCGAGCAGCGACGTCAACCACGCGATCTCGAGCTTCACGCCGCCGCGACGCAGGACCAGCACGGCCAGCACCGACGGGACGGCGGCGACGAGGGCCCAGCCGTGCCACTGGGGCCCGCCGACCACCAGCGGCGCCAGCATGCCGGCCAGCCCCAGCCACCCGGCGGGTTCACCCACGGCGCGTGGCAGCCAGCCCAACCGCCGGGGGAGCCTGTGGGACCAGCCCAGCAACACCGCCGCCGCGCTCCAGGCCACGAGGGCCGCCACCACGGCCAGGTCCGCAGCGCCCAGGTCCGCGTGGGCCCAGAGCTGGTGCGAGATCTTGAACGCCACAGCTGCGACGAGCAGGCCGCCGTGGGCGCGGGACCGGGTCACTCCCAGCCAGTGCACCATCAGCGCCAGCAGCCCGGCATCCAGGATCAGGCGAGGCACACCCTGGGCCGGGGCCATCGCGAACACCACGGCGACGAAGAACAGGTGCGACCACGCCAGGAGGCCTACCGACTGCACTCGAACGTGGGAGCGCAGCCGCGGCAGGCCCCACGCGGCCGCGGCGGTGGCGAGGGCCGCGGCCATGGCCAGCCACGCGCAGGTCAGCTGCGACCAGTCGTGCTGCACACCGAAAGCCAGGACTCCAACGACCAGCACCACCTGCCCGACCAGGGCCACCCCCCCCTCCAGGGCGGCCAGCGCCCAGGTCGCGTCCCGGCCCGCTCGTAGCGAGAAGCTGATTGCCCACAGGCCGGCACCCATGCACACCAGGGCGGTCGCGGGCTGATGCACTCCCCCGAGGACCCACGGCAGAACTGCCGCAGCGAACACGCCCACCACCCGCGCACCGCGGACGAGCGATTCGTCTCCGGTCCGCGCCGAGGCGAACCGACCCAGGGGGATCAGCGCGACGGCGAGGACCAGCCCCGCACCAAGCCGGATCGCGGGCTCGCCCACGCCCTGCAGCAACAGGTCCACAGACCAGACCATGAGGGCCAACGCCGGCAACACGCCCGCCGCCATCGCACGCACGCGCGGCCGCCACAGCCAGATCGTCGCGTACGCCGGGATGGCGAAGATCGCCGGCCTCAGGTCGGCGCCGCGCGTGTGAGCGATCACCAGCAACAGCGCCGACAGCCCCAGGGACCACCGCAGCGTCACCTCGGCCAGGGCGCGGCCGTGCCGCCACTGGACCCGGCCCAGGCGCCAGCGGATGACCAGGCAGGCCAGCAGGTACGGCAGCAAGGTGAGGCTGTACCAGGCCAGGGGCAGCGGCTCGGACTCGTAGCCCAGGGCCGTGCCCGCGGCCGCGAGCAGCGGCGTGACGATCGCCCGCGCCAGGTCGGGCAGGGACAGGGTGAACAGCAGCAGCCCGGCCAGGCCGCCGTACCACAGCGCCGGTCGGCGCCATCCCAGGGAGGCGCCCAGGAAGACCCCCGCCAGGACCAGCCCGGTCAGGGCGCTCTCGTACCCCACGGGCAGGAACTGGAAGTTGGGCAGCACCAGGACGACGGCCGCGCCGGCGAGCGCCAGGGCCAGCACGCCACGC
Source organism: uncultured Rickettsiales bacterium (assembly GCA_964558555.1). GTDB lineage: Bacteria > Myxococcota_A > UBA796 > UBA9615 > CAYRNR01 > CAYRNR01. Next base: position 22,340 of record CAZLEO010000014.1, on the reverse strand, counting down.
AGGGCGCGCGTCCGCACGCCGTGCAGGCCGCGGAAGCGAGCCAGGGCGACGTCGGCGTACAGCACGGCCAGCGCGGCCAGCGCCACCACCGGCGCGTACAGGGGCGCAGGTCCGGCCGGGGTCAGGTAGAGGTGGAACGCCAGGGCGTGAGCCAGCAACGCCGCCGCCGCCGCGGGCAAGCCGCGGAACCTCGTCAGCGCGGCCCACAGGCCGACCAGGGCGATCAGGGACGGCGCGAGCAGCCACCCCGGACCGGACACCGCCGGGATCACCCCCACCAGGGCGGACAGGCCCAGGTAGCTCAGCCGCAGGACGCGGTTGTCCCGGGGCAGGATCACCGGGAACGTGCGGCGCAGCACGACGTGGTGCAGCGCCACCACGGCGGCCAGGGCGCCCAGCGCGAGGGCCGGCGACGTGTCCCACAGCCCGGCCGTGGACATGGCGTGCACCGGCGCCAGCGCGGCGGCCACGCCGAGCAGCCACCGCCCGGCCCGCGAGGCGGCCGGCACCCGTCCCAGCCGGCCGCCGAGCCAGGTGAAGCCCAGGGTGTACACCGCCAGGAAGCCCACCACGACCCCGGCGCGCCAGGCGGCCGTGAGGTCGCCCCACACGGTGCCTGCCAGGTAGAACGAGCCCACCACGGTGAGCACGACCCCCGTCACCCACCCCGTCCGCTCACGCAAGAACCCGCCCACCGCAGCCAGGGAGCGATCCCGTCCGCCGGGCGGGTCAGGCAGGGAATAGGGCCGCGGTGTCCGCAGGGGCGGAGGGGGGTCTCGCGGCTCGATGGCGGGCCGGGTCTCGACCGCGTGGCGTTCCTCCGCCCGAGGCGGCAGCGGGAGGCTGGCGGCGCCCGCAGTCGGCGCGGCCACGCGGCGGCCAGCGCGCAGGCGCCTGAGTGAGCGCACCTCGCGGTGCACCTGGCGGATCAGGCCCACGAAGACGTCGGGCTCGATCAGGCCGGCGTCGCGCCAGCCGTTGAGCACGGGCGGCAGCTTCTCGCGGTACTCGATCCGCTCCTGGATCGCGTCGCGACCGCAGGCCGCGCACAGGTGGTCGTCCCCCAGCCGGGCCCGGCAACGCTCACACTGCATGACTCTCCTCCAGCGCGGGGGTGAAGGTGTCGCCCCGCACGCGGCCCGTCACGCCCTGCGCGTCCACTGCGGGCCAGCTCCGGCCCGACGACCGCTGGCGGTCCTCGATCCAGGGCAGCTGCCGCAGCAGCTGCGGATCGAACCCGTCGAGCAGGTCGCGGAACCGTTCCGGCCGACGGGTGTACCGATGCAGCACGACCGCCCTGCCCCAGCCGGCCCCGGACATGCCCGGGAACCGGACCGCGAGCTCCCGCAGGAGGTCTTCGGCCAGGGCCTGACCACGCGCCTCGAGACGGCGTGCGAGGTGTCGCAAGACGCCAGGCTCGGCGAGGGAGGCGCGGATGTCGGCGTCGTGGAGCGTGGCCTCGCCCTGACGCGGGCACACGTCCCACAGCAACCGCACCGATCCGCCGAGGGCCCCCTCCTGCACGGGATGACGGGGGCTGTACCGCAGGCGGATCACCGCGGCCGCGCCGCCCCGCTCGAGGAGGCCACGCATCCAGAACGCCGCGGGCTGCTCGCACCACCGGGGAGGCAGCACCTCGGGCCAGCGCGGGCTGCCCTCGCCGGGTGGGACCACGCCGAACAGCTCGTCCGCATCCGTACCGACGGTGAACCGGCCCGCGCCGATCCTGCGCAGTGCTTCGTAGGTGCGGCTCAGCACTGCGGCCGCGGAGAGCGCGCACTCCTGGTGACGCACCCGCGCGCTGCCGTCGAACAGCAGTGCCTCGATGCTCCGCACGCCGCGCTGCGGGACCGCCGGACCGGGCCGGCCGGGAAGGTCGAAACTGACGAGTCCGTCATGGAGCATGACCGCCTCCGTGGAGACCACGTTAGCGGCCAGAACGCCCAACACATGTGCGTGCCTGTGCGTTCTGAGTCAAAATAGTGCTGTAGAGTGCAAATACAGGAGCCTCCATGAGCTGGCAGTTCCACGACGCCACCGATCCCCTGCCCCGCCACGGGGTGCCCTTCCCCACCGACTGGCTCGCCGGCTGGATGCGGGAGACCCACGCCCACGGTCGTCGCCGGCTGGGAGCCGTCGCCGCGTTCCACGAGCAGCTGCGCACCTTCGGGGTCACGGGATCGGCGCTGGTGGGCGGCGCGTGGATGAGCGACGACGAGCTGCGCGACGGGGTCTGGCGCCGCGGCCCGTTCGACGTCCTGCCGGGCGGCACGCCGGCCGATCGGGTGTGGGCGGACGGCGCCGGGGACATCCCCGACGGCTGGCTGCAGTCCGTACTGCGCGACTACCTGGCCGACGAGGGACGGCGGGAACCCTCTGCCGCGCCGCGCCTGTGGCGGCTCGACGGTCAGGATCCGCCCGGGTTGATGCTGGATCTGTCCACCGCCGGCCGGCGCACGGGCTGGGTGGTGGTGTGCCTCTCCGAGGCCGCGCTGCCCGTGCTCGAGGCCCTCCTCGCAGCGCCCGTGCTGCGCTGGGCCGTCCCCGTGGTGTCCGGGCTGCTCCGCAGCGAGCAGTTCCGGGTGCACTGGGACACCCTGTCCCGGGTCATGGTCGGCCACGGCATGGAGGACTGGTCGCCCCGCGACGGCGGCGACCGCCCCGTCAACGCCCAGGAGGTGACCCATCGTGTAGCGCGGGTGGCGGACGAGTACGCGCGCGAGGCCTCCAACACCTTCGAGGCGGCCACCGCGTGCATCCTCGTCCCGGATCCCGAGGACGAGTACGTCCACGGCCTCGGGGCGGCCGGCTGTGATCGTTACGCCTACGACGCGGGGCTCGACCACCGCAAGCCCTCGATCGACGGGGTGGCGTTCGGCCTGTCCCCGTCCTACGTGGTCGGCGCGGCATGGGATCCCGCCGGCGGGCCAGTGGTCGTGCGGGACCTGCGCGACCGCGAGGCGATGAAGACCCGCTACCGGGATCTCGGCTTCGACCACGACGCCCTGCGCGAGGGCTCGCCAGATCCCGCGCCCATGCTCGGCGAGAGGTACGCCCACGAGGCGCTGCGCGAGCGCGCCATGCAGGGGCCCTGGGTGTTCACCGCGCAGCGGCTGCCGCGCAGCCTCTCACCCACCGGCCGCAACCTCGTGCTGCGCCTGCAGGGGCGCACCACGTCGGCCGTCTGGTCCGGCCGTGGGGAGCTCGGCCGCACCAGCCGCGACCGCCGCATCCGCATCGCGTCGCTGGCCCAGCGCATCCACGAGGAGCTGTGCGGCCTGTTCACCCGCGGCCTGCAGCTGTGGCAGGAGGGCCTGCGCGAGGAGGTCCTGCGCGAGCTCGCCACCCAGCGCAGCTCCCGCGCCGTGTGCCAGCTGCTCGCGTCGTGGCTCTCCGCGCGCGCCGTGTCCCTGTTCCGGCTCGACGACGGCGCCCTGACCCTGCTGGACTGGTCCCTGCCCCGCCGCGCGCCCGACCTCGTCTTCGACCCCGCCCAGGCCCTGCTCGACACCCAGGAGCTGCGGTTACTCCACGCGCCCCTCTACCCGCGCCTGGACGACGTCTCACCCGAGGGCTTCCTGGGCTGGCCCGCCCTGCACGACGCCATGGGCATCCACGCCGAGAACGTGGGCACGGTGCCCATCACCGCGTCGGGGCAGCCCGTGGGTCTGCTACGCATCGACGGCGCCATGTCGCTGTACGGCGGGCTGATCCGCCGCAGCTCGCCCCAGGGCGGGCTGCACCACCATCGCCCCACGGTCACCCCGCACCACGTCCGGGCCGCGCTCGAGGAGAACGCCCGCATCCTCGCGCTGACCCTGGGGCGCGCCCCGGACGACGCCGACTCGTGGGCCGACTGGAGCCACTGGGTCGAGCGCGCGCGACGCGGCCACGTGCCGGCCGAGGAGGTGGTCGAGCGGCTCGATCTCCTGCGGGTGGCCGCCCGCACCCGCGTGGGCGCTGCCTCCCTGGTGGGCGTGCACCGCAACACCCTGCGCCGCCAGCTCGCCGTCCTCGCCGAGGTCCTCGAGATCGACGATGTGGCCTGGTAGGGGGCTGATGGGGGTATCCTGATCCCAGCCCATGCACTCGCCTACCTGCCGACCACGCTGCGCCGCCCTGCTCGCGCTGCTCGCCCTTTTCACGGCCCGCGCCGCCGCGGCCGAGCCGTTGATCTGGCTCGTGGCACCGGGGGACGACGCCGAGGCGTGGCAGGCCTGCGCCGCCCAGACCTGGACCCCGGGGGCGATCCAGGTCGAGGACGCAGCGACCGTCTGGCCGCCCCAGGACGACGGCCGCGCCCACGCCTACTTCGACGGCGACCTGCCTGCAGGCACGGTCGTGGTGCGCGCGCCGGGCGCGCCCGAGCGACGCATTCCGGTGATGATGGAGGGGGTCACCCAGGACGAGGCCCGCGCGGCCGTGCTGTTGCTGGTGGGCTCCATCGTCCATCCCCTCGGCATCGCCGACGGCGGCTGGGTACCCGAGTCCGACACGCTCGACGGGACCCTCGACGAGACCACGCGGCCACCCGAGATCGCCCCCGACCTCCCGCCTCCCGCGGCGCCGCAGCGCCGCACGGACCGTATCCACGTGGCCATGGCCCTGGGGGCCAGCGGGCGCCCCGGCCTGGATCGCCCCTGCTTCGCCCCCTCCGCGCGCCTCGGCATCGCCCTGGGTCCCCGGCGCGAGGTGCGCGTCAGCGCGATTCTGGATCTCTCCGCCGACCTCTTCGGCCTCACCTGGGCCGGCGACGTCCCCCTCCAGCTGGACGCCATCGGCCTCGTCGGCGGGATCGAGGTCCGCCTGGGCAACGCCCGCATCGGGTTCCCGGTCTGGGCCGGCGCCGGCATCCGGGCTCTCACCGCGTCGCGGGGCGACCACGAGGAGGGCGGCTACCCCGCGGCCGTCGCCCCCTTCCTCCGCTTCGGCGGCGGCCTCTCCGTCGAGGTCACCCCGGGTGTCCGCCTCGGCGCCCGCGCCATCGTGGGCTTCGAGCTGCTCCGCGGCGATCCGCCCATCCAGCTGCAGGTGGGCGAGGCCTGGGACGCGGCCAGCCGTGACCTGACACCCGTGAGCATCGGCGGCCAGTTCGAGGTGGAGATCGACGCACAGCGCGGCCTTTCGGCGCGCTGAGGTGGGGAAGCGAACAAAAACGTGAAGGAAAACGAACCCCGCCGACACCCAACCAGGACGGACATGGAACAGTTGCGCGACGAGGCCGGATGGGCTCGCGCGCTGGTCAGCGGGGACCCGGACGCCACGGCCCGCTTCTACGAGGCCTTCCTGGGCGATGTGCTCGGATGGTGTCGGAGGCTGGGCGGCGGCCTCCTCGACCCCGAGGACGCGGCCCACGACGTGTTCGTGGTCGCCCTGGCGCGCATCGATTCCTTCCAGGGACGCTCGACCATGCGGACCTGGATGTTCGGTGTGACGAGGCGCGTGCTCGCCAACCATAGACGACGGGCGCGCACCCGCCAGCTGCGGGAGAGGCTGACGCCCCGCGGCGTGATCTGGGGCAAGGATCCGGGACCGAACCCGGCCCAGGCCACGGAGGCGGCGCAGCGTCAGAGGCAGGTGCACCGCTGCCTCGACAGCCTGTCGCGCAAGCACCGCGAGGTGCTGGTGCTGTGCAGCCTGGAAGGGAGGACCGGGCGCGAGGCCGCCGAGCTGCTCGGCGTCCCCGAGGCCACGGTCTACAGCCGGCTGCACTACGCCCGGGCGGCGTTTCGCGACGCCGCGAAGAGATTCGGACTGGTACCCGGCGAGGACGAGGACGCCGAGCAAACACGCGGAAGAGGAGGACGGTCATGAAGGGTCGCGAGGAGAGGGTCATCCACCTCCCGCCCAGCCCCGCGGAGCAGCGCGCCATCGACGTGGCGCGCGAGGCCCTGCAGGGGGACCCGCAGCAGTCCGACCGCCTCCGTCACCGGCTCGACTCGATCCAGCCGCTCCAGGTCCAGCGCGCCCGGCACCAGCGCCGCCGCCGTGCGGCCGTCGCCGCCGTGGCCATGGCCGCCGCCGTGGCCCTCGCCCTCGTGGTCGGCCCCCAGCTGGTCCACGGCGACGACCCCATCGTCCGCATGGTCGTCGAGACCGAGGCCGGCACCCCGGAGACCATCTCCCCGGTGTTCGGCGTCACCCTCGAGGTGGCCGAGGACAGCCGCATCTCCGTGGTCGCCGATCGATCCCGCGAGGTCGCCATCGACCTGCGCAGCGGCGCGGTGGTCGTGGACTTCGAGCCCACCGACAGCGTCGTGGCGCTGGACGTGATCGCGGCCGGCGTGACCGTCTCGGTCACCGGCACCCGCTTCGGGGTGGCCCGCCGCGGCAACGACATCTCCGCCTGGGTGGATCACGGCAGCGTCCGCGTGGCCTGGCCCGGCGGCGAGACCGTGCTCACCGACGGCCAGACCTGGATCCAGCCCACCGCCCACGACGAGGTCTTCGTGACCTGGCCCCAGGAGCTGCTCGGCGACGACGGCGCCGAGGACCGCCCCTCCGAGGACGACGGCCGCGTCGCCCTGCTGACCGACGAACCGGTCACGCCGCAGGTCTCCGCCCAGGCCACCTTGCTCGCCCGCATCGAGATCGACCGCGCCGCCGGCGTCCCCGCCGCCGACCGCCTCGGCGACCTGGACCTGTTCCTCGCCAGCTACCCCGACGATCCCCACGGCGAGGAGGTCCTCGCGCTCAAGGTCGAGGCCCTGGCCGCGGTCGGTGCCGACTCCCAGGTCCTGTCCGCGGCCGAGGCCTTCGTCCAGCGCTACCCCGAAGGCTCCCGACTGCACGAGGTCCGCTGGATCGAGGCCACCGTCGCCCGCGACCGCCTACACGACTGCGACCGCGCCCTGCCCATCTACCGCGACCTCGCCGCCCGCCCCTGGGGGCTGTGGGCCGAGGCCGCCTACTTCCAGGGCGTCTGCGCCGCAGAGAACGGCCTGTACGACGAGGCCCGCACCGCCCTGACCTCCGCCCTCTCCGGCACCCTCGAGGCGACCCAGGAGGCCGAGGCCCGCCGCGTGCTGGACGATCTGCCGGTCGTGTACTGAAGCGAAGAAGAAAAGGGACGTTCGCAACTAAGCAACTTTTCGCAGGCGAAAAGTTGCTTAGTTGCGAACGTCCCTTTTCTTCCGAACGTCCCTTTTCCTCAGCAGCCGCCCATCACCTGATACCGCACCGTGACCACGTCCCCGTCGTCGGGCAGGTGCGTGCCGTCGAAGACGATGGCGTTGAACGTGGCGACGTAGGTCCATCCCTCGTACATGGGGGCGCCGTCGAGCTCCACCTGGAGGGTGGCCTCGACCGGGGTGGAGGTGAGCACGAAGGTGTCGCGGGGGGAGCTGGCGGTGGCGCCGAGGTCGGCGAGGGTGTCGGTCCAGGAGGGATCGCACAGGTCGGTGACGGTGCCGTCGGTCATGGCGGTGGCGAGGTCGTAGCGCGGCGCGGCGGGGCAGACGAAGGCGTCGAGCCGGACGGCGTCGGGGTTGGCCTTGGTGCCCTGCAGGATCGCCACGTACTCGGGGACGAGGTCCGGGGACTGGTCGTCCTCGTCGCCGAAGAAGATCACGCGGAGCCCGGCTTCGGGCCGCAGGAAGCCGGCGTTGGCGTTGCCCGGGTCGGTCTGCGGCGGCGTCAGCGCCGTGGCGGCGTGCAGCAGCCCCTGCTCGGTCCCGGCGCCGCCGGTGCCCACGACCACGGTGTCGGCGAAGACCTGGGTGAGGTCAGGCGTCGAGGAGACCATGACCGGCAGGTCGCCCTGCAGGTCGGCGCAGTCGCTGGTGATCACGCCGAGGTGGACGTCGAGCTGCTCCACGTCGAGGGCCTCGATGTAGACGTCCACGTGATCGGCGAGTTCGAGCTGCCAGTCGAGCATGGAGCTGGAGTCGTCCACGACCCACAGGATGTCGGCGAGCCCGCTGCCCTGCACCGGGAACTGGTCCGTGGTCTCGGAGAGGTAGTGGGCGGTGCCGGTGAGGGTGGCCGTGGCCACGGGGTGATCGGGGTCGTTGGTGGTGATCTGCAGGTAGGCCGCGTCCGGGCTGAGGTCGTGGGGCGCGTAGCGGATGGTCACCACCACCGAGGCGCCGGAGAGTAGCGAGACCTCCGGGACGAAGCCGGGGTGGTGGGTCAGCTCGTCGCTGGAGGCGAGGAAGTCCACGTCGCTGATCACCAGGGGATCGCTGCCCACGGAGCGGATCTCGACGTCCTGCTCGACGGTACAACCGACCTCCACGTCGTCGAAGGCCCAGATGCCCGGGCCGAGCTGGACCTTGGGCCCCTCGACCACCGTGGCGTCGTCGTCGCCAGGGGTCGAAGAGTCGTCGTCGTCGGGCTCGAGGGTGTCGTCGTCGTCCGCCGCGTCGTCGTCGTCCCACGGAGCGCCGCCCACGTCCAGCACCACAGCCGGACAGCCGACAAGGGCCAGCAGGCTCAGCAGGGTGAGGACTCGCCGGGCTCGGTCCATGTGGGTTCGACCCCCTGTGTTCCCTCCCATGATACCTGCGCGCAGCCAAGGGCGAGGCCCCGGGTTGAGCGGGGCGCGGATCTTGCCCATACTCGATCCCAGCATCATGCCGAGCATTCGATCGTCCACGACGTCCGAGATCCTCACCTTCGGCGACAGGCTCCGAGTGGGCCGCGCCGAGGGCAACGATCTACGCATCAACCTGGGCACCGTGAGCAGCGACCACGCCATCCTCGAGCTGCGCGAGGGGGGGCTGTTCGTGCGCGATCTGGGGTCCACCAACGGCACCCGGGTCAAGGGCCGCAAGGTGCTGGGCTGGACCCGCATCCAGGCCGGCGACGTGGTCCGGTTCGGGCCGGACGCGGCCTGGGAGGTGGTCACCGTGGGCGACGCGCCTGCGGCGGACACACCGGGTCCGTGCGTGGAGGTGGTGGCCAGCGGCCGGACGTTCCCCATCGGCGAGGACCGCTTCGTCATCGGCTCGGCCCCCACCGCAGACCTGTGCATCGAGTCCCTCGATCCCGTGGCCGCGGTGGTGGTGGTGGAGGACGGCGCGCGCTGGCTGACCACCCTGGACGCCGCCGAGGGCGAGGCGGGCCGGCAGCTGAACCCGGAGGACTCCTTCGAGGTCGGTGACGTGCAGCTGCGCTACCTCGACGAGAGCGTCGCCGGCCTGGCCGCCACCGTGCCCGAGCGCACCCGGCCGCGCGCCTACGACGTGGCGCTGACGCTGGTGCACGATCGCCCCGGCGAGGGCCGCATCGTCCTGCGCACGGGGGACGACGAGGTCGCCTTCGACGGCGTGCCCAACCGCTTCGTGCTGCTGCTGGTGCTGGCGCGCGCCCTGCACGGACGCTACCCCACCGGCGCGGACGGCGACGACGGCTGGGTGGACGACGAGCCCATCCGCGTGGCCCTGTGGGGGCGGGCGGGATCCGCGAGCCGCTTCAACTCGGCGCTGACCAAGGTGATCTACGACACGCGGCGCATGATCGCGGCGCGCGGCATGGACCCGTTCTTCATCGAGAAGAGTCGCGGCCGAACCCGCCTGCGCCTCGCCCTGGACCGGGTCGTCATCGAGGGGGAGTGAGGCTGCCAACCCATGGCTGAACGTCTACGCCGACTCGGGCGCTACGACGTGGAGCGCCTCATCGGCTCCGGCGCCTTCGGCGAGGTCTACCTGGGCACGCTGCACGGCGCCATGGGCTTCCGCAAGCGCGTGGCGCTCAAGGTCATCGGCCTCGACCGGCCCGGCCTCGACCCACGCAAGATCGGCACCTTCGTCAACGAGGCGCGCCTGGGCGAGACCCTGCACCACCCCAACATCGTGTCCATCCACGAGTTCGGTCAGGACGGGACGACCTACTTCCTGGCCATGGAGTACATCGACGGCATCAGCCTGCGCGGCATCCTCACCCTGTGCTCGGGCCGCGGCGTGTTGCTGCCCGAGGACGCGGTGTGTGATCTGGGCGTGCAGGTCTGCACCGGGCTGGACCACGCCCACAACGCCGTGACGGAACACGGCCACCCGCTGAACCTGATCCACCGGGACCTCAAGCCGGCCAACCTGATGGTGGATCGCACCGGCACGGTGCGCATCGTCGACTTCGGCATCGCCCGGGCGGCGACCAACCCGTACTTCACGACCCACACCGGCGAGATCAAGGGCACGCCGCGCTACATGGCCCCCGAGCAGGTGTCGGGCGAGGGCGAGATCGGGCCCGCGGTGGACCTGTACGCCCTGGGGCTGGTGCTGTGCGAGGTGGCCACGGGCGAGCCCGTGTACACGGCCGAGACCATCACCGAGCTGATCTACAAGGTCATGCACAACGACGTCACGACGGCGATGGGGCAGCTGCGTCGGTCCTCTCCCGCGCTGTACCCGGTGGTACGCAAGGCCCTGGCCGCGGACCCCGCAGACCGCCACGCCGACGCCGCAGCCATGGGGGAAGCCCTGCGCGAGGCCTGGTTCTCCCTGGGCGGGCGCCCCTGCATGGCCCACGTGGCCCGGGCCACGTGCGGGCTCGTCAGGGCCGACAGCGACGCGTCACTCACCGCCGGCGAGACCGTGGAATGCCCCGCATTCGAGGCAGAGATCCTCGAGCCCGGGACGTGGGGGAGCTTCCAGGCCGCGTTCTCCGACCAGATCGGCGAGCTCCCCCCGCCCCAGCGCATCACCGCCCAGCCCGCCGAGCCGTCGGTGGAGACCCTCGTCGACACGCCAGCGCCGCGGCCGATGTGGCCCTGGACGTCCGCCGCCGGTGTCCTGCTCGCGCTGGTCGTCGTCGCCGCGCTGGTCGCGCCGCGCCTGTTCAGTCCCCCGGAGGCGCCCGAGCAGCCCGTCGAACCGCCGACAGAGGCGGTCATCGAGGCGACCGAGGCCACGCCCCCTCCCCTCCCCGAGGAGCCCACGGAGGCGCCCGCTCCCGTCGTCGAACCGATCGTCGAGGCCCCGACCCCGGCGCCACCGCCCGTCCGGGAGGACCCCACCCCCGCCGAACCCACCACGCCGGAGCCGGCCGAGGAGCCCCAGGAGGTCGTGGAGGGCACGGGCCGCATCAAGCTCAACAGCGTGCCGTGGTCCCACATCTACCTGGACGGCGCGTATCTGGGCCGCACCGGCGCGCCCAGCATCGAGGTCCCGGCCGGTCCGCACACCATCCGGCTGTACCGCCAGGAGACGGACCAGGAGAAGGTCTACCAGGTGGAGGTGCAGCCCGACACCACGGTCAACGTGGGCTGCTGGAACTTCACGACAGGCTCGCCCTGCGGCTCGTAGGGATCAGGAGCAGCCGCTGTCGGCGTGGACCTGCGGGTCGCGATCGTTGCAGTCCCAGCCGTCTCCCGGGTAGGTGACGGGGTCGTACTCGCCGGGCTGCCACCACTCGTCGTACCCGTCGTCGTCCCGGTCCCACTGGCCCGCGCGGGGACCGCTGTAGGCGCCCATGTCGCTGACGCCGCCGTCAGGGTCCTGCAGGTTCGGGTTACCCGCGTCGATGAGGGTGCTCGTCGCGCCCAGGTGCAGATCCCACAGCAGGGGATCGCTGTCGGCGATGTCCAGGAAGGCCGGGTCATCGCCGACGTTGTCGTTCTGACCGACGGGATCGTTCATGCCGGTGAAATCGTCGGGGGTGTTGCCGTACAGGCTGCAGTACATGAGCAGCATGTCGGTCTCCGACGCGGCCAGGCCGCCGCCGGAGATGCCCGCCTCGTTCTCGGCGATGATCGAGTTGGAAAGCGTCGGCGGTGAGGCGACGGCATCCCACATGAGCCCGCCGCCCACGTCGTCAGCGTGGTTGCCCACGAGGGTGACGTGGCTGAGGGAGGCCACGCCGCTGCCCCCCAGGTGGAGCCCGCCGCCGTCCATCTCGGCGGTGTTACCGGCGAACACGACGGTGTCGAGCAGCATGCCGCTGCCCCCGCCCGACGACAGGCCGCCGCCGTTGCCCTCCGCGGTGTTGCCCGCAAAGGTCGTGTTCAGCGCGTAGAGGTCCACGTAGTTGACCAGGAACAGCCCGCCGCCGCTGCTGCCCGAGGTGTTGTCGGCCACGGTCGCGCCCTCGAAGGTGACGTCGACGCTGTTGTTGAAGTACGCGCCGCCACCGGAGTTGGAGGACTCGTTCGCGGTCAGCTCCAGGTCCATGACGTAGATCGTGCCGCCGGTGGCGTAGAGTCCGCCCCCCAGATCGCCTGCGCGGTTGCCCGACAGGGTCAGCCCCTGGGCGTCGAAGCCGACCTCCGTCCAGATCCCGCCGCCGTTCTGCACCACCTCGTTGTCGCGGATCTCCACGTCCACGAACTCGGCGGTGACGCCGTCGTCGATGCGCACGCCGCCGCCGGCCGTGCCGATGCCGTAGGTGACGGTATTCTCGGCGATCACCGAGTTCTCGAGGTACAGGTGCGTGCCGCCGTCGCCGCGCAGGTCGATCCCGCCGCCGGAGTACTCGGCGGTGTTGCCGACGATGTGGACGCCCACCATCTCCACCACGGCGTCGGCGGCGATGGTCACACCGCCGCCTCGGTGGTCCGAACCCTCGCCGTTGGTCAGCGTCAGTCCCTCGATGCGCGCCCCGGCCTCACCCGAGGTGATGCTGAGCACCGAGCCGGCGCCGTTGCCGTCCACGATCGTCTGCGCTGCGCCGGCGATGCCCACCAGGTGCAGCGTCTTGCCGTCAAGATCCAGGTTCTCGACGTACGTGTCTGGATGCACGCAGATCACCGCGCCGGAGAAGGCCGCGGCGATGGCCGGCTGGATGTCGAAGTACTGGGTGCCGACCTCGAAGTCGCAGGCGATACATCCGGCGCCGTCCACGACCTCGTCGCAGTCGTTGTCCTCGCCGTCACACAGTTCGGCCGCTCCGGGCCCCCGCATGGGATCGCCGTCGTCGCAATCCCCTTCACAGGGCGAGTAACCGTCGCCGTCCGCGTCCTGGTCCAGGCCGTCGTCCACGGTGCCGTCGCAGTTGTCGTCCACGCCATTGCAGACCTCGACGGCGCCGGGTTTCACCTCGGAGTCGGTGTCGTCGCAGTCCCCCTCGCACTCGGTGTAGCCGTCGCCGTCGTCGTCCACCTCCTGGTCGTCCGGGATCCCATCGCAGTCGTTGTCCTCCGCGTCGTCGCACACGTCCGGCGCGCCGGGGTACACCGCGCCGTCCGAGTCGTCGCAATCCGTCACGCCCGACCCGTCGTCGCAGGTCATGAAGCCGTCGGCGTCCGCGTCGAGGGTGTTGAGGAACGCGTCGGTGTCGTCGCAGTCGCCCGAGCAGGTGGTGTCCGAGTCCCCGTCCGCGTCCTCGAGGTCGAGGAAGGCGTCGGTGTCGTCGCAGTCCCCGTCGCACAGGGAGTAGCCGTCGAGGTCGTTGTCCGCCTCCTCGTGGTCGGGTTCGCCGTCGCAGTCGTTGTCCAGGGCGCTATCGCAGATCTGGGGCGCGCCGGGGTACACCAGCGCGTTCTCGTCGTCGCAGTCCCCGCCCTCGCCGCCGGGGCAGGGCTCGGCCTCGCAGTAGCCGTCCTCGTCCCAGTCGTGGTGCTGGTGCGCGGGTTCGGGTTCGGGTCGATCGAAGTCGCCCAGGCAGGCGGGGCCGACGACCAGGCCGGCCAGGACGACGAGGAACAGGGCGTGCAAGTGTGTGAAGCGCATCTCAGAACCCTCCACTCACGCCGAATGCCACTCCCCCGTCCAGGGGCGCCAGGGCCACCTTGGGCGGCTCGACCGCCCCTTTCTGGATGCTCTGTCCCTTGATCAGCAGCGGTATCCCGGCCCCGACGAGGCCGACCCCGACCCCGAGCATCAGGTATCCGGCGGCAGAGCCCGCCTGGTACGAGCCGTACTCGTCCAGGTTGTGGTCGTACAGCCCCGGATCCGCCTCCATGTCCTGTCGCAGCGCCATGCCGTCGGTGTAGTTGCGCGCGCCGATGACGGTGCCGGCCACGGCCACGGCCGCGCCCGCGCCGATGAGCACGCCGCCGATGGAGCTGACCTTCCGCCCCTCGGCCAGGGTCTTGCTCAGCACCAGCGACACCGAGGTCCAGGTGCGATCGATGTCGTCGTATTGCCATGCGACGGCCGCGTCCGGGGCGTCGAGGACCACCACCTCCCGGTAGCCGGCCCCCTCGGCGGCGTCGGCGAGCACCGCAAAGGCTGCCGCGCCCTGGGGGCTCTCCATGTCCATGGCCAGGCCCGCGGCGATGTAACTCGAACCGACCAGCCGCACCTCTTCGGTGTCGCCGGTTTGCAGCACCATGGTGACGACCTGTTCGCCCGCGCCGAACTGGAGGATGTGCTCCGTGCCCAGCAGCTCCACCTCGCCCACCGCCGGGTCCACGGTCGCGCCGTTGACCAGCAGCGTCTCGGGGCGATCCGCGGAGTCGAGGCGCAGGGCGATACGATCGGAGCGGTACGCGTCCGCCACCCCGTCCAGGAACACCTGCTGCGGGTCCGGCGGGTAGGTGGCGTCCCACTCCATCTCCGGCTGCCGCAGCACTGCGGCGGCGAAGGCGTCGCGGGCGGCCGCCGGGTGCTCGGCGTAGTAGTGGATGACCCCGCGCAGGAACGGCACCCGCGCCAGCGTCTCGGCCGGGACCGGCTCGGAGATCCCACACAGCTGGCCCTCGAGGGCCTCCAGCTGCTCGAGGGCCTGGTCGTACTCCAGCGCCTGCATCAGCCCCTCGGCGCTGTTCACCGTGGCCTGGATCTCCTCGAGGCCCACGGGATCGGCGTCACACGGCCCGATCTCGGCGGGCGGCAGCACCGCCCAGGGACCGAAGCCCCGGTCCAGGGCGCCGGTCACGTCTGCGACGTGGGCGTCGTAGCGATCGCCGAAGGCCCCCTTGAGGTGTTCGATCGTGGCGTCGGGATCCGAGTCCCCGGGCAGATCCACCACCAGCCGCGCCTGGGGCGCAGCCGAGGCCGCGCCGGCCACCATCAGGGCGAATCCCATGACGAGCAGTGTTCGTGTCATCGCACCCCCAGAGTTGGAGACCCCCATGGTAGCGCACCTGGGGTGCTTGGCTCATACTCGACCCATGCCCTCCATCCGCTCCACCACCGGCGAGACCGTGGCCTTTGCCTCGCGCCTGCGCGTGGGCCGCGCCGAGGGCAACGACCTGCACATCGATCTGGACACGGTCTCCAGCGACCACGCCGTGCTCGAGGTCCGCGGCGGCGACCTGCACGTGCGCGACCTCGGCTCCACCAACGGCACCCGCGTGAAGGGCCGGCGCATCCTCGGCTGGACCCGCCTGCGGGTGGGCGAGTCGGTCCGCTTCGGCCCCGACTCCGAGTGGGAGGTGCTGAGCCTGGACAACGCCGGGTCCGCGCCCTCGTCCCTGGCCCGCGTCCAGGTGGCGGCCAGCGGCCTGAGCTACCCGGTGGGCGAGGATCGCTTCGTCATCGGCTCGTCCGACGGCGCCGACCTGCGCATCGAGGGGCTGGCCGAGGTGGAGGCGGTGATCGTGCTCGAGGACGGCGCGCGCTCCCTCATCCCCATGGCCGAGGACGCCGAGCCGGTCCCCCTCGGCCCCGACCAGACGTTCGTCCTCGGCAGCGTGCAGCTGCGCTACCTCGACGACAGCGGCGGCCACATCACCAGCACCGTGCCCGAGCGCACCCGCAGCCGCGCCTACGACCTGTCGCTGCGCCTGGTCCACGACCGCCCCGGCGACGGCACCATCGAGATCACCTCGGGCCGCGCCACCGCCACCTTCGCCGGCGTGCCCAACCGCTTCGTGCTGCTGTTCGTGCTGGCCCGCGTGACGCTGGGCCTGGACGAGGGGCTCGACGGCGGATGGGTGGACGACGAGCGCCTCCGCGTGGCCCTGTGGGGCCGGGCCGGCGCCGCGGCCCGCTACAACGCCGCCCTGGGCAAGGTGATCTACGACACCCGCCGCATGATCGCGGCCAAGGGCATCGATCCGTTCTTCATCGAGAAGAGCCGCGGCCGCACCCGCCTGCGGTTGGAGCCGGACCGCATCGTCCTGCAGGGCGAGTGAGTCCGCCGCGCATGCAGACCCTGGGCCGCTACCGCGTGGACCGCCTGCTGGGCAGCGGCGCCTTCGGCGAGGTCTACCGGGCCGACCTGCACGGCGCCATGGGGTTCACCAAGTCCGTGGCCGTCAAGGTGCTGGCCTCGGACCGCCCCGGCTACGACCCGCGCCAGCTCGGCACCTTCGTCAACGAGGCGCTGCTGGGCGAGAACCTGCACCACCCCAACATCGTGGCCATCCACGAGTTCGGCCAGGAGGGGGACCGCTACTTCCTGGTCATGGAGTACATCGACGGCGTCAACCTGCACGAGGTGCTGTCCATCTGCGCGGGCCGCGGCGTGGTGCTGCCCCAGGACGCCGTGTGCGAGCTGGGGGTGCAGGTCTGCGCCGGCCTCGACCACGCCCACCGCGCCACCACCCGGGACGGCCGCCCGATGCAGCTGATCCACCGGGACCTCAAGCCCGCCAACCTGCTGCTGGACCGCACGGGCACCGTGCGCATCGGCGACTTCGGTGTGGCACGCGCCGCCATCAACCCCTACTTCACCACCGCTGCAGGGCAGGTGAAGGGGACGCCCCGGTACATGGCGCCCGAGCAGGTCACCGGCGACGGTGACCTCACGCCAGCGCTCGACGTGTACAGCCTGGGCCTGGTGCTGTGCGAGGCCGCCACGGGCGAGCCGGTGCTCACCGCCGCGGCGCTGGAGCCGCTGCTGCACAAGGTGCTCACCGTGGACACGGGCGACGCCCTGGCGCGCCTCGCCGACGAGGCTCCGGCGCTGCACCCGGTCGTGGTCCGCGCCCTGGCCCGTGATCCCGCGGATCGCTACCCGTCGGCCGCGGACATGGGCGACGCCCTGCGGCGCGTGTGGCTCGACCTGGGGGGCCACCAGCGGCTGGGGGTCGTGGCCGAGGCCACACTGCCGCTGCGTCCGGGCCGCCGCAGCGGCCGCATGTCGCCCGTCGTGACCGCCGAGGTGCCGGTGGTGCGGGAGCCGGATCCCGCCACGTCACCGTGGCAGCGCTTTTGTGACGCCTTCGCTGACCAGCTAGGGGAGCGCACCCCCGATGAGGAGTCCGACCCCGCAGAGGAAGACCCGGCCGACCGGCGGCGCCTGCTGTGGGCCCTGCTGCTGCTGCCTCTGATCGCGGCCGTCGGCGTCGTGGCGGTGCGCGCGTGGCTGCCGCCGACGCCGGTCGAGCCCGCGGTCCCGGTCGAAGAGCCGGCCACCGAGATGGAAGCCCCGACCGATGCCCCGGTGGAGCAGGAGGCCGAAACGCCCACCGCCGAGCCGCCGACGGCCGTCGAGTCGCGACCTGCCGAGGAACCTCCAACCGAGGCCGCCCCGGAGATCGCACCACCCCCGGCCGGGCCCGGGTGGTTCAAGGTCAACAGCCGCCCCTGGAGCGAGGTCTGGGTGGACGACCGCCCCCTCGGCACCACCGGCACCCCCACCTTCGAGGTCCCCGCCGGCCGCCACACCGTCCGCCTCGTGCGCCCCGGCGTCGAGCACAGCTACGCCGTGGACGTCCCTGCCGGGGCCACCGTGGATCTGGGCTGCTGGGACTTCGACCGCGCAGCGGCCTGCGAGATCTGATGGGTTGAAGGTTGAAGGTTGAAGGTTGAAGGGAGGTCGGCCCCCCGGATACAGCAGACTTCCCCGAACGATCCGGATTTCGGATCGAATCAGGCGGTCACGATAGAAGACCTGGTCCATTGATCCGGAAAGCGGATCGTTTGCGGGGGTTTGGTGGTGGGGAACCGCCCGGAAGTCGTTTCCGAGGGGACCAAAGACGAACGCTGCTACGGCGCCACGCCGATGGCGCCGGTGATCGCCTCGTAGCCATCCCCCTCCACGGCCATGCCCAGGTCCTCGACCTCCCCTCCCCCGAGGAACCTCACCGCGCGGACGCCCTGGTTCTCGGCCACCAGGACCAGGCCGCGCAGCGATCCGCGATCCACCAGGGCGGCGGCCGCGGGCAGGGCGGGCCGGGCGCCGCTGTAGTCGAGCTCGCCGGCGTAGGTGTAGGGCGGCTCGGCCAGGGGGTCGAGGTCGAGCTGGAAGATCGCGTCGCCATAACCGCTGACCACCAGGGCGGCGTCGTGGAACGGAGACGCCACGAGGTCCATGGGGTCCTCGATGTCCTCGAGGACCTGCACCGGATGCAGCGCGTCGGCGTCCAGGCCGACCACGGCGACGCGGTTGGGCAGCCCGCTGAACATGGAGTTGTCCCCCATCAGCGCGAAGGCGCCGTCGGGGGTGACGGCGGTACACGAGACCCAGGCCTCGTCGTCGCCGAAGGCGTCCACACCGGCGAGGGTCTGGCCGCCGGCTCCCCAGGCCATCAGCGCGGCGTCGTCGCCCGAGGCGGTGCCCGGGACCTCCTGGGCCACGAGCACGGCGCGGTCCATCACCGTGGGATCCAGCAACAGGCCTGCGGCGAGCTTGGACTCTGCCAGCAGCTGGGGCGGCCCCAGGCTGCCGTCCTCGCAGTCGATGGACACCTCGTAGACGCCGCCGCCGTTCTCGGCCCAGTTGCCGTCCACGATCCAGGCGCGCTCGCCGCTGGGCTCGACCGTGACGGAGGAGGCGTAGAAATCACCGCTGAATGCCTCGTGCACCACGGTCACGTCGCCAACCGCGCCGGCGAGGAACACCCCCAGCGATCCGTCGTCCTGCACCGCGATCCCCACCTCGCCGTCCGGGGTGAACGCCACCCGGCCGAACGTGGCCCGCCCCATCTCGAAGCGGACGCCGTCGTCGGTGAGCTCTCCATCGGCCGACAGGGTCATCGCCGCCCAGGTGGACGCCTGCTCGGCGCCCGATCCGTAGGGCAGCGACACCACCAGCAGCCGGTCCCGATCCGCGGCCTGGGCCTCGGCCCGGCAGCCGTCCCACACGGGCCCGGTGTCGTCGTCGTCGTCGTCGGTCGTCGCGCTGTCGTCGTCGTCGCCGGGCGACGTGCTGTCGTCGTCGTCGGCCGACGTGCAGGCCAGCGGGGCCAGCAGCAGCAGGGCGAGCCAGGGAGCTCGTCTCATGGTTCCTCCAACACGTCCTCGGGTAGCCGCCACAGGGAGCCGAAGCCCCGCCAAAGCTGACCGGCCAGGTATCGAGTGCGCCGCCGGTCGCGCTGGGTCTTCCCGCGCAGGTGGCTGTTGAGCTCGCGGCCGTCGTCGTCGCGGTCCAGCCGCCGGTGGCGCAGGTTCATCACGATCCGGGTGACCCCGCTGCCCCCCTTGTGCACCAGGGTGATGGTGCCGTCGTCGTCCACCTTCTCCACCACGGCCACGTGGGTCAGCTTGTCGTCCAGGCGGCGGTTGCCGTTGCGGTCGTGGGTGTTGTCGAAGAACGCCACGTCCCCGGGCAGCGGCTTTTTTCGCCTGTGGAACACGCCGTTGCTGCGGGCCGCGTCGTACAGCGCCGCGCTGTTGAGCCCCTCCAGGGATCGCCCCGTCGCCGCGTAGGCCGCGTTGACGAAGCCCGAGCAGTCGTGGCGGAAGGTCTCGCCTCCCACCTCGAGGCTCGCCGCGCCGAGGAACCCCTCGAGGCCGTGGGCCACGTCCACCCCGGCCCGGTTCTGCCGGACCTGCGCCCGGGTGAGGTTGTGGTCGTCGGCCAGCTGGGCGATCTCGAGCCGCGCCGCGCGGCGGTGGGCGCAGCCGGACCCCGCCCCTGCCGCGACGAGCAGCGCGGCCGCGATCCCGGCGTACAGCAGCGACGTACCGGTGCGAGTCGCGACCATCGAGTCCGAGTTCCTTCCCGGGCGGCGTCCACCGCCTGCGCCAGCCGTCGCCACGATATATGCTTGGACGGGAGCTGTCTCGAATTCATGCACACCCGCCTGGCCATCGTCTGGGGATTCGCCGCCGCGTGCCTGTCGTGTCTGCCGGTCGCGGCGGAGCCCGTCGAGGATCCGCCGGCCGAGGACCCACGGATCGTGCGCTGGCTGCAGCAGCTCGTCGCCTCCCCCCAACCACCGGACGTGACGCGCAGGGCCGTGGCCGGCCTCTCCGATCCGGAGGTGGTGCTGGCCGCGGATCAGCTGGCCGTCCTCTTCGATCCCGGTTCCCCCCGCGGCGCGTGGATCGCGGGCGCGCAGATCGCCGCCGACCGCGCCGATCCCGCGTTCGCGGAGCTGATGTTCACCGCATTCGTCCAGTCCAAGTTCGACATGGCCGCCCACGATCCGGACGTGTTCGAGGCCCTGCTGCGCGGCCTGCAGGCCCTGCCCGACGACGCGGTGAAGCGCGGCATCGAGGAGGCGGACCTGTCGTCCCTGACGCCGCTGGTGGCCCGGCGGCTGCGCCACAACTGGCTGGACCCGCTCGGCGGCCTCCAGGGGGGCGCCAGCCAGCGCGCGATGGCGCTGGCGGGCAAGGCCGTGGACGCGAAGGCGACCCAGTGGCTGAGCCGCCTCGTGGACGCCGGCGCCGACGGGCTGGTGTTCCTGCAGACCGACAGCGGCGACGACGCCTTCGCCCTGCTCAGCGAGTGTGAGGTGGTGCTGCTGGCCGCCATGCTCGCGTCCGGGTCCGACGAGGAGGCCGCCCTCGCCGAGGAGGTGGTGTGGCAGCGGGGCTTCTCCCGCGAGGAGCTCTCCTCGGCCCACGCGCTGCTCGCGCCGGCCTGCGCCCAGGCAGGTGGGTGCGAGGACGCGCGCGTGGTGGCGATCACCGACGCCCTGCCGTCGGTGCCGCCCCTGTCCGCGGCCCAGCGGGTCATCCGCTCGGGTCGGACCTACCCGTTCGCCGGACCCGTGTCCGCCGGTCCCTTCGACGCCAGCCCCCTGCTCGAGGCGCCGCGCCGCACGCCGTGGCTGCGCGTGCTCGTCCTGGCGGTCGCGGCCGCGGCGCTGGTGCTGGGTTGGTGGAGCTGGGCCAGGCGATCGTTCGTGCGCCGCAAGGCCACCTACCGCATCGCTGCCGTGGCCTTCGCGCCCGCCCTGCTGCTGCTGGCCGAGGCCGCGCTGACCCTCGCCGGGGTCGATCCCCAGGCCACCCACTCCGCGGCCTTCGATCCGGGACGGACCGCGGCCCGGCTCTTCCAGGCCCACGAGCTCGATGGCCGCGACCACCTGGTCACCCACGGGCGGGACATCCGCTACCGCGTGTTCGAGCAAGACAAGTCCCCCAACGCCCTGCGCGTGTTCGCCCACGGGGCGTCGTCCGTGCACGGCAGCAACTACCTCGCCGACGAGGCGTGGCCCGCGGTGCTGGGCCGGCGGCTGCGGTCCTCCCTGGGCACGGACGACCTCGAGGTGATCAACTGCGGGTTCGGCGGCACCACCAGCGACTCGGTGATCCACCACGTGCGCGAGGCCCTCGAGCTGGACGCGGACCTGGTGGTGGTGTCGCTGGGCTACAACGACTTCGTCCACCTGCCGCGCCTGACGCGCTACGCCGGCTGGTCCACGCCGCGGTTCGTGCTGCAGATGGTGCTGACGCGGTCGCGCGTGGTGGAGCTGATGGCGCGGGTCCTGCCCACGAGGACCGCGGCGCCGGACTCCATGCACCTGGCCGAGGGGTGGGCTCCGGACGACGATCAGCGGCTTCGCATGCTGCCCCTGGTGGGCCGCAACCTCGAGGCGAACCTCGTGCAGTGCCACCGCGACGCCCGCGAGGCCGGGGTGGACATGGTGTTCGTGCTGCAGGCCCAGAACGAGGATCTGTGCGGCGAGGGCTCCGCAGCAGGGGCCGCCCCCGAAGTGCAGGTGTGCTACCCGTCCCATGCCCGCGAGGCCGTGGGGCGGGCCGCCGCGCGCACCGGCATGACCGTGGTGGATCCCCTACCGCTGCTGCAGCAGCACGCGGGCGACGCCCCGGTGGGGTCGGACTACTACTGGGACACCATCCACGCCACCGCGCTGGGCAACGCCATCATCGGCGAGGCCGCGGCCCCCGCGGTTGCGGAGGTCCTGCGCCAGCGCCTCTGATATGGTGCCCCGGGGTGAGCACCATGACCGAGACCGACACGACCGTCCTCACACGAACACGCACCCTCGCCTGGGCCCTGCTGGTGGTCCTCGCGCTGGGGTGCGAGTCCCCGTCCTCCGAGGAACAACCGGGCGAGACCTTCGAGCTGACGCCGGCCGCCGGCTCCATGTCCGGGTACTACCCGGTTCAGGTGAGCTGGACCGACGAGGCCCCCCTGGCCGCGGACGTCATTGCGGTGCGCTTCGGCGAGATCGCCGCCTACGACATCCAGCTCGTGGACGACCGCGCCGTGTCCGTGATCGTGCAGGGCAACCCCGAGGCCGGCCCCGTGGACGTGGTGCTCGAGACCGCGGACGCCGGCGTCCCCCTGGTCGAGGCCTTCACGTACGCCCCGCCGCGGGATCCGGCCTTCGAATCGGTGGTCGCCGTGGGCGCCAGCTTCACCCAGGGCAT